>NZ_JAMYTP010000004.1:0-319230 GCF_040322515.1 Mesorhizobium sp. M0136
ATCAATTGTTTATTTACACATCGCACAAAGGGTTGTTTTTTCTCAGGTTACCGGCGCCCCTGTTGTTTATCCCGGGGGGGCGCTGCAGTCTTTTCTTCGCCTTTGTCATGTTCTATGTCTGCCGCCGAGCGCGGGGGCGCGTCTTGTCAACAGCAAAACCATCCGGTACGCCCCGCTCATGACAGTTACCGTCCGTTTCGCCCCGTCACCGACCGGCCGCATCCATATCGGCAATGCGCGCACCGCTTTGTTCAATTGGCTGTTCGCCATCAAGAACAAAGGCCGCTTCATCCAGCGCTTCGACGACACCGACGTTGCCCGTTCGACGCAGGAGTTTTCCGACGCTATCCTGTATGACCTGCATTGGCTGGGCATCTTCCCCGACGCCACGGAGTACCAGTCGCGGCGCGTGGAAATCTACGATGCCGCACTGGAGAAGCTGAAGGAGGCGCGCCTCGTCTATGCTTGCTATGAGACGCCCGAAGAGCTCGACCTGAGGCGCAAGGTGCGCCGCACGCGTGGCCTGCCGCCAGTCTATGGCCGTGAGGCGTTGACGCTGACAGCTGAGCAGGTGGCGGAATATGGGGCCGATGGGCGGCGGCCGCACTGGCGCTTTCTGCTGCCCAACTTCACCAGTGATCCGCTGCAGCCGGAGCGCACCGAAATCCACTGGAACGACCTGGTGCGCGGCGAAGAAACCGTCGACCTCGCCTCGCTTTCAGACCCGGTTCTGCGGCGTGAGGACGGCACCTACCTCTATACATTACCTTCGGTTGTCGACGACATCGACATGGGCGTCAGCCATGTCATTCGCGGCGACGACCACGTCACCAATACGGGCGTTCAGATAGCCCTGTTCCAAGCACTTGGCGCGGAGCCGCCGGCGTTCGGCCACCACAATCTCCTGACAACGGCATCAGGCGAGGGACTTTCGAAGCGCACCGGCGCGCTGTCCATCCAGAGCCTGCGTGAGAGCGGCATCGAGCCGATGGCGGTGGCTTCGCTGGCGGTGCTCGTCGGTACCTCGGAAAACGTCGTAGCGGTGCCAACGATGGCCGAGCTAGCCGAGCGCTTCGATCCGGCTGCAACATCGAAATCCGCCGCCAAATTCGACTCAGACGAGCTCTTCGTGCTCAACCGCACGCTGCTGCACCACATGCCGTTTTCAGAGGCGCGCGACCGGCTGATCGTGCTCGGCATCTCCGGCGAACAGGCCGAGCCTTTCTGGCTGGCGGTGCGCGGCAATCTCGACAGACTGGCCGATGCGGCGATCTGGTGGCGTACGCTTCGAGACGGTCCAGAGGAGCCGGCGGAGTTTTCCGACGAGGACCGCGACTTTCTTCGCCAGGCATTCGAGCTGCTGCCGGAAGAGCCTTGGAACGGCACCGTCTGGAAGGACTGGACGGGCAAGATCCGAGCGGCGAGCGGCCGCAAGGGCAAGGCCCTGTTCATGCCGCTCAGGCTGGCGCTTACGGGACAGTCTTCCGGTCCGGAGCTTGCAGATCTGTTGCCGCTGCTGGGTCGGGAAGGAACGTTGGCCCGACGACCCTGACCTTGCGCTGCTCCGGCGGCGGCAGCGACGTCGGCGAGGGCACAGGTTTGGCGGCAAGCCGTCTGGCCGCCTCACGGTCGAGGCCGCCTTGCGAATTGGCCAAGGTCTCCGGGTCGGCGCCCGGATCAGGCTTGGCAACCGGCAGCGGAATGAACGGGGTGGTCTCCACGCTCGCCTTGGATTGTGCCGGGGTTGGCGGGTTGCCGGCGATGATCTGGAAATTCTGCACGGCATTGCAGCCGCAGGTCGGCGGCCGGGGCGTGTCGGATTGCTTGTAAAGGTAGGCCGTCGACAGTTCGATATAAGGCCTGCCGGTCACTGAAGACGTCATCGACGCCGAATCGTCGTTCATGCCGCGCGTGTAGAAAACCTGCATCTCGGTGCCGGGGCAGCTCGATTCGCAGTTCTTCTGGTCGCGCTCGAAATCGCCCAGCGAGGCAGCATTCGACATCGGGAAGAAATAGCCGTCGCAGGTCCGCACGCACATGGTGCGGAATTCGCGTCGCGGCTGGCCCAACTCGTCGGCGTTGTTGAGGATGCTGCGGATGTTGCGCGGCTGACTTAGCTCTTCAGCCTGGTCGAGCTCTTCGGGCTGGTCGGGCGCACCAGGTTCACTGCCCAGAAGCTGGTCGAGCAGGCTTCGGTTGCCGTTTTCACGGCTGGCTTCGCGGTCCGGTGTGGGCGTCGACGCCGCATCATCGCGGCAGCCATTGGCGTCAAGCGAGGCCAATATGCGCGCGCGATCGCGTCGCGAACCACCGCCGGCAAGCTCACTGCGCTTGGCCTGCAAGGCGTCGAGATTGGCAGCCATGCGATCGATGGTGGCGTCGAGTGCCGCGCATGCGTTGGCGTTGCGGCGAGACAGCGAGAAGCCGCAGCCGGCGCTGCTGGACTGGCTGACGGCTTTTGAAATCTGCTGGCGCTGCCGGACGATCGCGTCGTCGTATTTCCTGAGCAGGCCCGGCTTGCCGCCGCCACCACGAGAAGCGGCGCCAAGATCGGCTTCAAGCTGGCGGCAGAGGCGCGAAGCGGCCTGCGACTGAGTGACGGCAATGCCGCACAGTAGCAGGACGCCGAGCAGCGCGGCTGCCCGCGTCAGCTTGCAATGTGCGCCCGTCATCCCTCCGGACCTCCACCTGCCTGTCATTCAGAACTACCGCGCTCGCGGTTAACCATTCGTTTAGCATACCGCCGATTCCGGCTTCGGCTCAAATCGGCGATGGCTTGCGCCTGTGCGCGATCACGACGAGGGCTGTCATGCCGACCACCCCCCACGGCCTTGTCGGACAGAGCCAGTACCGCGACATCCTGGCGTTGCACGAAAAAGGCGTATTCGCCGAGAAGAATGCCTGGATTCAGTAATGCCCGGAGGCTTGGGATGACCTCGATTACCCGTCGAGCCGCGGTGCAATTTGGTCTTTTATGCCTGGCGATGCCGGTCGCCATGGCGCAGGAAAAGCTCGTCACGCCGGATTGGGGCACCAGATTGGTCGAAGCCGCTCGTGAGCAGATCGGCGTCACCACGCTCTACGATCCGACCTATACACACCTGGCCTATCCGGGCGGTGACGTTGAGCCTGAGCGGGGTGTGTGCACGGATGTCGTGATCCGTGCCTATCGCCGCGCCTTCGATCTCGACCTGCAAGAATTGGTGCATGACGACATGCGGGCCAATTTCGCCACCTATCCGAAGGCTTGGGGCTTGAAGGCGCCCGACCGCAACATCGACCACCGCCGTGTGCCCAATCTTGCGGTCTATTTCGAGCGGCGCGGTGCTGCCTTGCCCGTCAGCCAAGACCCCGCCGACTATCGGCCTGGGGATCTCGTCGCCCAGATGCTGCCCGGCAATCTGTCGCATATTGCCATCGTGTCGTCCAATCACTCCACTGTGGTGCCGACAAGAAGGCTGGTTATTCACAACATCGGCGGCGGCGCCAGAGAAGAGGACACTTTGTTTGCCTTCAGGCAGACAGGGCATTTCCGGTTCAAGCCAGTCTGAGAAGGCCCACCGCTAGCCCAGATCGACGATGGCTTGCGCCTTATGCGCGGCTTCGACCACTGCCAGTGCCGTCATGTTGACGACGCCGCGCGAGGTGACCGACGGTGTCAATATGTGCGCCGGGCTGTCGGTGCCGAGCAGGATCGGGCCGACATGCAGCGCGTCCATCATCGTGCGCAGCGCGGTCAGCGTGATGTTCGCCGAATCGAGATTGGGAAACACCAGCAGATTGGCTTCGCCCTTCAGCCGCGAATGCGGATAGACGCGTTGGCGCAGCTGCTCCGATAGTGCCGAGTCGGCATGCATCTCGCCGTCGCATTGCAGGTCGGGCGCGATGCGCGCCAGGATCGCCGCCGCCTGCCGCATCTTCATGGCGCTTGGCGAATCGCGGGAGCCGAAATCAGAATGCGACAGCAGCGCTGCCTTGGGCTCAATGCCGAAACGCTGAATTTCCTCGGCCGCCAAAACGGTCATTTCCGCAATTTCTTCGGCGGTCGGATCGACGGAGACATGGGTGTCGGTGAGGAAAATGATCCCGCGCTGCGAGATCAGCATGGACAGCGTCGACAGGTCGCGATCCCGAATGCCGGGGCGCGGCCCGATGATCAGCGTCACGTTGCGCAAATGGCGCTCGAAACGGCCTTCGAGCCCGCAGACCATGGCGTCGGCGTCGCCGCGCTTCAGGGCAAGGGCCGCGATCACCGTATTGTCGGTGCGCACCATGGTGCGCGCGGCTTCCGTCGTCACCCCACGCCGGCCGGCAAGCTCGATCAAAAGGTCGACATAGTGGCGGTAACGCGGATCGTCTTCCGGGTTGATCAAGCCGAAATCGACGCCCGGCTTAATGCGCAGCCCGTAGCGCTTCAGCCGCACCTCGATGACATGCGGGCGGCCGATCAGGATCGGTTCGGCAATGCCTTCCTCGAGCACGACCTGGGCGGCGCGAAGCACGCGCTCGTCCTCGCCGTCGGCATAGATGACGCGTTTGGCGCTCGACGTCTTGGCCATCGAGAACACCGGCTTCATGACCAGGCCGGAGCGGAAGACGAAGCGGTTCAGCTTGTCGATATAAGCGGCGAAATCGGTGATCGGCCGGGTCGCGACGCCGGTCTCGCAAGCTGCCTTGGCGACAGCAGGGGCAATGCGCAGGATCAGCCGCGGATCGAAAGGCGAGGGGATCAGGAACTCCGGACCAAAGATCGGCGTCTCGCCGGAATAGGCACGCGCGGCAACGTCGGACGGCTCTTCGCGGGCGAGCGCTGCAATCGCTCGCACAGCAGCCATCTTCATCTCTTCGTTGATGGCGCTTGCGCCGCAATCCAGCGCGCCACGGAAGATGTAAGGAAAACAGAGTACGTTATTGACTTGATTGGGGAAATCGGAGCGGCCGGTGCAGATCATCGCGTCGGGCCGCGCCGCCCGTGCTGCTTCCGGCATGATTTCGGGATTGGGATTGGCCAGCGCCAGGATCAGCGGCTTTGGCGCCATGTGGTGGAGCAATTCCGGCTTCAGCACGCCGGCAGCAGACAGGCCGAGAAACACGTCGGCGCCGGGCAGAACGTCGGCCAGCGTACGCGCCTCGGTGTCCTTCACATAAGGGTCTTTCCAGCGGTCCATCTCCTCGACGCGGCCCTTGTGGGCGACGCCGAACCGGTCGGTGACCCAGATGTTGTCGACCCGCGCGCCGAGCGAGACCAGCAGGTTGAGGCAGGCAAGCGCCGCAGCACCAGCGCCCGACGTGACGATCTTGATGTCCGAGATGGACTTGCCGGCGAATTCCAGCCCGTTGAGCACGGCGGCGGCGACGATGATGGCGGTGCCGTGCTGGTCGTCATGGAAGACTGGTATGCCCATGCGGGCTTTCAACTGCTCCTCGACTTCGAAGCATTCGGGCGCCTTGATGTCTTCCAGGTTGATGCCGCCGAAGGTTGGTTCCAGCGCCGAGATCGTTTCGACCATGCGCTCGATGCCCGGTGCGTCGATCTCGATGTCGAAGACATCGATGCCGGCGAACTTCTTGAACAGCACCGCCTTGCCTTCCATCACCGGCTTGGAGGCGAGCGGACCGATATTCCCGAGGCCCAGCACCGCCGAACCGTTGGTGACAACGCCGACCAGATTGGCGCGGGCTGTATAGTCGGCGGCGGTTGCCGGGTCGTCGCGGATTTCAAGGCAGGGGGCGGCGACGCCCGGCGAATAGGCAAGCGCCAGGTCGCGCTGATTGCCCAGCGGCTTCGTCGCCTGGATTTCAAGCTTTCCGGGACGGGGGTGCTTATGGAAATAGAGCGCCGCTTCGTCGAGGTCGGATCGGGCCGCCTTCTTGCTTTCGCCTGTCATGACGGCCGCCTCCTCAGTTCAGTCCGTTTGGTGTTTTGAGTCTCTTAGCATGCAGCCGAGGCTTTTCGAGAGATGATATGTCGCAAGGGCGAGCTTGCGGCTTGCACCCCCGCCCTCCTGTGCGGTCTGCCATTGAGATGTTGGGGCGATAGGCGGGGTGCTGCGGCGAGGTACGCCGCCCAGTTCGAATGTCTTGTGGCGCTCGTCGCTCACAGAGGCCTCGCGGCGAAACAAGTCGAGATTGCAGTTCTCCAAAATCCGTGAGATTCTTCGAAAAGTCGCACGAAACAGCGTGCGAACAACAAAGCGCCCCGACGTTTTCGGCGGACATCCAAACGCATCACAGATCGTGCCCCTGATTGTCGGTCGGACTGCTTAACCTGCCAAGGGAGGACGACAATGACTGTACGGCCAGACCCGACTTTCCATGCGACTGCCAAGCTCGCAATGCAGGCGCCAGCCGAAGATTTTGCCTACACTTTGATGTTGAGTCCCGACTTCTCTCAGCCAGATGGACTAGCCATAGTTGACGTAAACCCGAAGTCGAAGGACTACGGCAAGGTCGTCCATAGCGTGATAATGCCGAACAAGGGCGACGAGTTTCACCATTTCGGCTGGAACGCGTGCTCTTCGGCCCTTTCGCCGCTGAATGGTCACCCGTTTCTCGAGCGCCGCTTTCTGATCATTCCCGGTATTCGATCTTCGCGCATTTACGTCATCGACACCAAGGGCGGACCGACCAAGGCCAAGATCCACAAGGTCATCGAGCCAGAAGAAGTGTTTGCCAAGACGGGCTATTCCAGGCCTCATACGATTCACTGCGGTCCGGAAGGTATTTATGTCTCGACGCTTGGGGGCGGTGGCCCTGACGGCACCGACGGACCTCCCGGCATCTTTGTCATGGATTGCCAGACGTTCGACGTCATCGGGCGCTACGAGATCGATCGCGGGCCGCAGGACAAGCAGTATGATTTCTGGTGGAACCTGCCACGCGACTACATGGTGTCGAGCGAGTGGGCCCTTCCGCCCCAGTTCGAGCAGGGCATCGTGCCTGAAGACCTCCTGTCGAACAAATATGGACACCGGGTGCATTTCTGGAATTTGCGCGAACGCAGGAACGTGCAGACCATCGATCTGGGCGCCAACCACCAGATGGCGCTGGAAGTCCGCCCCGCCCATGACCCGGTCAAGGAATACGGTTTCCTTGGAGTGGTCGTCGACACGACAAACCTCGAGGGATCGATCTGGACCTGGTGGCGCGAGGGCGGCAAATTCCATTGCGAAAAGACGGCGACCATCCCGCCCGAGGCAGCCGCCAAGGATGACCTGCCGCCGTTGCTTCAGGGCTTCGAGGCGGTGCCGCCGCTAGTAACCGACATCGACCTGTCGCTCGATGACCGATTCCTCTACGTATCCTGCTGGGGCACCGGCGAGATGCGCCAATACGATGTGACCGATCCGATGAAGCCTAAGCTTGCAGGGTCCATCCATATTGGCGGCATCACGCGCAAGACCAAGCATCCCGGCGGCGGCGACTACAGGGGCGGACCGCAAATGGTCGAGATCAGCCGCGACGGCAAACGCGTTTACTGGACCAACTCCCTGTATTCGACTTGGGACGATCAGTTCTATCGCGATGGTATTCCGGCAGCCATGGTCAAGGCCAATGTCGGCGAGAACGGTGGAATCACCCTGGACAAGGACTTTTATGTCGAGTTCCCCGAGGGGTATCGCTCGCACCAGATTCGTCTGGAAGGCGGCGATTGCTCGACGGATTCGTTCTGCTATCCGTCGGTGTAACCGACTGCCCGGGTCAATGAAGCGATGAGCGAGTGGACGACGGCCGGTCTCTGGCTGGCCGTCGTCGCCAGCGGCATTTATCACGGCATCAATCCTGGCATGGGCTGGCCGTTGGCCGTTTCGGCCGGCCTTTTGGACAGACGTGCCGGCGAATTGTTTCGGGCGCTCGGCCTTTTGGCAATAGGCCACTTCGTGGCGATGATCGGTATCCTGCTCCCCTTCGGCGCGATGCTGACGCTCATCGTCTGGGAACGACAGATTCGCATCGCGGCGGGGTTGATTGTGATCGCAGCCGGGATCTATCTCCTGATCAACCGGCGCCACCCGCGTGTTCTTGCCCGTATCCCGCCGGCGCAATTGGCCTTGTGGTCTTTCGCGGCCGCCACCGCGCATGGCGCCGGGCTAATGCTGGTGCCGATTTATCTCGGCCTGTGCCAGGCAGGCGATCTCGATGTTGGACACCAGGCGGCTATCACGCTCATGGCCGGTAATCTGATCACCGCCACCGCCGTCTCCGTGGTCCATACGGCCGCGATGATTGTAAGCGGCGGTGTTATCGCCATTGCCGTCTATCGATGGCTCGGACCCAAGTTCATCTCACAAAGCTGGTTCAATCTCGACAATGTGTGGGCCGTGAGCCTGATCCTGGTGGGGGGAATTGGGATCGCGGGTATCGGATTCGCTCGCTAGGTTGCATGTATTGGCAAAGGAATTCTCCCTTCTGCGAATGTCAGGAAAGGTCAGATCGCATCATGCGGCGCTCGCAACCCAACAACCGCAAAGGGTCGTTCTTCCGCCGTCCAGACGGTAACCAAGCGTTGGATTCTACCACTAGAACGCGCTGACGTAGAGGCCGCCGTCGACCGGTATGTTCTGCCCGGTCAGGTAGCCGGCATGGACCGAGCACAGGAAGGCGCAGATCTGGCCGAACTCCTCCGGCGTGCCGAGCCGTTTGGCCGGAACATTGGCTGCTGCTTGCGCCTTGCGCGCGGCAGCGGCCGCCGGATCCTCGACACTGCCGGGTTCATGCGGGCCGCGCAGCCGGTCGGTGTCGAGTTTTCCCGGCAGCATGTTGTTGATCGTCACATTGCGGTCGATCACCGTCCGCGCGACGCCGGCGAGGAACGAGGTGAGGCCGGCGCGGGCGCCGGACGACAGGTCGAGGCCGGGGATAGGCACATAGACGGACAGCGAGGTGATGTTGACGATGCGGCCGAAGCCGCGCGCCGCCATGCCGTCGATCACGGCCTGAACCAGTTCGACAGGGGTTACCATGTTCTGGGTGACGCCCTCGAGGATCTTTTCGCGGTCGAGCGCGCGGAAATCGCGAAACGGCGGACCGCCATTGTTGTTGACGAGGATGTCGGGATCGGGGCAGGCGGCAAGCAGCGCCTTCTGGACATCGGGCTTGGATATGTCGCCGACGATCTCGGTCACCTTGACGCCGAATTTCTCCCGCAGTTCAGCGGCGGTTTTGGCCAGCACGTCGGCGCTGCGGCCATTGACTACCAGATCGCAGCCTGCCTCCGCCAGTGCCATGGCGCAGCCGCGTCCCAAGCCTTTGCTCGAAGCGCAGACGATGGCCTTCTTGCCGCGAATGCCGAGATCCATGGTGATTTTCTCCTCTGATTGCCGCGGCAACCTATCCGGATGGCTGGACCAATCGCAACCGTCATACGGTTGTTGCATGAATCGGGGCATAGCCTCACGCGAAAGCAACGGTGACAAATGATGTCCGGCGCAGAGCCCCGCACTTTCCGCAGCATGTTCATCTCCGACGTCCATCTCGGATCGAAAGCGGCGAAGGCCGAGTTCCTGATCGATTTCCTGCGCCATCACGATGCCGATATCATCTATCTCGTCGGCGACATCGTCGACGGCTGGCGCTTGAGACGAAGCTGGCATTGGCCGCAGAGCCACAATGACGTCGTCCAGAAATTGCTGCGCAAGGCGCGCAAGGGCGCCAGCATCACCTACATCGCCGGCAATCACGACGAGTTCGCGCGCCAGTTCCAGGGCGTGCATTTCGGCGGCATTGTCGTCGCCGACCGCGCCATCCACGAGACCGCCGATGGCAAACGCCTTCTTGTCATTCATGGCGACCAGTTCGACACCGTCGTCCACAATGCGCGCTGGCTCGCCTATCTCGGCGATTACGCCTATGACGCGGCGATGCTGGTCAACCGCGTCATCACCCGCCTGCGCCAGGTGCTCGGCCTGCCTTACTGGTCGTTCTCGTCCTGGGCCAAGGTCAAGGTCAAGAAGGCGGTGAATTTCATCGGCTCGTTCCAGACCGTGCTGACCGAGGAGGCGCGCCGCTCGCACGTCGACGGCGTCATCTGCGGGCACATCCACCACGCCGCGATCGAAAGCTACGAGGACGTGCAGTACATCAACACCGGCGACTGGGTGGAGAGCTGCACGGCGGTGGTCGAGCATTTTGACGGCCGGATGGAGATCCTGCACTGGGCGCATGTCCTGCCGGAGACTCCGGTCGGCGGCGAGGTGCTCGTGCCGATCGACATCAAGGGCAGGGCAGTCCAGGCGGCTTGACCAAAACCCGGCCCCCCTCGCTTCAATCGGTTAGTCCAGCGGTTTCATCGACTTTTTCGCCGTGTTATGCAGCGGCAGGTGTGGTGGGCCGACCCGGCTGAATGCCGTGCCGACGGATCGCCTGTCAATGTCCTCGCTGCCGCCGCTTTCGCCCGAACAGCTCGTCAAGCCACGCCATTTCGAACTGCGCATGAGCTTGATCTTCTTCACGCTCTTCGTGCCGCTCGGAACGCATGTGCCGTATTTTCCCCTGTGGCTGCAGGCCAAGGGATTCCACGCCGAGCAGATAGCCGTGATCCTCGCCGCGCCGATGTTCCTGCGTGTGGCAACGACGCCTTTTCTTACCGCGCTGGCAGACAAAGCGAGCGATCGCGCCAATGTCTATGTTGCGCTGGTCGCCGCATCGCTGATCCTGTCCGCCGGCTACCTCCTGCCGCCGACCTACGCAATGGTACTTGCCGTATCCCTGGCGCTGACGGTCGTTTGGACGCCGCATTCGCCGATTGCCGATTCGCTCGCCCTTTCTGGTGTTCGCCGCTTCGGCTCGAACTACGCCGGCATGCGCAAATGGGGCTCGATCTCCTATCTCTGTGCCAATCTCGCCGGCGGTTTCATCTTGTCGGCGAGCGGTGCTCAGGCTGTCCCGGTGATCATCTTCGTGTCGTTATGCGCCGCGCTAGCCGCCGGGCTGATTGCGCCGCGCCTCGGCCGCCCGCGCCGCGCCTCGCCGCTTTCGGCTGCCGACATCCAGCAATCGGCATCAAAACTCCTCAACCCGTATTTTCTTTATTTTTCGACCGGGGTCGGCGTCATCACCGCCAGCCACGCGTTTCTCTACGGCTTCGTGTCGATCTACTGGAAGTCGATCGGCATCAGCGATTCGGTTGTTGGGCTGCTCTGGGGGTGGGGCGTCGTCGCCGAGATATGCATGTTCGTCGTCTTCACTCGGGCTTTCGCCTCCTTCTCGATCGTGTCGATCATGCTGATTGCCGGGACAGGCGCTATCGTGCGCTGGATCGCCTTCCCTTTGATCTGGCCGCTTGGACTTGGCGTTGGCGGGTTTTTCGCGATCCAGACGCTGCACGCGGTTTCGGTGGCGCTGGTGCTGATCGGCCTGCAAAAGATGATCGGTGAGACGGTCGTGGAAGAACGCACCGGGGCGGCGCAAGGCATCGCCTATTTTTCCAACGGCTTCTTCATGGCGGTGGCGACGCTCATTTCCGGTCCTCTTTACGACCGCTTCGGCGCGAACGGCTTCTTTGCCATGATCCCGATCGCCCTGACGGGCCTGGCGCTGATCGGACTTGCGGCGCGTTCAGCCCCACAGCGCCGGCTCGGGCGGTGACACCAGCGACCCTTGATAGACGAGACCGGGAATGCGGTCGCGGGCTAGCAGCAACGGACCGTCGAGATCGACGAAATCGGCATCCTGCGCCAACAGAACGGCCGGCGCCATCGCAAGCGATGTGCCGACCATGCAGCCGACCATAACGCCAAGACCCAGTTCGCGGGCGCGGTCGCGAAGCACGAGTGCTGCGGTCAGGCCGCCGGATTTGTCGAGCTTGATGTTGATGGCGTCGTAGAGGCCGACAAGCGCTCCAATATCCTTCGCCTCGTGCACGCTTTCGTCGGCGCAGATCGGCACCGGATGCGCGATGTGGCGAAGAATACCGTCATGTCCCGCCGGCAGCGGCTGTTCGATCAAGGCGATACCTTGCGCAGCGGCAAAGGCGAGGTTTTCTACGATGTTGTCGTTCGTCCAGCCTTCGTTGGCATCAAGAATGATTCGGCTGTCGGGTGCCGCCGCCGTCACTGCGCGGATGCGGGCGATGTCGTTGTCGCCGCCGATCTTGACCTTGAGCAGCGGGCGCTGGGCGTTGGCGCGGGCCTGCGCCGCCATCGCTTCCGGCTCGGCGAGCGACAATGTGTACGCCGTCTCAAGCGGTCGTAACGGAACGGTTCGTATCGTATGCGCCACCGGTGTTCCGCTGATCTTCGCTTCCAGGTCCCAGAGCGCGCAGTCGATGGCGTTGCGTGCCGCGCCGGCAGGCATGGCACCGAGCAGGGCGATGCGGCTGATGCCGTGCGCGATCTCACTGCGCATCGCCTCTATCGCGCCACGCACACCCTCAACGGTCTCGCCATAGCGCTTGTAAGGAACGCATTCGCCGCGTCCTGTACGGCCGTTTTCGGTGATGGCGCAGGAAATCACCTCCGCTTCGGTCTTCGAGCCGCGCGAAATGGTAAAGGTCCCGGCTATCGGAAAGCGCTCGGCCTCGACCGAAATGACACGCGCCATATTTTTCTGCTCCGGCTGTGCACAAGGAGGATGTCGGCAAATCGACAGCTCGCCCCCGTCAGGCTAAACAGGACGCCATGTTGACCATCCGCAAACGCGACGCAAGCGGCCCTGCCAAGGAGCCCGACCACCAGCCGCGCATCGCGATCGGCGAGGAGGGCGGCGTTCTCGGCTGCGCTTTCTCGGGAAGCTGGACGACACGCACCGTGGCGCTGGTCGATGCCGAGATGCGCAAGATCGAGAAGCGCAGCGGCTTCCAGACGCTGGCGCTCGATCTGTCGCAGATCGAGAAGATGGACACTGCCGGGGCGTGGCTGATCGATCGCCTGGTGAGCAGCTTCGAAAAGAAGGGCGTCGAGATCAAGATGCAGGGGCAAAGCGAGATTGCCTCGATCCTGCTTGGCGCCGTCGGCGATGCGGTTCGACGCGAGCCCGGATCCGGTCCGGCAAAGCCGCCCAACTTCATCATTCGGGGGCTCGAGGCGGTAGGCCGTCGCGTCTATGAGATGCGCGACGATTTCCTGGCCGCAATGAACATCCTCGGCGCCACGATACGCGGCTCTCAGATGAAGCTTGGCCGTGGCCATGCCGTCAATATGGCGGCGATCTTCAACCAGATCGATCGCATGGGCGTCGGCGCCATACCGGTGGTGGTGCTGATGTCGGCCATCGTCGGTGCGATCGTTGCCCAGCAAGGCGCCTATCAGCTCAGTTATTTCGGCGCCGACATCTTCGTCGTCGACCTGGTCGGCGTGCTGATCCTGCGCGAGCTCGGCGTTTTGATGACGGCGATCATGATCGCCGGCCGCTCCGGTAGCGCGATTACCGCCGAGATCGGCTCGATGAAGATGCGCGAGGAGGTCGATGCGCTGAAGGTGATCGGTCTTAATCCAATCGGCGTGCTGGTGTTTCCGCGGTTGGTCGCGCTGGTCGTCGCGCTGCCTTGCCTGACGATCATCGCCAACTTTGCAGCACTGGGCGGCGGCATTTTGGCTGCATGGCTCTACTCTGATATTGCACCGGCAGCGTTCATCGACCGGCTGCGTGTCGCAATCGACCTCAGCACCATCTTTGCGGGCCTGATCAAGGCGCCGTTCATGGCCATGATCATCGGCATAATCGCCTCGGTCGAGGGCATGAAGGTTGGCGGCAGCGCCGAATCGCTCGGCCAGCATGTCACCGCCTCAGTGGTGAAGTCGATCTTCGTGGTCATTATCCTCGACGGGCTTTTCGCCATGTTCTATGCAGCGATCGAGTTCTGAGATGGAGCTGCCGGGCACAAACACGACCAAGGTGGCGACGAAGGCCAAAGAAGACGAGATCGTGCTGTCAGCACACGACATCACCGTATCGTTCGCCGACCAGGTCGTTCTCGACAAATTGTCGCTCGATATCTGGCGCGGGGAGATTCTCGGCTTTGTTGGTGCCTCCGGTGCGGGCAAATCTGTTCTCTTGCGCACCATCCTTGGCTTGACGCGCAAGCAATCGGGAACAATCAAACTGTTCGGCGTCGACGTCGAGAAGGCAACCGAAAGGGAGCGCCTTCGCATCGACATGCGGCTTGGCGTGCTGTTCCAGCATGGCGCTCTTTTTTCGGCGCTGACGGTCCTCGAAAATGTCCAGGTGCCGATGCGTGAATATCTCGATTTGCCGAAGAAGCTGATGGACGAACTTGCCATGCTTAAGGTGGAGTTGGTCGGACTGCCGCCGGAGGCGGCGCAGAAATTCCCCTCCGAGCTCTCCGGCGGCATGATCAAGCGTGCCGCCTTGGCGCGCGCCCTGGCGCTCGATCCGGACATCGTTTTCCTCGACGAGCCGACGTCCGGCCTCGATCCAATTAGTGCGGCTGAATTCGACGAATTGGTCGTCAAGCTGCGCGATACGATGGATTTGACCGTGTATATGGTCACGCATGATCTCGACACGCTGTTTACCGCGTGCGACCGCGTGGCGGTGCTTGGCAACAAGAAAGTGCTGGTCGAGGGCACGATCGACGACATGCTCAGGAGCGAGGAACCCTGGGTAAAATCCTATTTCCGCGGAAAACGCGCCCGGCAACTTGATCTTGCGGCGCGCGCATAGCCATAAGTGAGCAATGGAAACCAGGGCCAACTACGTCATTGTCGGCATTTTCACGCTGGCCGCGATCCTCGCGGCTTTCGCTTTCGTCTATTGGACGGCGGCTATCGGCGAAAGGGGCGAGACGGCGGTGCTGCGCGTGCGCATTCCAGGCTCCGCTTCGGGGCTCGGCCGTGGCAGTTTCGTGCTGTTCAATGGCGTCAAAGTCGGCGACGTGCGCCGTGTCTATATCGACGTCGACAATCCGACTGCTGCTATCGCCGACACCGAAATAGACCGGAATACGCCTATCACCAAGTCGACGCAGGCCGATATCGGGCTTGCCGGCCTCACCGGCCAGGCCAACATCGAGCTCAAGGGCGCCGACCCCAAGGAGCCAAAACTCCTCGACGAGGCGGAAAAGGAAGGCCGCGTCGCCGAGATCGTTGCCAACCCGTCGGCGGTCACCAACCTGTTGCAGACGGCGCAGAACATCTTCACCCGGGCCGACAAGGTCCTTTCGGAGCTCGAAGGCTTCACCAAGGATGTGCGCGGGCCGCTGACGCAGACCGTCAACAATGTCCAGACCTTCTCCGATGCACTGGCCAGGAATGCGGACGGCGTCGACAAGTTCCTGGCCAGCGTCAGCTCGCTGGCGGATGAACTGAAGGGTGTTTCGGGCAAGCTCGACGGCACGCTGAAGGCGGCGGAAGGGCTACTCAACGCCGTCGACAAGGACCAGATCAAGAGCATCGTCGCCAATGTCGACACAGTCACCGCCAATCTCAAGGAAACCAGCAAGCAGTTCGACACGGTCATCAAGAACGTCGACACGGCGGTCGGCTCGATCAACGACTTCGCCCAGAAGACGCAAGGCACGCTGGCCAAGGTCGACGGCGTTCTCGACGGCATCGATCCGGCTGAGGTGCGCACCGCGCTGGCCAATATCCAGAAGGCCAGCGAAAACGCCAACGAGGCTGCCGCCGACATCGCCAAGGTGACCAACAAGTTCGCCAACCGAGCCGATGACATCGATGAAACCATCAAAGACGCGCACCAACTCGCAGGACGCCTCAACGATGCCTCGGTGCGAGTCGACGGTATCCTTGCCAAGGTCGACAAACTGCTCGGCTCCGGCCAGGCCGACGGCGTCATAGCCGACGCCAGAGCGACGCTGAAATCGTTCAAGCAGGTCGCCGATACGCTGAACGCCCGTCTCGGTACCATTACCGACAATCTGGCGCGGTTCTCGGGACAAGGGCTGCAAAACGTCGAAGCGCTGGTCCAGGACAGCCGCCGTTCGATCAACCGCATCGAAGAGGCGGTAACCGATCTCAGCCGCAACCCACAAAGGATCTTGTCCGGCGGCGAGGGCGAGGTCCGGCAGTTCGACGGCAGGGTGCGCCGTTGACTTCGATCCCCGACCACCGCAAGAACATAGCTGGCAGATGCGCATTGTTTCCACGATCCGGGGGGGATCGCGTTTGAAGTCGATCAGTTCAGGCAGCATCACATCGGGTGGGTCTAAGGTCGGGGCGATGTTGCTGGCGCTTTCGCTTGCAAGCTGTGCGGCCTTGCCGGGCGGCAGACCGGCGCCGCTGGATACGTTCGAGCTTTCGGCGCCGTCGCTGGAAGCGCGTGCCCGCAGCCGGCGCCAGATACTCATCGCCCAGCCTTCGGCGCTCAAGGCGCTGGATAGCCAGAACATCGTCATCAAGCCATCACCGCGATCGATCCAGTATCTCAAGGGCGCGCAATGGGCCGACCGGCTGCCGATGATCGTACAGGCGCGGCTGGCAGAGACGTTCCAGCGCTCGGGCAGCTTCACCGGCGTCGGCAAGCCAGGCGAGGGGCTGGCGATCGACTATCAGGTGATCGTCGAGATCCGCTCGTTCGAGGTGCGTGTCGATGGCGGCGAACATGCCGAGGTCGAGCTGTTCGTGCGCCTGTTGAACGACCGCAACGGTGAAGTGCGCGCTTCGAAGACCTTTAGCGCCATCGCGCCCGTTTCGGGCAATGGCAACCAGGCCTATGTCGGCGCACTCGATGCCGCGTTCGGCGATGCGGCCGGGCAAATCGTCCGCTGGACCGACACTGTGATCTGACGCGGCCGGAACTGCTGGCACGGCACTCTACAGCGCCAATGGAATTCGGTACGGCATGAAAAAGGCGGGAAATCCCGCCTTTTCATTTATTCTCTATCGCCCGCTCTAGTGAAGGCGGCCGCTGGCGTGTGCCAGCATCGTGTAGACCTTGCCGGTATCCGAGGTCAGGTAGGTCTGTGCCATGATGTTGTCGCGGTCGTTGCGCGACACGTCCTTGAGCAGCTTTTCGAAATCGTCGCAGTAACGATCGACAGCAGCTCGGAATTCCGCCTCCGACTGATATTTGCGGCGGATCTCGTCGAACGTCTGCTGGCCCTTCAGCGTGTAAAGTCGGCGCGTGAAGACGTCGCGCTCGCCGCGCCGGTAGCGGTTCCAGAGCTCGATCGAGGCATCGTGATCGATGGCGCGGGCGATATCGACCGAGAGCGAGTTCAGCGATTCCACGACATGAAGCGGCGAACGAGCAGCGGGAGCAGGGCGCGGCGCTTCGGCGGGCACCGCCGGCTTGGCGTCGTCTTCGCGCGATGCACCGGTCAGGAGGTCGCGCACCCAGCCGCCTTGCGGCGTGCGGCCGTTGGGGTCGCGCTGGCGTGGCGCTTGGTCTGCGGGACGTTCGAGGTCGAGCGTGCCGCGCAGCGCCGCCTCGCCCGAAGGCGCCTGCGGGGGACGGCGCTGTTCTGGAGCCGGAGCCGGGCGACGTGGCGGCTCAGCGGCGCGTGCGGCAGGCGCTTGCGGCGCCGGACGCAGGTTGCGCTGTTCCGAACTGTCGGCGCTACGGCCAGATTTCGCAACGATTTCAGAAAGTTCCTTCAGCGCGTTGATCTGCTCTGAAACGGCACGGCGGATAGCCGTGGTCGATTCCTTTGCTTCTTCCGGCATCTCGATGACGCCTTTCTTGAGCTCGGCGCGGGTGAGGTCGAGCTCGCTCTTGATCGAGCCGGCGGTACGCCGCATCTCTTCGGTCGCATCGGCAAAGCGCTTGGTGGCCGAATCGACCACTTCGGAAATCGCGGTACGGATCTTGTCGGCGGATTCCAGCGTCTTGCCTTCGGCGTTCTGCAGCGTTTGGCCGACCAGATTCTCGAACGAGCGCATGACCCTTTCGAGATCTTCCGATTTCTTGACAAGGCCGACGGCGAGGTCCTCCAGCGACGATTGCCTTTCGAGCGTGTGCTCGAGATTGCTCTGGGCCGAGCTCAACAGGTCCGAGGCACTGGAAAGCAACCGGCTGTGCTCGTCGAACTTGGTGGCGATAGAAGCAACCTCGCGCAAGGTCGAGGACGACAGCTCGGTGAGCCGCGTCGTGTTCGAATCGACCAGGCGCGCCGAACTGGCGAAGGTCTGCGCGGTCTTTTCCGTGGTCGCCGCGAAGCTTTGCGTGCTCCCGGTCAGGCGTTCTTCAACCTGGCCGAGATTGCTCGCCGCCTGCTCGATCAATTGACCGAGCTGCGAGCTGGAGGTGGTCATGCGGCCGATGAGGTCGGCAACGCTGTCGGCAAGCGTCGAGCGCGCGCCTTCCACGGCCGACAGGGTTTCGGCCGTACGGCTGGCGAGGGCGTCGACGAGGGCGGCGTTTTGAGTGCGCAGCTTCTCGGTCGCACGTTCTGTGACCTCCTCCATGCTCTTTTGCAGCTCGGAGCCGCCCTGGGCAAAGCGCTCGACCAGAGGCCGTGCCGTCTCGTCCAGGATTTTCGATATTTCAGCCGAACGTGCCGCAAGCATCGTATTGAGCTCGCGAGTATTGGCACCGATGGTCTTTGCAGCGTCATTGGTGCTCTGGCCGATATGCTGGCCGACCGCGGTGAAGGTTTCGGCGATCGTGTTGGCACGGGAGACCAACTGCGCCTCGGCGTTCGCGACCTGCTCGTTGAGCCTTTGGCCCATTGTCTCGGCGGAGTAGGCGAGGCGGTTCTCGACGCCGGCGACCTGCTCCTCGACGCGGGCCGCTGTGGCAGCCGCACTCGATGCCAGGCGTTCGTCGGCACCGGCAAGCACCTGCTCGATTTCACGGGCATGGACGGCGAGTTCCTGGCCAGTCTGCCTAGCGCGCTCGGCAACCCGCTGCTCGGTGCTGGTGAAGGCGCCGACAATGGTGTCGGCATGTTCGCCGATGGCGGTGCTGCTGTCGGCGATACGGGATACCAGGCGATGATCCGCCTCCTCGAAGATGCGGCCGATCTCGGACGCACGGGCCGAAAGTGCCTCGGAGCCTTCGGCAATGCGCGAAATAAGTTGCTGGTCGGCGGCGTCGAAAATGCGACCCAGATCCGACGCGCGTGCCGCGAGCGCTTCGGCGGATTCGCCGATGCGCATGCCCAGTCGCTCGTCGGCCGTTTCGAAATTGCGCAGGATGTCGCCGGCACGTGCCGCCAGCGACTGGGCCGTTTCGATGGCGCGAGAGACCAGCCTGTGGTCCGCCGCGTCGAAGGTGCCGGCAATCTCACTTGCTCTGGCTGCCAGCTGATCGGCCGTTTCCTGGGCGCGCGCGAGCAAGGTGTTCGACGTGTCGTCGACGCGGGCAATCAGTGTGCTCGACGTATCCTCGGCGCGCGCGGCAAGGCGACGATCCGCCTCTTCAAAGGTGCGGGCGATGTCCTCAGCCCTGGCGAGCAGGGCAGCGGAGGTCTGCTCGGCGCGCTCGGCGATCTTGCGGTCGGCATCGCTGAATGCCGCGCCCGCCTGCTCATGCAGCGCGCTGGTGACTTCCAGGACCTTCTCGCGCAGCGCCCCGGCGACGAAGACCGCGCTTTTTTCGAGCACACTGCGAACGTTGTCGACACCCGTCGACAGCGCCCGCTCCATGGTGCTGGCGCGCTCCTCGATGATGCCTGTCTGCCGGCTGAACGCCTGCTCGATCTTTTCTACGTCGGCAGCGATTGCATCGGAGATGTCGGTGCTCCTGGCGGCGATCTGGTCGATATGGCCGGACAGCGAACGGTCGACATCCTTGCGCGTTTCGGCGAGCCTGGAGAGATCGTCCTGCAATGCGCGGGTCAGCATGTCGCGGCCCTCGCTCAGCTTGCCGACATGACCGGCGACGATCTCGTCGACCTCGCTGCGGCTCATTGCAAGCCTCTCCAGGTCGGCTTCCAACGCGCGCCTGAGGATGTCGCGGCCTTCCGCCAGTTTCTCGACCTGGCCGGCAACCAGCCCATCGATGCTCGAACGGCTTTCGGCCAGCTTGGCGAGATCGTCCTCGAGCGCCTTCGACAGGGTCGAGCGGTCCTGGACGAGCTTCTCTGCGTGGGTTGCGACAAGGCTGTTGACGTTGCCGAGATCGGCTTCTAGCGCACGCGAAAACTGCGCGCGATTATCGGTCAATAGCTGCGACTGATCGGCGATGGCGCCCCTGATCGTGTTGAGATCGGCCTCCAAGGCGCGCTTGAGGATATCGCGGCCTTCGGCCAGTTTCTCGACCTGGCCGGAAACCAGTCCGTCGATGCTCGAGCGGCTTTCGGCCAGCTTGGCAAGATCATCTTCCAAGGCGCGCTTGAGGATGTCGCGACCCTCGGCCAGCTTCTCGACCTGGCCGGCGACCAGCCCGTCGATGCTCGAACGGCTCTCCGCCAGCCTGGCAAGATCGTCCTCGAGCGCTTTCGAGAGGGCCGAACGCTCTTCGGTAAGCTTGTTCATATGTTCGGAGACGACGCCCCGCACGGTCTCGAGATCGGTCTCCAGTGCCCGCGACAGCTGACCACGGTCTTCCGCCAGCTTTTCGGACTGGCCGGCGATGACGCCCTTGACAGTGCTCAGATCGGCTTCGAGCGCACGCTTGAGGATGTCGCGGCCCTCTGCCAGCTTTTCGACCTGGCCGGCAACCATCACATCGATGCTCGAGCGGCTTTCGGCCAACTTGGCGAGATCGTCTTCGAGCGCCTTCGAAAGGGTCGAACGGTCTTCGGCAAGCTTGTTCATGTGATCGGAGACAACGCCCCGCACAGCCTCCAGGTCGCTCTCCAGCGCCCGTGACAACTGGCCACGGTCTTCCGCCAGCTTTTCAGACTGGCTGGCGATGACGCCCTTGATCGCGTTCAGGTCCGATTCAAGCGCGCGCTTGAGGATGTCGCGGCCTTCCGCAAGCTTCTCGACCTGGCCGGCAACCAGCCCATCGATGCTCGACCGGCTTTCGGCCAGCTTGGCAAGATCGTCCTCAAGCGTCTTCGAAAGCAGGCTGCGGTCATCGGCGAGCCTGCCAGAATGATCAGCGATCAGACTCCTGATGTCGGAGAGGTCGTTATCGAGTGACTGGGAAAGGCCGCTGCGGTCTTGCGCCAATTTCGCCGAATGCGCCTCGATGAGGCCATTGATGCCGGCGATGTCGGCTTCCAGCGCACTGGCGAGTATGGCGCGACCCTCGGCGATCTTTTCGACCTGACCGGCGACGAGGCCGTCGATGGCGGCGCGATTCTCTGCCAACTTGCCGAGGTCGGCCTCGAGCGCGCGCGAAAGGATGCTGCGGCCTTCGGCGAGCTTGCCGACGTGCCCGGCAACCATTTCATCAATTATCGTACGAGCTTGCACGAGTTTTCCGGAGTCTTCGTTCAAGGCCTGGGCAAGCCTGTTGCGACCCTCTTCAAGGCTTTCGAGATGGCTGCCCAGCGAAGCGTCGATCGCTGCGCGCGATTCGTTGACCTTGCGCAGATCCTCCTCAAGGGCGCGCGAGATAAGGCTGCGGCCTTCGGCAAGCTTCTGCACCTGGTTGGCCACCGCTGCGTCGATTTCGGCGCGACCCTCGGCGAACTTCGCCAGATCGGCCTGCATTGCCGCCGCCATCCGGTCGCGGCTTTCGGAAAGCTTGCGGCTATGGTTTTCGACGGCTTCCTCTATGCCGGCGCGAGCATCGGCAAGCCGCTGGATGTCCGTGTCGAACGAACGCGATACGACATGGCGTGCCGCTTCCATGCGCCCGGCAAAATCGCCGGCGCGGGCTTCGAGCATGGTCGAGGTCGATGAAATGATGTCGGCCATGTCGGCACCGATCTGGGTCTTGCCCTGATCGATCATTGCCGACAGCGTCTCCTTGCTATCCTGGAAGGTGTGGGCGATTTCGCGCGCGCGCTCGACCAGCGTCTCGTTGATCTGGCGTGCGCGAGCCTCCAGCGCGGCGTTGAGCTTCTGCGTACCGGTGTCGAGCGCCTCGGCGCGTGTCTGGAACTCGCTGATCAGCGCCTGGCCACGTTCGGCAAGCGTCCGCTCGATGCCGTTGAGGCTGGCTTCGAATTCCGAATTGAGTGTGCGGGCGGCGCCGCCGAGCAGCGACACCATGCCGCTCGTGCGGTCGTCGAGCAGGTCGGTCAGCGACCGCGTCAGGCCATCGGTGGTGTCCGTCAGCTTGGCGATGCGGGTGTCGAGCAGGCTGGCGAAGGCCTCGCCCGACGTCGACAGCCGATCGGTGATCGATTCGAGCCGGCCTTCCACCGAATCGAAGATCGACATCGAGCTTCCGTTGATCCTGTCGATCAGCGTGTCGCCGGATTCGTTGATCGTCATCGACAGCTTGGTCGAGGCATTGAGAATGCTGTCGCGAATGATATCGCTGGCGGCGTTGATCTCGTCTTTCAGTGTCTCGTGGGCGCCGGTGATCGAGGCGCGCACGCGCTCGGCATGGGTGACGACCGCTTCGCGCTCGCTGCCCAGCCCATCGACCAGCGAGCGGATGCGGGACTCGTTCTCTGAATAGGAGCGCTCGATCTGGTTCACCTCGCTGTGAACGAGCGTTTCGAGCTCGACGGCACGCGCAAGCGTGCGTTCGATGCCTTCGCCCATGGCTGCCACCTCGCGGCGAACCGCTTGGCCGATCATCATGACGCGATCCTGGGCAAGATTTTCCGGCTCGGCCAGACGGAAGGCCACCTCGGTCATCGACTGCGCGGCAAGGCGCATCTCCTGAGCGCGGCGAATCATCACTGCGAATGCCCAGAACAGGATGACAGGCACGATTGCCGCGACCGCCAGGCCGATCAGCTCGGGACGGGCGAAAAACTGATCGAAGGTGCGGATGTTCCAGATGCCAGGTCCGAACAACAGGTTCGCAAGGCCGCCAGCACCGGCGATCCAGGCCAGCGACACGAAAGCCACGACCCAATAGATCGTGTTCGAGGCGCGCCGATTGAGGGTGTGCAGGAGCGTCTTATAGTCTCTTTGACGATCGTCGTTGGCCGGCGAGAAAGCTGCCGGCGGCGAGCCATTGCGCGTTGCGACAGGACGCAACTCAGCTGGCTTGGCCTTTGGCGCGGAATTTGCGTTCTGGCTTTGATTGGCGGCTGGTGCCGCGTTCTGGGTCTGGTCCGGCGCAGGCGGTTCGTTCTGGCTGCGACCTTCGCGCGCCAGCTCGTCGGCGGCTTGTGATATTTGCGCTTCCAGATCTTCCATGGATGCCGCCATGTCGAAGTCGCCGCCGGCATCGCCGCTCAGGTCGATATCGAGTGCCTTTTCGAGTTCTCTGGCTACGTCGCTGTCGAGCGTTCTTGTCGTCGTTGGTTTCTTCGCCATGCCTTCGCTACCCTGTACAAGCTGCGGCGGGACCTATGGTTCTGCTTATTGATTCTGCCTAGCGTGTCCCGCGCAGGAGGCTGAAAATGGACCTGTCGTATCGTAATGACACAGCCGGGTAAAGAAAACATGCATTCCGCCCGATACGTAAAACTTTAAATATAAGGTTAACACAGCCGTGATTCCGGCGCCGTTATCGCGACATTTTTCCGGGCCAATCATTAACCCGTTGTCCACCGGATACGCCTAGTTTTTGCGGCGGTCGAAGAACGGAGTCTCAAAGTGATACGTGGCGAAAACGGCATTGCCTTCTCGATGCCCGGCGGCGATGTGTCGGGGACAGCCGGGGCGCGGCCGATCGACCTGGGGCATCTTGCGCGCCAGACGATGGGCGATCGGAGCCTCGAGCAGGAGGTGCTGGCTCTGTTCGTGCAGCAGGCGCTGTCGGTGCGCGACAAGATCGTCGATGCGGATGTCGGGCAGCGGCTGCTATTGGCACACGGGCTCAAAGGCTCGGCGCGCGGGGTCGGCGCCTTCGCCATCGCCGATTGCGCCAGTGCGATCGAATGCCGGCCCGAAGACGCCGGCACGCTGAAGCGGCTTGGCTCGCTGATCGAAGAAGTGCGCGACTTCGTCGCCGCCATCAGCCGATAGCACTTATTCCCGAAACGCCACACAGCGGCGCTTTGGCGCCGCAGTTGACTTGTCCGGCAGAGTGATTATGTCGGCTCAGACTCCCTTCAGGTGACAAATGACCAAGCTGACCTTCATCGCCCATGACGGCACGCGTTTTGACGTGGATGCCGAAAACGGCTCAACCGTCATGGAAAATGCGATCCGCAATGCGGTGCCGGGAATAGAAGCGGAATGCGGCGGCGCCTGCGCCTGCGCGACCTGCCATGTTTATGTCGACGAAGCCTGGACGGCGGAGGTCGGCGAGCCGGAAGCCATGGAAGAGGACATGCTGGATTTCGCCTACGACGTCCAGCCGAATTCGCGGCTGTCATGCCAGATCAAGGTGCGCGACGCCCTCGACGGGCTGGTCGTGCGCGTGCCGGCCCGCCAGGGCTGAAGCCGATTTTTGCCGCTGCCGCTTGGCAGCGGACCAATGGTCATGCAGTGTCGCGCCGTTTTCCCATAAAGGCGCATGCTTCATGACCGCTATCATCAAGACAGACGTACTCATTGTCGGGGCAGGGCCTGTCGGCCTGTTTGCGGTATTCGAGCTCGGCCTCTTCGACATGAAGTGCCATCTGATCGACATACTCGACCGGCCCGGCGGGCAATGCGCCGAACTCTACCCGGAAAAGCCGATCTACGACATTCCGGGCTGGCCCTCGATCTCGGCGCAAGGTCTGGTCGACAAGCTGCTTGAGCAGATCGCGCCGTTCAAGCCCGAATTCACCTATAACCGCATGGTTTCGGGCCTGGAAAGACTGGAGGACGGCAGCTTCCGCGTCACTACCGACGAAAACGAGGTGTTCGAAGCCAAAATCGTCGTGATCGCCGCTGGCGGCGGCTCTTTCCAGCCGAAGCGGCCGCCGATCCCGGGCATCGAACCCTATGAAGGCAAGAGTGTGTTCTACTCGGTGCGCCGGATGGAGGACTTTCGCGGCCATGACCTCGTCATCGTCGGCGGCGGCGATTCGGCGCTCGACTGGACGCTGAATCTGCAGCCGGTGGCCAAGAGCGTGACACTGGTGCACCGGCGGCCCGAATTCCGTGCAGCGCCCGACAGCGTCAACAAGATGTATGCCATGCAGGAGATGAAGCAGCTGGAATTCCAGGTTGGACAGGTGACTGGCCTGACCGGTGCCGACGGCCAGCTCGCGTCCGCCATCATCAAGGGGCCGGAGGGCGATATCGAAGTACCGTGTACGCGGATGCTGCCATTCTTCGGCCTGACGATGAAGCTCGGCCCAATCGCCGAATGGGGCCTCAACCTTCACGAGAACCTGATCCCGGTCGACACCGAAAAATTCCAGACTTCGGTGCCTGGCATCTTCGCCGTCGGCGACATCAACTGGTATCCCGGCAAGTTGAAGCTGATCCTGTCGGGCTTCCATGAGGTCGCCTTAATGGCGCAAGCAGCCAAGCGCATCGTCAGCCCCGGCGAGCGCATTGTGTTCCAGTATACGACCTCGTCGACCAGCTTGCAGAAGAAGCTCGGCGTGGTCGACTGAACCTCGCTGTATTTTCGTCGGGCCGGTCTACTCCGCCAACGCTGGGGCCACAGCCTCGGCATGGCCGCGAAGCGTTTTTTCCGGCATCAGCCAGAGCGTGATGAACGACAACAGCAAGGTTGCGGCCGCTGCAAGAAAGATCATCACGAACGGCACGGCCGAGGCAACATGGCCGGCCGGCTGCGTGCCTTCGCTGGCCAGCGGCAGGCCGTAGCCAAGGGCGACGGCACCAAGCATGGCGACGCCAAGCGCACTGCCCAGCGAGCGGAGGAAGGTGAGAACGCCGGTCGCCACGCCAAGGTGCATACGATCGACGGCGTTCTGGACCGAGACAGTGGCAACCGGAAAGGTCGTGCCTGTGCCCAGGCCTACGCAGGTCGTCAACACCTCGACGAGCAACAGTGAGGCATGCCCGGCTACCAGGCTGAGCACGCCGAGGCACAGGATCGAGAAAACCGTTCCGATCATGGCAATGCGTTTATAGTGGAAAAAGCGCGGGATCATTCGCGCGCTGAAGGTCGCACCGGCCACCGTGCCGAGCATCAGCCCAAGCAACGCGGTGCCCGATTCGCTGACCGACAGGCCGACGACCGATTGCAGGTAGACCGGCAGATAGACCGACAAACCGACATTGGCGGCCTGCAGCAGGAACATCGACAGCGTGCCGGCGAGAACGATCGGATTGCCGAGCACTTCGAACGAGATCAGCGGTTCGGCCGCGCGCATCAGCCGCAGCGCGAATGCGCTCCAGAACACCGCTGAGCCGGCGAGCAGTCCAAGGATTTCAGGCGACAGCCAGGGATACTCGCTGCCGCCCCAGTTCAAGGCAAGCAGCAGCAGCGAGGTGGCCGCGACCAGAAGCAGCGCGCCGAGGCCGTCGATGCGGTGATGTTTTGCGGCGATCGGCAGCTTCTTGAGCGGGTTGTTGATGATAGCCATCGCCAGCAGGCCGAGCGGAATGTTGATCCAGAAGATCAGCGACCAATGCAGATGTTCGGCGAAGGTGCCGCCGAGCAGCGGCCCGGCGATGCTGGCGACGGCCCAGGTGCCCGAGATCCAGGCGGCGTAGCGAGCCCGCTCACGCGGCGGCACGAGGTCGCCGATCACGGTCTGCGTCAGGGCGAACAGCCCGCCGCCGCCTGCGCCCTGGATCGCCCGGCCGACAACCAGGACCAGCATGTTGGGGGCGGTGGCGCTGACCAGCGAGCCGGCGAGAAAGATCAGGATTGCAGCATAGACGGTCGGCCGGCGACCATAAATGTCGGAGATCTTCCCGTAGAGCGGCGCCACGGCGGTCGCGGTCAGAAGATAGCCGGTCACGATCCACGGCAGATACTCGGCATGCCCGAGCAGACGTGCCATCGTCGGCATCGCCGGCGCGACGATGGTCTGGTCGAGCGCTGCCAGCAGCATCGACAAGAGCACGCCGCCGATGATGGCGTTTTTCTCGGTTTCGGTCAGCGGCGTGCTGGTTTCCACCATCGCTTGCTTGTCGATAGCCTGGTCCATATCCATTCATCCCATTACGCTTGGGTGCACGTCCGCGAGGCGCTGGAGTGCGTCGAGTGTACAGATTGGCCGTGTTCTCGTGCCTTGAGATGAGCCCTGCGAACTCGATATATGTCGTTCGCTATAGGCCGATTTCGACAGCGGCTCGAAAGTTTTTCGAAGCTGGCACCATGTTTCGGCAAAATTGGCTTTGTCCGACGACGCGGAGTTCAGCCGGGAGCGAGTCGGCCGTTCTCAATGCGCTCGATGCGGTAATTCAAGAGCCGCAGGATGCGGCTTTGGAAATTGACGCTTTCCACACGATCGAAGCGCATCTGCTCCTGGTCGTGCTTGGCGAGCATGGCCGCCGTTATTTTTGCGGCCTTGGCCTTGGCCAGTTCGCAGGTCTTTTCCGGGTAGCTCGCCTTCAAGGCGTCTTCGAGTTCGCGGCCATGGTTCTTGGCAATCTCGACGTGGCGTTCCTCATGGCGCTTGATGTCGGCGGACAACGTATCCCAGAACAGCCTGACGCCTGCATCGGCTTTCCGCGGGCGGCGCCACTGCGGAAGGATCACCTTGACCTTGACGGTGACGACAGCGTCGGCAATCCAGCACGAGCCCGGCTTTTGCGCATAGCTGACGCGGGTGGTGAACGCCATCTGGGTAGCGCCTGGATGCCTCGACCCGGTGCTTTTCACCTGAGGCCCGAGTTTCGACAGCTGGGTCTCGATGTCGTCGAGCGTCCTGCCGCCGATCGGGAAATAACTATATGTCTTGACGAGAGTTGCAGCGCTGGCCGGGAATGCGGTCAGGGCGAGCATCAGGGCGCAAAGGAAGGATCGTTTCATCGTGTTGCCTCTTTGCCCACCTTGCTTTACCGCCGTCTCCGGCGCAACGGAATTGATCCCCGGCCACGCCGCGGGATCGGACATGGTTGATGGGCAATGATGACAGGGCGATGGCAGTTAGCCCACGGACGCCATCTCGACATTGGTGGCAAGGCCGTGGTCGTCGGCATCCTCAACATCACGCCGGACAGTTTTTCCGACGGCGGCCTGTTCGATGCGCCTGAAAGAGCAGTTGACCAGGCGCGCCGCATGGTCGGGGAGGGGGCCTCCGTCATCGACATCGGCGGAGAATCGACACGTCCCGGGGCGTCTGCGATCTCCGCAAAGGAAGAGCAGGCTCGCATATTGCCGGTCATCGAGGCGCTCGCGACGTCTGGCGGAACGCTGATCTCGGTCGATACCTATCGCGAGGATACGGCCCGGCTCGCCGTCCAGGCCGGCGCACATATCGTCAATGACGTCTGGGGCCTGCAGCGCGAACCGGGCATTGCCCGCGTCGCGGCCGAAACCGGCGCCGGGCTTGTCATCATGCACACGGGACGGGATCGACAGAAACTGCCTGACGTGATTGCCGATCAGCTCTTCTTCCTCAGGAAGTCGCTGGAAATTGCGCGACGGAGCGGTGTTGCCGACGACCATATCGTGCTCGACCCGGGCTTCGGCTTCGCCAAGGAGACGGCAGCGGAAAATCTTGACCTGATGGCACGGTTTTCCGAGCTTCGTGCGTTAGGTTTTCCACTGATGGCCGGCACGTCGCGAAAGCGCTTTATCGGCACCGTCACCGGCCGCGATGCAGCCGCAAGGGGCGCCGGAACCGCGGCCACCAGCGTCATCCTGAGGCTCAAAGGCGCGCATCTTTTTCGCGTCCACGATGTCGCAATCAACGTGGATGTGTTGGCCATTGCCGATGCTATGCTGGCGCGTGAGATCGGGGAAAGCTGAGCCATGTATGTCATCCGCATGAAAAACTGCGCCTTCTTCGCTCGGCACGGTGTGCTGGACGAAGAAGAGACGCTCGGCCAGCGCTTTTATGTCGATGCGGCACTCACGGTGGATCCCGGGCGGGCGCTGGTTGAGGATTCCATTGAGGACACCGTCAATTACGGCATCGCTTTTGCGGTCATCGAGAAGATCATTACAGGCGAGCGGCGCTTTCTGATCGAAGCGCTGGCGCTCGAAGTGGCGAGGGCGCTGACGGCGCGGTTTCCGCAGATCAAAAAGGCCGAGATCACCGTGCGCAAGCCGAATGCCCCGGTGCCGGGTGTGCTCGATCATGTCGAGGTGACCGTTGTCTGGCCAGAATAATACCGTCTATCTCAGTCTCGGCGGCAATCTCGGTGATCCGGCGAGGTCGATGGCTGCGGCACTGGGCATTCTGGGTGCCAATGAGAGCATGCGCGTCGTTGCCGTTTCGTCGCTCTACCGCACGCCGCCCTGGGGCAAGCTCGATCAGCCGGATTTCCTCAATGCGGCGGCCGAAATCTCGACCGCGCTCGCACCGCGAGAGTTGCTGGATCTCTGCCTTGACGCCGAGCGAAAACTGAAGCGGGTGCGCGAGGAGCGCTGGGGTCCGCGCCTGATCGATATCGACATTCTGGTGTTCGGCGACCGCGTTATCCACGAGACCGGGCTGGAGGTGCCGCATCCGCGCATGCTGGAGCGCGCCTTCGTGCTGGCACCGCTGGCAGAAATTGCGCCGGAGCTTGTGGTCGCCGGCAAGAGCGTGTCGGAGCGGCTGGCCGCCGTCGACACATCGGGCATTGAACGGCTGCCGTCAGGCCGGGATTGGTGGAAGGCCTGAGGCTGCCGCCATCGGTGCCCGAAATCAGCCGGAAAACCCACCTCCGTCTAGGAACATTTGTTCGTCCGGTGTCGTCTCGCGGCCAAGCATCCTGTTTCGGTGCGGAAATCGGCCGAAGCGCTGAATGATGTCGCGATGCTCGATCGCATATTTCAGGTAGGACGGAGCCTTGGCGGCGGTAAGCTCCACCGATTTGAGCTGATCGGCGAGGTCCTCCGAATGCTCATAGGGCAGATAGAGAAAAACGCGGAGCTCTTCGTCGAGCGCCAGGTCATGGCCGGCAGCGATTGCCTTCCCGGCGAAATGCCGCGCCAGCGGGTCCGTGGCGTACATGTGGCCGGTGCCGCGAAAGCAGTTTCGCGGAAACTGGTCGAGGAGGATCATCAGTGCCAGCGAACCTTCGGCGTGTTCAGACCAGCCGTCGCATTCGCGGCCGGCGGCGGCGAAGTGCAGATCGAAAAACCGGGTGCGGAAGTCGGCATCAAAGGCGTCGTTCTTCTCGAACCATGCCTCCTCCCCGGCGTCGCGCCAGAATCTGGTGACGGAGAGAGCGCGCTCGTCCAGTTCGTTCATCATTCGCGTCATTCCAAGGTTTAATCGGCCGGTTCGGATTTCTGCAGCACGCCGGCGGTCTCGTCGTTGAGCGCCTGACCCGCGCGCCGTGGCGTGCTGAGCGGCGTCGGAATGGGGGTGCCGATATTGCCTTTGAGAAAGCGTCGCCCGGCGCGGATGCCTTCAGCCAGCTGAAGTTCGAAACGGGCAACGTCGCGGCGACGGACATCCTCGATGACCTCGGCGACCTCTTCTGGGTCGACGCCAAGGGCTTCCAGTGTCGAGCCGCCGAAGACAAGCGCCGATTCGAAGGTCTCGCGGAGCTGATAGTCGACGCCGGCACGAATGAGCTGCAACGCCGTACCGCGGTCGAAGGCCCGCGCCAGCACCGTCAGCAAGGGAAATTCCGCCTTGATCAGTTCGGCGATGCGGACGGCGGCATCGGGCTTGTCGACGCAGATCAGCACTGCGCGTGCCCGCCCGGCTCCCGCGGCACGCAGGATGTCCAGCCGCGTGCCGTCGCCATAATAGACCTTGAAGCCGAAATCGGCTGCCGCCTGGATCATTTCGACCTCATTGTCGATGATCGATACGTCGATGCCGCGCAACAAAAGCGGCTGGCTGGCGATCTGGCCGAACCGGCCAAAGCCGATGATCAGCACGCTGCCGGTTAGGCCGCTGGCGACATCGATGCCTTCAAGCGACTGCTCGTCGCGCGGCGTCAGATACCGCAGGGCTATGATTGCCAACGGCGTCAGCACCATGGAAATGATGACGATAGCGGTCAGCATCGCATTGGCCTGGCTATCGATGATCCCGACTGCCGCCGCTGCAGAATAGAGGACGAAGGCGAATTCGCCGCCTTGCGCCATGAAGACCGCGCGCTCGAGCGCTTCCCGGTGGCCGGTTTTGAGGACGCGGGCAACGATATAGATGCCGATCGCCTTCATCATCATGTAGGCGACGACATAGATGGCAATGAGCTGCCAGTTGACGACGACCACATGCAGGTCAAGTGACATGCCGACGGCGAGGAAGAACAGCCCGAGCAGAATGCCGCGGAACGGTTCGATGTCGGCCTCCAGCTGGTGGCGGAAGGTCGATTCCGACAAGAGTACGCCGGCCAGGAAGGCGCCCATCGCCATCGACAGGCCGGAAAGCTGCATGGCGAGCGCCGATCCGAGAACGACCAGAAGGGCGGCTGCGGTCATCACCTCGCGGGCGCGCGCATCCGCCAGGATACGGAAGAACGGATTGAGCAGATAGCGTCCTGCAAGCACCAGCCCGACGATCGCAGCAAGGCCGATACCGACCTCCGTCAACCGATCCGACAGGCTCATATCGGCGCCGCCCGGCGCGAGGAAGGCGATCAGCGCCAGCAGCGGCACGATGGCCAGGTCTTCCAAAAGCAGGACCGAAACGATGCGCTGGCCCTTGGGCGTGGCCAGTTCGCCGCGTTCTTCCAGCAATTGCATGACGATGGCCGTCGAGGTGAGCACGAAACCGGCGCCGGCGACGAAGGATTGCGCGATAGGAAAACCTCCCGCCAGCCCGACGCCGGTCAGCAGGACCGCGCAGACGCCGACCTGCAGCGCGCCAAGCCCGAAGATCTCGCGGCGCAGGCCCCACAGCCGTGACGGCTGCATCTCCAGTCCGATGATGAACAGGAACATGACGACGCCGAGTTCGGCGACATGAAGAATGGCTTCCGATTCGGAAAAGATGCGCAGCCCAAACGGGCCGATCACGACGCCGGCCGTCAAATAGCCGAGGATGGAGCCAAGTCCCATGCGCCTGAAGATCGGCACCGCAACGACGCCGGCGGCAAGCAGCGCCACCACCTGGATCAGATCGCTGTTCGATGCCTCTGCCGCCATGCCTGCCGTTCCGCTCTCTTGCAACAAGCGGCCAAGATAGGGGCTTCGGAGCGGATCGAACAGTGCGAATCCGGTGCGTCGTGGAAGCGATATTGCAGGCGCACTGCACAGGATAATGGGCCTCCGGGCGTTGCTTGTTCCAGCGATCCGGCGCTAAGGACGCCCGGCTTCGGCCAGTGGAGGGTGAGCGACGATCAAGTCGCGGCCCTTTTTGAGGAGATGACTGACATGAAGACGTTTTTGCTGGTTGCCGTTGGTATCGCGGCACTTGCCGGCTCCGCCTGTTCCAAGGCACCGGAGTGCACGACCGAGATGCTGACCAAGAAGGCTCAGGACATGACTGCAGCGCTTCAGGCTGCGATTACCAAGGATCCGGCCAAGGCAGCCGATCTCACAGCCAAGGTCCAAGCGGTCACAACCAAGTCTCCGGGTGGCACAACAGCGGCTGACGCCTGCAAGGCCTATGACGAGCTGACTGCGGCGATCAAAGGCTGAGCGCCCATTGCATGTCAAAGAGGGCGGCACCATTTGGCTGCCGCCTTTTTCATGCCGGAGGCTCAGTTCGGAGCGATGGAGCCAACTTCTACCTCATCGACCCGCTTCAACTTCATGCCGATGACCGGGACCAGTTGCTGGTCGACGCGCACAGCAACGGTCACCGTCATCGAATTGTCGTCTGGGACAAGCGCCTGCATAACGCCGCGCAACTGATTGCGATTGATGGTGAAAACCACCTTGTGCGCATCGACGACATTGCCACCGATAATGTCGAGGCCGGACCCGGCGGCGCCGCCCATGAAGCTGCCCTTGTAGCCCTGGCGGCCCTTGTGCTCGATCGTTGCCGACATCTGCTGGGTGAACATGCCGACCCGGCAGCCGCCGTCGAGCGACATGCCGACTTTGCCGTCAGGCGTCGAGCCGGTGAAGCTGCAGGTGAATTTCGTGCCCTTGTATTTGCCGGCGACGATTTCTCCGGGGCCGACCCATTTGCCTTCGACCGATCGAAAGAACTGCTTGTCCGGTTCCGCCCCCGTAGCCCTTCCGGCAATGCCGACGGTTGCGACAAGCGCGAGCGCCACGCGCAGCCCGCTGGACAGAATAACGCTTTTCATCGACGACACCCGGCAACAAAGAGGCTGGTTTGGACGCTTCCGACCATGAACAAGATTGGTTAATGCTTTGTCACCCGAAGGCAATAGTCACGTTCCGGAAACGGATGTTTCTTTCTCTTTCTTTGCTGCAAAGGACGTCAGCGCGGAGAGAAAATCGCCTAATCCGGGCCGCCTGACAGCGTTAAAGGGCAGGGGCCTTGCGGTTTCCATCGCTGCAATGCCGATACGCGCCGTCATCATGCCGTTGACGACGCCTTCGCCGAGCTTGGCCGAGAGCCGGGCGGCAAGGCCGTGGCCGACGATCTGTTGGACGAAACTGTCGCCGACGGCGATCGACCCGGTGACCGCGAGATGGGCAAGAACGCTGCGCGCCAGGCGAAAGAAGCCAAGCGTGCCCGGGCGGCCGCCATAGAGCTCCGACAGCCGCCGAATCAGCCGGCCGGCTTCGAATACGACAAAGGCGACGTCGACCAGCGCGCGCGGGCTGACCGCGGTCACCAGGGACACACGCTTTGCCGCTTCGAGGATCATCACCTTCGCGCGGGCGTCGAGCGGGCCAAGGATCTCGGTCTCGGCCAGGCGCACCAGATTGCCGCCGTCAATGATCTCGCCGCGCAATTCGGCCAGCGAGCGCCTGCCGGCCGCGGTTTCGGGCTTGGCCGAGACAAAGACCGACAACTCGTCGACCACGGCTCGGGCGGTCTTCGGATCGTCACGGGCAATCGCATCGAGCGCCCGCTTCTGCAACTTTTCGACCTCGGCAAGCCGGGCAATCGCCATGAATTCGCGCACGAGGATGATCAGAAGCGCCAGGATGGCGATCGCGGCCATGCCGGCGGCCAGCCAGCCCAGCCACTCGGCGCGCTCGAACAGGTCGCGAATCAGCTGGTCGGTCCAGAGGCCGACGGCGAGCGAAACCAGGACGCCCAGCGCGCCGAAGAATAGGCTGCCAAGCAGCGAACGTTTTCTCGGCGCAATCGCCGGCGGCGGCTCGGCAGCGACGATATCAGGCTCGTCGAAGACGTCGATCTCCGCCGGTGTGACCACGGCTAGATCCGCCTTCACGGTACGCGGCTTTCGCGCCGGCGCGGCCTCGGACCCAGCATAGCGAGCCGTCGAATCTTCCTTCTGCTGGGGCTCCGGCTCGATGCGAAAGGCCGCCGGTCTGCGGGGCGCACTCATGCGAGATGATCTCCGATCAGGAACTGCAGCGCGCGGTCGAGCCGGATATGTGGCAGCGACAGCGTGACGCCCTCGGCGGTGCGCTCGAGTTTCGGCGGGCGAAAGCGCACGAAGCGGATCGTGGGGTCGTCATTGTTCTGCCGGCGGGCCGATTCGGAAACGTCGAACAACGCATCAACTTTCTCCGGCAAGTCACCGGGAAATATGGCTGTTTCGGTCTTTCCGTCAAAGGTGTCGCCGTTGATTTTTTCGCCACGCAATGGCGTGCCGATAATGACCGGCAAAGTCTCGCGGCCCTGCTTGACCGTGCCTTCACGGGTCGCGCGCATGGCCGCCATGGCGACGACGTCGACGTCGGCGCCGATGAAATTCGCCCGCGCCACGGCGCGGTCGGCTAGCCGCCGCACGATGGCCTGCAGGCGGTCGTGGCTTTCGTGGTGCAGGTGGTCGGCCTTGGTCGCGGCCACCAATATGCGGTCGATGCGCCTCGAAAACAGGTCGGTCAGGAGGTTGCCCCGGCCGGGCCGGAAACAGGACAGGATTTCGGTGACCGCGCGCTCCAGATCGGCCATCGCGCCGGGGCCGGCATTCAATGCCTGCAATGCGTCGATGAGCACGATCTGGCGGTCGAGACGCGTGATGTGTTCGCGAAAGAACGGTTTAACGACATGCGTCTTGTAAGCCTCGTAGCGCCGCTCCATCATAGCCTGCAGCGATCCCGAGCGGGAGCGCCGGCCGTCCAGATTCGGCAGCGGCGCGAAGGTGAGAGCGGGCGAGCCTTCAAGATGGCCGGGCATCAGAAAGCGGCCGGGCGGCAAGGTCGAAAGCGCCCGCTCATCGAGCTTGCAGGCCTTGAGATAGGCCGCGAAGCTCTCGGCGAGACGGCGCGCCGTCATCTCGTCGGCGTCGGCGTTGGGGTCGACCGGATTGGAGAGCGCCCGCCATTCCCGCGAAAGATCGACACGCACCGGCAACACGGCCATCTCGAAGGCCTCACGCGAAAAATCGGCGTAGGACTTGCCGAGCAGCGGCAGGTCGAGCAGCCATTCGCCGGGATAATCGACGATGTCGACCGACAATTTGCCGGCGGAAAACATGCGGCTCCAGCCAGAGGCCGATTCGTATTCGATGGTGAGCCTCAGTTCGGAAATCGCACGCGTCGAATCCGGCCAGACGCGCTCGTCGACAAGAGCCGCGATGTGATCCTCGTACTGGAAGCGTGGTACGGCGTCGTCCGGCTGCTCTTCGAGAAAAGCCCGGGCGATGCGCCCCGATTTTTGTGCCTCAAACAGCGGCAAGCGTCCACCATGGACCAGATTGTGTACAAGGGCCGAGATGAACACCGTCTTGCCGGCGCGGGACAGCCCGGTCACGCCAAGCCGCAGCGACGGAGCGAAAAGCCCGGCAGCGCGGCCTGACAACGTATCCAAGGCAATCTTGGCCTCGTCGGTAAAAGTCGTCAGCGATGATGCCAAATCTGTTCTCTCGGGCCGGTCAGGCTCCGATATAGGCTTTGATGCGCGGCTTTGAAATGGCCTCAGATATCCGCAGGCGTCAGGAAGGCTTCGAGATAGCCGGTGCCTGGCGCAGCCTCGGCAAGTCCGCCGTTGAACCGGACCACGGCAAGTGCGGAGGTCGGGAAGCCGTGGTTCAGCATGGCCCGCGCGGTCTCGTTGCCGTCGCCCGACAGCGCCATGGCGAGATCCTCAATCATCGGCTTGTGACCGATGACGAGCAAGGCATCCAGCCCGCCATTTTGCCGGATGGCAGTGAGGTACGCCGCGGCATCGTCGCTGTAGAAGGTGTCACAGAACAGCACCCGGCCCGTGTTGGTATGGCCAGCCAAGCTTTCCAGCGTCTGGCGGGCGCGCTTGGCGCTTGAGCAAAGGGTGAGGGCCGGTGCGTATTTGCGGGAACGCATCAGCACGCCCATCGCTTCGGCGTCGGCGAAGCCGGATGGATCGAGCGGGCGGTCGAAGTCAGTCACGCCAGGCAGCGCCCAGCCGGCCTTCGCATGCCTCAGCAGGTAAAGTTTGGTCACGAAACCCCCGATATGTCGGGTACCGACCGGTCAAATGCGGCCGCAGGAATTAGCCATCAGAAGCGCTTCGCGCGCAATGCCGATGCCCCCTCAAGCATAATGAATCATGCGCGAATTCGGGCGTGCCGTTCATGCGAATGATGTCGCCAATGTCGGTTTGTCCCACATAAACAAATGCGTGAAACTGTCGTCGATTGCGCTTGTGCAGTTTTCGGTCCGCGAATATATAGGCGCCAAATTTGGGGTTTGTTGGGTGAGTCGAATGAACGACATCGTTACCGCCGATTACGTACCCTCCGAAGACGAGCCGTTTATGAACGAGCGGCAGAAATCCTACTTTCGCATGAAGCTCGTCACCTGGAAGAACGACATCTTGCGCGAAGCGCGCGAAACTCTCGAAATCCTGCAGCAGGAAAACGCCAACCACCCTGACCTCGCCGATCGCGCCTCCTCCGAAACCGACCGCGCCATCGAACTTCGCGCCCGCGATCGCCAGCGAAAACTCATCTCCAAGATCGATTCGGCCCTCCAGCGCCTTGACGAAGGCACTTACGGTTACTGCGAGGAGACGGGCGAGCCGATCGCGCTGAAGCGGCTCGACGCGCGCCCGATCGCCACCTTGTCGATCGAGGCACAGGAGCGCCACGAGCGGCGCGAGAAGGTCTACCGCGACGACTGAGCCGGCGGGAAAAACACGGCATCGGTAAAGCGTTCGAAATGGCCGGTTTTCCGGCCATTTTCATTGGCCGTTCGCTATCGCCCTATCTTTTCTGATTGGACAACTCGCCGAGGAGCTTCGTCATCTCGTCGTCGAGAGAGGGCGATACCTTCGCCACCGGCTTGCTCGCCGTTTGGCTGAAGCGTGGCTCGTCGAGGGAAACCTCCAGCTCCTTCATCAGCGCATCGTCGATCGACTCATGCTGTGCCGGCGGCTCGTATCTTGCCGGGGAGTCCTGTCTTGCCGGCTGCGGCGCATGCCGCGAGGCGTTGGCATTGACGGATCCATAACTTGGCAACGGTGTGACGTTCGATGCCGGTTTCGGCGCCGGCGTAGGCGCCGGCATTGTTGCCGGCATCGTCGCCGTCTGGCGGGCTCGGACAGGGGGTGCGGCCGCGCTTGCCGGCTGCGGCGGCGCTTGCCTCGCCGGCGCGGCTGTGGTCTGAGCTGGCCTTGCTGCCGGCTGGTGGCTGCTGTCTCCGGTCAATGCCGGGCGGCGCAGCGCCGAGAGCCTGATGTCGCGCTCGACGACGACGTCGGTCGGACCACCGATCAAGAGCAGGTGCTCGATATCGTCGCGGCGCACCAGCACCAGCCGCCGGTGACTGTCGACCGCTGTGGCATCCATGACAGCCAGCCGCGTCTTGCGGTTCCTGCCGCCGGCGACGAATGTTCCGAATGTCAGGCTGCGGACCAGCCTGATGATAAGAAGAATGATGAGCAGCAGGACAAGTACTGCAAACGTCCATAGGATTGCTGCGGCATAACCAGGACCCGCCACGCCATCCAGCCATTGCAGCATTGGTTCCCCCAAAATCAGCTTTCGAAGAGAGGCGACACTAGACTGTTGCGGCAGGCCACCGCAAGTTGCCTTTCACGCTTCGTGAACAGCTCGAAACCGGGAGCCTTTTTAGCGGACATCTGCCGCCGGGCCTTTTCCCGACCCTGAGAATATGATTCAACCGACACCGGAATTCACGAGCAGGGGGCACATGGCCAAGGAAGCGCGCGGCGATTTCTATCCGGTACCTATCGTCGACCAGAACACGCGACCGGGCGCGGTCACCCGGCTCATCGTTTTCATCGTCGTCCTGACAGGGGCAGCGATCGTCTTCGGTCTTTTCCGCGAGCGACTTGGCGATCCATTCCTGCTCGGCATGCTTGGCGTGCTGGCGATGATCGGTGTCGGCTTTCTATTCGCCACGGCGATCGGCTTCGTGCATATCACGCCGCGCTCGACAAGCGACGAACTGTCGAAAGCTTTCATCGATTCGATGTCACAAGGTCTCCTGGTCACCGACACCAAAGGCCGTATCATCTACGCCAACCGGACCTATGCCGATATGACGGGTGCCGAGTCGGCCGCCGACATCAAGACGGTCGAAGGTTTGCTTTCAGACATTCCCGAGGCCTCGGTGACCATATACCGGCTGGCGTCCGGCCTGCGCGACGGCCAGCCGGGCGACGGCGAGTTTCGGCTTGCGCAGTCCATTCGGCCAGGCGCCGAACCGGGCGCGCGCTGGTACCGCGTCCGGGCCCGCGCGTTCAGCGTTCCAGGCCAGCGGCTGCCGATGCTTGCCTGGCAGCTTGCCGATATCTCGCAGGAACGGGCCGAGCAGGAGCGGTTCTTTCTCGACCTGCAAAAGGCGATCGATCACCTCGATCACGCGCCGGCCGGTTTCTTTTCGGCCGACCAGGAAGGCCGCGTCACCTATATCAACGCGACCCTTGCGGAGTGGCTGGGCATCGACCTGGCCAGCTTCACTCCCGGCGCCATCACGCTGCCGGAGATCGTCGCCGGCGACGGCATGGCGCTGGTCCGTTCGGTCAAGGCCGACGCTGGTACCACGCGCAATGCCGTTATCGACCTCGATCTGACGACGATGACCGGCGAGGCGCTGCCGGTGCGCTTCATGCATCGTGTCTCGGCCAGCCGAGAGGGGCTCAACGGCCCGACTCGCACCATCGTGCTCAACCGGACGCAAGGCGAGGACGCTTCGGCCGACCTCCGTGCATCGGAAATACGCTTCACGCGGTTCTTCAACTCGACGCCGATGGCGATAGCCGGCGTCGATCATGCCGGCCGCATCCTGCGCACCAATGCGCCGTTCCTGTCGCTGTTTTCCTCGGTCGTCGATCGCGACGCGGTCGATCGGCGTGTGCGGCTGGATACGGTGATCCACGAGCGCGACCGGCCGGCTTTCGCCGCGGCCTTTGAAAAGGCACGTCAGCAACAGGCTGACATCGAGCCGATCGATACGGTGCTGCCCGGCAATGAGGAGCGCCACATACGCTTCTACGTCAATGCGGTCGCTGACGGCACCGGCGGCGAGGGCGCCGAGGAATCGGCCATCGTCTATGCCGTGGAGACCACCGAGCAAAAGGCCCTCGAGGGCCAGATGGCGCAGAGCCAGAAAATGCAGGCGGTCGGCCAACTCGCCGGCGGCATCGCGCATGATTTCAACAATGTGCTGACCGCCATCATCATGGCTTCGGACCTGCTGTTGACCAACCACCGGCCGTCCGATCCGTCATTCCCGGACATCATGAACATCAAGCAGAACGCCAACCGGGCGGCCTCGCTGGTGCGGCAGCTGCTGGCCTTCTCGCGCAAGCAGACGCTGCGGCCGGAGGTGCTCAACCTGACCGACGTGCTCGCCGATCTAAGGATGCTGCTTGCCCGGCTGGTCGGCAACGACATCAAGCTCAAGATCGACCATGGCCGCGACCTGTGGCCGGTCAGGGTCGATATCGGGCAGTTCGAGCAAGTGGTGGTCAATCTGGCGGTCAATGCACGCGACGCGATGCCGGCCGGCGGCGAACTCACCGTACGTACCCGCAACGTCAGCGCCGGGGAATGCAAGACCTTTTCCTATCGCGAACTTACACCGGCCGACTATGTGCTGGTCGAGGTCGAGGACAGCGGCAGCGGCATCGCGCCTGATGTGCTGAAAAAGATCTTCGAGCCCTTCTTCACGACAAAGGAGGTTGGCAAGGGAACTGGCCTTGGTCTGTCCATGGTCTATGGCATCATCAAGCAGACAGGCGGCTTCATCTTCTGCGATTCCGAAGTCGGCAAGGGATCCGTGTTCCGTATCTTCCTGCCGCGGCACATTGCGGAGGCAAGGAAGGCGGGCGAGGCTGGAGAGGCGCCGGCCGCACCTGCCAAGATCGCCGACTCAGCCAAGGACCTGTCGGGCTCGGCCACGGTGCTGCTGGTCGAGGACGAGGACGCCGTGCGCATGGGCGGCATGCGGGCGCTGAAATCGCGCGGCTACACCGTCCACGAGGCGTCGTCCGGCGTCGAGGCGCTTGAGGTCTACGAAGCGCTCGGCGGCAAGGTCGACGTCGTGGTGTCGGACGTGGTGATGCCGGAAATGGACGGCCCGACGCTGCTCGGCGAATTGCGCAAACGGCAGCCCGACATCAAGTTTATCTTCGTGTCCGGCTATGCCGAAGACGCGTTCGCCAAGAACTTGCCGGCCGACGCGCATTTCGGCTTCTTGCCGAAGCCGTTTTCGCTCAAGCAATTGGCCACGATCGTAAAGGACATGCTGGAATCCTGACCCTTCCAACGCTCCGCTTGCGCAATGTCGTGAGACTGCCATGATTGCAGGCGAAACGGGCGACGGGTTTTGGAAAGCATGCCGTGACGCCACACAACGAAGCTAGCAAAGGCGACTACGCAAGCACGGTGCTGCTGCCGGGCGACCCGCAGCGCGCTGAATGGATGGCGGAAACCTTTCTGGAAGCGCCGTGCTGCGTCAACCGCCGCCGCGGCGCGCTCGGCTTTACCGGGCTGTTTCGCGGCAAACCTGTCAGCATCCAATCCACCGGCATCGGCGTCCCTTCGTTCCTGGTCTATGTGCATGAGCTGCTGGACTTCTATGGTGCGAAAACACTGATCCGCACTGGTACCTGCGGTGGCCTGACCGCCGAGATGGCGCTGCGCAGCCTGGTGATCGCGCAATCGGTGCGTGGCGAAAATGCGGAGAGCGGCCAGGTTTTTGGACTCTATCGTGCCGATGCCGGCCCCGATCCGGCATTGTTGACCCAGGCATTGGCCCGAGCTTCGGAACTCGGCATCGACCATCGGGCCGGGCTGACCATTTGCAGTGATATTTTCTATCATCCGCTGGGGCGCGAACGCTTTGCCGAAGCACAGGCACAGGGCGCGCTCGCCGTGGACATGGAAACCAGCGCACTCTACCGCATTGCGGCCGATTTCGGCGCTCGGGCGCTGTCGATCCTGACCGTCGTCGACAACGTGGCAACCGGCGAGCAGACCGACTATTCCGAACGCCAGGGGCTTTTCACCGATATGACCCGGCTGGCGCTCGATCTGGCGGCGGAGAGCTAGGCGGCTTTGTGCTTCGGAGTACGGAACCTCGCCAGGTTCCGTACTTTTTTCAACGCTTCGTGCAGGTCGAGGCGGTAAAGGCGCCGTCTGGCTGCTTCATGATGATGTCGAAGGACGGGGTGGTTCCGCTTTCCAGCGTCGCCTGCGTAAGCGAGATCGAGTTGCCGCCACTGGTATAGCCACCCAGCGGACCTAGCCAGGTGATCACGCCGTCTGCATCCATCTGGTAATTGTAGCTCTGCGGCGCGATGCCGAAGCTCACAGGACCGCTATAGACGTTTCCCTTGATGGTGATGTCGCCGAGGCTGAGGAACATGCCAAGCAGGTAGACTTCGCAATGATAGGAGCCGTCCGGCAGCTTCCCGTCGCTGAAGCCGGCGCGCGCTACGGTCGTCGCCGCCAGCAGAAGCATGGCGGTGAAAATGCAAGAAGCTCTGAAAGCCATTTGATCGCTCGTTAAAGGGGTTCAAACTTGCCCATTTCGCCGCGGCGCTGCAATCCTCGCCAGCACTCATATGATGCTGCTCAAAATTCAGGCATTGGCCTATATGTGAGCAAAACTTAGGCTGATATGGGTGATCCTTTCTCGTTTCGAACATAGCAGGCGAGGTTCATCTCCTGCAGCTAATACATTAACCGACTGACAGAGCTGGGAAATCTCAAATCCTCCGACCTTGCTCCGGTGATTGGCACAGCCGTTGCATGGTCTGTTCCGATGCAGTTAACCAGCTTGGGAGTTTAAAAGTATGAGGGGCAGTTTCTCGACAATAGCAAAAATGTTTTCGGCCGGCGTGGTCACCGCCAGCCTGCTGATGAGCGTTCCCGCCAAGGCGGCCGACGACACCATCAAGGTCGGCATCCTCCATTCGCTGTCGGGAACCATGGCGATCTCGGAGACAACGCTGAAGGACGCCATGCTGATGCTCATCGAAGAGCAGAATGCCAAGGGCGGCCTGCTCGGCAAGAAGCTCGAGGCGGTGGTCGTCGATCCGGCTTCCAACTGGCCGCTGTTCGCCGAAAAGGCGCGCGAGCTGATCTCGAAGGACAAGGTCGCCGCGGTGTTCGGCTGCTGGACCTCGGTGTCGCGCAAATCGGTGCTGCCGGTGTTCAGCGAGCTCGACAACATCCTGTTCTACCCGGTCCAGTATGAGGGTGAGGAAAGCGAGCGCAACGTGTTCTACACCGGTGCGGCGCCGAACCAGCAGGCCATTCCGGCCGTCGACTATCTGATGAGCGAGGATGGCGGTTCGGTGAAGCGCTGGGTGCTCGAAGGCACCGACTACGTCTACCCACGCACCACCAACAAGATCCTCGAGGCCTATCTGAAGGCGAAGGGCGTTGCCGCCGAAGACATCATGGTCAACTACACGCCGTTCGGCTTCTCCGACTGGCAGACCGAAGTTTCGGCGATCAAGAAGTTCGGCTCGGCCGGCAAGAAGACCGCCGTCGTCTCGACCGTCAATGGCGACGCCAACGTGCCGTTCTACAAGGAGCTCGGCAACCAGGGCATCAAGGCCGAGGACATCCCGGTCATGGCCTTCTCGGTCGGCGAGGAAGAGCTTGCCGGTCTGGACACTGCGCCGCTGGTCGGCCATCTCGCCGCCTGGAACTATTTCGAAAGCGTCGATACGCCCGAGAACGCGAAGTTCATCGCCGACTGGCACAAGTTCATCAAGAACGACAAGCGCACCACCAACGATCCGATGGAAGCCCACTATATCGGCTTCAACATGTGGGTGAAGGCGGTCGAGAAGGCCGGCACCACCGATCCGGACAAGGTCATCGACGCCATGGTCGGCGTCTCGGTGCCGAACCTGACCGGCGGTTATTCGACCATGATGCCGAACCATCACATCACCAAGCCGGTGCTGATCGGCGAAATCCAAGCCGACGGCCAGTTCGAAACCGTCTCGGAGACGCCGGGCCTGGTGATGGGCGACGAGTGGTCCGACTACCTGCCTGACTCCAAGGACCTGATCTCCGATTGGCGCGCGCCTCTGTCCTGCGGCAACTTCAATGTCGCCACAGGCAAATGCGGCGGCAAGGGAACCAACTGATCCTCCCGGTCTGTCCTCCCAGACCGCAAAAGCCTCCGGGCGGGCTCGTCCTCCAGCCTGCCCGGAGGCGACATTCAACCTCCAAGAGCCACCAGAAACCGATGATCCTGATCCGCGCGATTGGCTTGATGCTGCTCCTCCTTCTGGGAATGCTGCTGCCGTCGAACGCCAGCGAATCCGATCTGCGCGCGGTCGTCGCCAAACTCGCCACCGCCTCCAATTTTTCAGCGATCGAAGCCATCGTGCGCGAGCTTGCGGCAACTGGCGACACAGCCGTCGAACGGCCGCTTGCCGCGCTTGCGGAGGGCAGCCTTTACGTCCGCAAGGCCGATTCAGTAGTCTTTGTCGGCAAGGAGAGCGGCGACAGCATCGAACTGCTCGATGTGCTCACCGGTGAAAAGTCTGGCGAAGCAGCCAAGGCCGACATCACCAAGATCAAGGTCAACAACACGCTGCGCCGCGTCATCCGCGACGCGCTGGGCACGCTGACGCTGGGCTCTAAGGATCCGGCGGTGCGCATTGCCGCCGCCGACACCATGTTCAAGACGCCGGACGCGGCAAACATCGAGCCGCTCGACACCGCGATCGCCAATGAGAGCGCGGCAAGCGTCAAGGCGCTGCTCGAACAGGCCCGTGCCGCATCGGTTCTCGTTTCCGACAGGCCGGAGGCCGACAAACTGGCGGCGATAGCGCTCATCGGTGCGCGCGGCGATCGGGATGCGGTGTCGCTGCTCACGTCGGTGGAGGCCAGTTCCGAAGGTGCTGTGAAGGACGGGGCGACTGCGGCGATATCCAATATCAATTCGACGCTGGCGCTGTGGGATGCCGGCCAGAACATCTGGTACGGCATATCGCTAGGGTCGGTGCTGCTGCTGGCGGCGATCGGCCTTGCCATCACTTTCGGCGTCATGGGCGTCATCAACATGGCGCATGGCGAGATGGTCATGCTCGGCGCCTACACGACCTTCGTCGTGCAGGAGGTTATCCGCGATTCCTTTCCCGGCCTGTTCGACTGGTCGCTGGTCATCGCCCTGCCGCTCGCCTTCCTGGTGGCGGCGCTCGTCGGCCTTGTCATCGAGCGCGGGCTGATCCGCTTCCTCTATGGCCGGCCGCTGGAGACCCTGCTGGCGACATGGGGTGTCTCGCTGATCCTGCAGCAGGCCGTGCGCACCATCTTCGGGCCGACCAACCAGGAGGTCGGCAACCCATCCTGGATGTCAGGTTCGTTCGCGATCGGCCAGCTTTCGGTCACCTGGAACCGGCTCTGGATCCTGGCTTTTGCGCTCGGCGTCTTCGCGGTGTTGCTTTACGTGATGAAACGCACGCCCTGGGGGCTGCAGATGCGTGCCGTCACCGCCAATCGCCGGATGGCCGCCTCTATGGGCATCAGGACGCCGTGGGTCGATGCCCTGACCTTTGCATTGGGGTCCGGCATTGCCGGCATCGCCGGTGTCGCGCTCAGCCAGATCGACAATGTCTCGCCCAATCTCGGCCGCGGCTACATCATCGACAGCTTCATGGTCGTCGTCTTCGGCGGCGTCGGCAATCTCTGGGGCACGCTGGTCGGCGCCTTCTCGCTCGGCATTGTCAACAAATTCCTCGAACCCTATGCCGGAGCGGTGCTCGGCAAGATCGTCGTCCTGGTGCTGATCATCCTGTTCATCCAGAAACGCCCGCGCGGTCTGTTCGCGCTCAAGGGCAGGTCGGTGGAAGCATGATCACGGGACGCTTCTTTGCCGCCGGCGCCGACCGCCGCGTCGCCATCATCATCTTCATCCTGCTGGCGGTTGCAATCGTCGTGCCGCTGCTCAATCTTGCGGTCTCGCCGACAAGTGCGTTTTACATGCCGTCCTATATCGTCGCGCTCACCGGCAAATATCTCTGCTATGCGCTGCTCGCCTTGGCCCTCGATCTCGTCTGGGGCTATTGCGGCATCCTCTCGCTCGGCCACGGCGCCTTCTTCGCACTCGGCGGCTATGCGATGGGCATGTATCTGATGCGCCAGATCGGCTCGCGCGGCGTCTACGGCAATCCGCTGCTGCCGGACTTCATGGTGTTCCTGAACTACAAGGAACTGCCGTGGTTCTGGTACGGTTTCGACCATTTCTGGTTTGCCGCAATCATGGTGCTTGCAGTACCCGGCCTGCTCGCCTTCGTCTTCGGCTGGTTTGCCTTCCGCAGTCGCGTCACCGGCGTCTATCTGTCGATCATCACCCAAGCGATGACCTATGCGCTGCTGCTTGCCTTTTTCCGAAACGACATGGGTTTCGGCGGCAATAACGGCCTGACCGACTTCAAGGATATTCTAGGCTTCAACGTGCAGGCCGACATGACACGCTCGGCGCTGTTCGCGGCTAGCGCCGTCATGCTGGCGTCTGCCGTCTTCGTCACCTGGGCAATCGTCGGTTCCAAATACGGCAAGCTTTTGATGGCGGTGCGCGACGCCGAAAGCCGCACGCGCTTTCTCGGCTGGCGGGCGGAGAACGTCAAACTGTTCGCCTTCACCGTGTCGGCGGTGATGGCCGGCATCGCCGGTGCGCTTTACGTACCGCAGGTCGGCATCATCAACCCTGGCGAATTCGAGCCGTCCAATTCGATCGAGGTGGTGGTGTGGGCGGCCGTCGGCGGGCGCGGCACCATCGTCGGGCCGATCATCGGCGCGCTTTTGGTCAATGCCGGTAAATCCTGGTTCACCGGCGTGCTGCCTGAATTCTGGTTGTTCGCGCTGGGCGGACTGTTTGTCGCCGTCACGCTGTTCCTGCCCAAGGGCATCATCGGCATGTGGGATTCCTGGCGCGGCAACGCCAAGGCGTTGCGGGCGGCCTCGGTTGCCGAGGAAGCCGGGATCGATCCCGATGCGCCGGTGCCGCCGAAAACCGACCGTTCGGCGGCGAGAAGGCCGGGCGACTGGTCGGCCTCCAGCGCCGAACCGCAGCTGGCGGAGTGATGGTCTGATGTCGAAGAGCAACACCATCCTCTATCTCGACGGCGTTTCGGTTTCCTTTGACGGCTTTCGCGCCATCAACAACCTTTCGCTGGTGCTCGACAAAGGCGAGATGCGGGCGATCATCGGCCCCAACGGCGCCGGAAAGACGACGATGATGGACATCGTCACCGGCAAGACGCGGCCCGATGCGGGCGAGGTTTTCTTCAACGGTGAGATCGACCTGACCAAACACGACGAGGCCGAAATCGCCATGATGGGCATCGGCCGTAAATTCCAGAAGCCGACCGTCTTCGAAAGCCACACGATCGAGGACAATCTGATGCTGGCGCTGAATGGCCCGCGCTCGATCTTCCCGGCACTGTTCCATCGTCGCTCGGCCGCGGAAGTGCGGCAGATCGACGACATCCTCGGCATCATCCGGCTTGGCGACAAGCGCGACGAACTCGCCGCCAATCTGAGTCACGGCCAAAAGCAATGGCTCGAGATCGGCATGCTTCTGGCGCAGGATCCGCTGCTGCTGCTGGTCGACGAACCGGTTGCCGGCATGACCGACGCCGAGACCGAAGAAACCGCGCGGCTGCTCAGGGATATCGCGCGCGACCATTCGGTCATCGTCGTCGAGCACGACATGCATTTCGTGCGCGAGCTCGGCGTCAAGGTTACCTGCCTGCACGAAGGCTCGGTGCTTTCCGAGGGCAGCCTCGACTTCGTTTCGGCCGACGAGCGCGTCGTCGAAGTCTACCTGGGGAGATGATCATGGTCTGGCGCGTTCCGTTCCATCATTTCGACCTTTCGTTCTTCACGCGTTGGAGAAAGCGCTGACCATGCTCGAAGTCTCCAATGCCACGCTGCATTACGGCGCCGCTCAGGCGCTGCGCGGTGTCTCGCTGACAGCCCGCGCCGGCAAGATCACCTGCGTGCTCGGTCGCAACGGCGTCGGCAAGACCAGTTTGATGAGATCGATCGTCGGCCATCATCGGCTGACGAGCGGAAGCGTTGCCTTCGAGGGGAAGGCGCTCGACCGGAGCGCGGCGTATGATCGCGCCCGGTCGGGCATCGCATTCGTGCCGCAGGGCAGGGAGATATTTCCGCTGCTTACGGTGCGGGAAAACCTCGAATCTGGCTTCGCGCCGCTGAAGCGCGCCGACCGCAACATTCCCGGTCACGTCTTCGAATTGTTTCCGGTGCTGAAGCAGATGCTCGCGCGCCGAGGCGGTGATCTTTCCGGCGGCCAGCAGCAGCAGCTTGCCATCGGTAGGGCACTGGTGATGCGGCCTAAACTGCTGGTGCTCGACGAGCCGACCGAAGGCATCCAGCCGTCGATCATCAAGGATATCGGCCGCGCCATCCGCTATCTGCGCGACCAGGCCGGCATCGCCGTGCTCCTGGTCGAACAGTATCTCGACTTCTGCCGGGAATTGGCCGACGAGGTCAACATCATGGACCGTGGCCAGATCGTTCATACCGGCTCGGCCGAGGATCTCGACCGGGCGGACGTCCGCAAATTCCTGACCGTCTGAATTCTTATTGATTCTATTACTTTGCAACTCTGGCGCGCTGCAGATTGCGTGCTAGATTTTGCTTGGCCTTGGTGAGTCGGCCGCTTTCCGTACCAGTTTCAACTTGGCAGATCAGGGGAAGGCGCGGATGCGTCGGCACGCTTGCGCGCAAGCCCTTCCCTTCGAGCGATCTGTTGTCGTCCAACATTTCGGGTGCTTGGGAGCCAGGGCCAGTCAATGGAGTGCTATGTCGAGGACTACCAGAAACGACGGCTCACGGAGCGCGTCGACATCCTGACAGCCATCAACATTCTGAAATCGCAGGGGTATGACCACGACGAACTCATCGCGGAGATCACCAAGGTCTTCTATGTCGATCTCGATGCCTTTAACGAGATCGTCAGGGTTGATCGGCGTCCGGACGAACGCGCCGCATAGCCGGTAGTTTAGGACCAAGCCACGCGGACCACCGACAGCGGGGCGTCAGCCTGCGACCCGCTTCATCAGCGCGATGGCGCCGAATGGAGCGCGGACCTTGCCCTCTGTGATGAAGTAGACGAACACATCGCGTGGCTTGACCGGCGCGTCGGTTGAAGGATCGGCACGCGACAGGTCGGCCGGCACCTTGCCTTCCGCCCAGGTTTTTGCGCGCGCCGCCCATTCGTCGAGCGCCTTTGGCGTGTAGCAATCGGGATTGTCGTCGCTGCCGGTCTGCAGCCGCGCATAGATGAAATCGCCGGTAACGTCGGCAATCCCAGGATATTTGGCGTGGTCGGCATAGACGATGGCGGCCTTGTGCTTTCGCGCCAAGGCGGCGAACTCCGGCACGACGAAGCTGTCGTTACGCACCTCGACCGCGTGGCGCAGCGCAACGCCGTCCTGCTTTTCCGGCAACAGCTTGAGGAAGGCCTCGAAATCGTCCGGGTCGAATTTCTTGGTCGGCGCGAACTGCCACAGGATCGGCCCGAGCTTGTCGCCAAGTGCCGCGACGCCCGACCCGAGGAAGCGCATGATCGATTCCCCGGCCTCGCCGAGCACGCGGCGGTTGGTGACGAAGCGGTTGCCCTTCAGCGAATAGACGAAACCATCCGGCGCCTCGTTGGCCCATTTGACGAAGGTCGGCTCCTTGAAGCTCGAATAATAGGTGCCGTTGACCTCTATAGTGGGCACCTGCCGGCTGGCATAATGCAGTTGCTTGGCCTTCGACAATTTGTCCGGGTAGAAGGACGTGTCCCACGGCTCGAAGGTCCAGCCGCCCATGCCGGCGCGGATTGTTCCTGATTGAGTCATGGTCGTCCTCCCGGTTTGCAGAAAAGGATCACGCGATGGCGGTCGTCTCGACGGCTTTCGCCATGTCGACGACCGTCCATCCTGGCCGATATGGATTGGGCCGGCGACCCGTTTCGCGAAAGCCGTAGGCCTTATACAACGAAACGTTCCGTTCCATTCTGGCATTGGTGTAGAGTCGGATCTCAGGCAAGCTCCACAAGCGCGTCTGTTGCTCGGCCCAGTCGAGCAGCCCGATGCCGAAACCCTTGCCCTGAAAGGCTGGCGCAACGGCAACGCTGAAGATCATTGTATGGTCCGCATGTCGTTCGAGAACGATCAAGCCGGCCGGCTGTCCGTTCTGCTCCAAAAGCCAGACCTCGCCGCGTTGGATGCGCGGCGCATAGTCCTCGGTGACTGGGATCGGCGGCGCTCCGAACAGGGCAGTGTAGGGCGCGTAGGCGTCGGTGGTGAGCGAAATCACCGTGGGGAGATCATCGGCCCGAGCGGCTCTCATCATCAAAACTGGCCCGCGCCGGCAGCGGCCGCAATCACCTTGTCCATGCCGTCGGCGATCGCAGCGACGGCATTGCGACTGGCGTCGCCCAAGCCGTGGCGCTCAGCGAGCCAGTGCGCGTCATTGTAGGAGAGCCAGACCTCGCCTTGCTCGTCCTCCCAAGCCAGTGCCTTGACCGGCAGATCGATGCCGGCAAGCTGCCGGTCCTGCATCAGTGGCGTACCGCCTTTCGGATTGCCGAAAATCAGGAGCTGGGTTGGACGCAGTGATGTTTCGACGCTGCGCGCACCAGCGGCGTGATCAATGCGGGCGAAGACCAGCAATCCTGCACGTTCGACAGTTTCGACCAGGCGATCGATGGTTTCGGTCACGCCGAAGCGGCTTTGGACCGTGATGAGACCGTTCTTTGCCATCACTCCGCCGCTTCGCGCTTGCCTCCGGGGCGCCGCTCCAGCAATTCCCTCAGGAACTGCCCGGTATAGCTGCGTTTTTCGCGGACGATGTCCTCCGGCGTGCCGGACGCCACCAGCTCGCCGCCGCCGTCACCACCTTCGGGGCCAAGATCGAGAACCCAGTCAGCGGTCTTGATCACCTCTAGATTGTGCTCGATGACGACGACCGTGTTGCCCTGGTCGACCAGCTCGTGCAGCACTTCAAGCAACTTGGCGACGTCGTGGAAATGCAGGCCGGTGGTTGGCTCATCGAGAATGTAGAGCGTCTTGCCAGTCGCCTTGCGCGACAGTTCCTTGGCAAGCTTGATGCGCTGCGCCTCGCCGCCCGACAAGGTCGTTGCCTGCTGGCCAACATGGATGTAGCCGAGGCCGACCCGTTTCAGCGTCTCCAGCTTGTCGCGCACGCCTGGCACGGCGGCGAAGAAATCGACGCCTTCCTCGACCGTCATGTCGAGAACGTCGGCGATCGACTTGCCCTTGAAAAGGACGTCCAGTGTTTCGCGGTTGTAACGCTTGCCGTGGCAGACGTCGCAGGTGACGTAGACGTCGGGCAGGAAGTGCATCTCGATTTTGATGACGCCGTCGCCCTGGCAGGCCTCGCAGCGGCCGCCCTTGACGTTGAACGAGAAGCGGCCCGGCTGGTAGCCGCGCGCCTTGGCCTCCGGCAAGCCGGCGAACCAGTCGCGGATCGGCGTGAAGGCGCCGGTATAGGTGGCGGGGTTGGAGCGCGGGGTGCGCCCGATCGGCGACTGGTCGATGTCGATGACCTTGTCGAGGAATTCCAGCCCCTCGATGCGGTCGTGCTCGGCCGGATGCTCGCGCGAGCCCATGATGCGGCGCGACGCCGCCTTGAACAGGGTCTCGATCAGGAAGGTCGACTTGCCGCCGCCGGACACGCCGGTGACGGCGGTAAACGTGCCGAGCGGGATTTCGGCGGTGACGTTCTTCAGATTGTTGCCGCGCGCGCCGACGACCTTCAGCCGGCGGTTCTTCTTGGCCTCGCGCCGCACTGCCGGCGTCGCCACTTCGAGCTCGCCCGACAGATATTTGCCGGTGATCGAAGCGGGCGTCGCCATGATCTGCTGCGGCGTGCCCTGAGCGATGATGTGGCCGCCATGAATGCCGGCGGCCGGGCCGATATCGACGACATAGTCGGCGTGCAGGATGGCGTCCTCGTCATGCTCGACGACAATCACTGTGTTGCCGATGTCGCGCAGATGCTTCAGCGTATCGAGCAGGCGGGCATTGTCGCGCTGGTGCAGACCGATCGACGGCTCGTCCAGCACGTAAAGTACGCCGGTCAGGCCGGAGCCGATCTGCGAGGCAAGACGGATGCGCTGGCTCTCGCCGCCTGACAGCGTGCCGGAGTTGCGCGACAGCGTCAGATAATCGAGCCCGACATCGTTGAGGAAGCGCAGCCGCTCGCGGATTTCCTTGAGCACGCGCACCGCAATCTCGTTCTGCTTGTCGTTGAGCGAAGCGGGCAGATCGGTGAACCACTGGTCGGCCTTGCGGATCGACAGCTCGGTGACCTCGCCAATGTGCTTGCCGGCGATCTTGACCGCGAGCGCCTCGGGCTTCAGCCGATAGCCGCGGCAGGCCGGGCAGGGCGTGGCCGACATGAAGCGCTCGATCTCCTCGCGCATCCAGGCGGATTCGGTTTCCTTCCAGCGGCGCTCGAGGTTGGGGATGACGCCCTCGAAGGTCTTGGTCGTCTTGTAGGAGCGCAGGCCGTCATCGTAGTGGAAGGTGATTTCGCGCTCGCCGGTGCCGTGCAGGATGGCTTGCTTTGCCTCTTCGCTCAGATCCTTGAACTTGTCGCCGAGCTTGAAGCCGTAGGCAACGCCCAGCGCTTCCAGCGTTTGCGCATAATAGGGCGACGTCGATTTCGCCCAAGGGCTGACGGCGCCGGCGCGCAGCGAGACATTCTCGTCGGGCACGACCAGGCTGGCGTCGATGGCGCGTTGGCTGCCGAGCCCATCGCAGGTCGGGCAGGCGCCGAACGGATTGTTGAAGGAGAATAGCCTGGGCTCGATCTCGGGAATGGTGAAACCGGATACCGGGCAGGCGAACTTTTCCGAGAACAGCATGCGTTCATGCGTCTCGTTCTTCGATTTGTTGACCGAATCCTCGCCGGTCTGGCTGGCGTCGAGCGGCCTGTCGGCAAATTCCGCTACCGCCAGTCCGTCTGCAAGTTTCAGCGCGGTCTCGATGGAATCGGCGAGCCGCGTCGCCAGATCGCCGCGCACGACGATGCGGTCGACGACAACGTCGATGTCATGCTTGTACTTCTTGTCCAGCGCCGGCACGTCGGCGATCTCGTAGAAGACGCCATCGACCTTGACGCGCTGAAAACCCTTCTTCTGCAGCTCCAGCAGTTCCTTGCGGTACTCGCCTTTGCGGCCGCGCACCATCGGCGCCAGGATGAACAGCCGGGTGCCTTCCTCGACTGCAAGCACCCGGTCGACCATCTGCGAGACCGTCTGGCTCTCGATCGGCAGGCCGGTGGCCGGCGAATAGGGTACACCGACGCGGGCGAACAAAAGCCGCATATAATCGTAGATCTCGGTGACGGTGCCGACAGTCGAACGTGGATTCTTCGAGGTGGTCTTCTGCTCGATGGAGATGGCTGGCGACAGGCCGTCGATCTGGTCGACGTCCGGCTTCTGCATCATTTCGAGGAATTGTCGTGCATAGGCCGAAAGGCTCTCGACATAGCGGCGCTGGCCCTCGGCATAGATGGTATCGAAGGCAAGCGACGACTTGCCTGACCCCGACAGGCCGGTCATGACGATCAGGCTGTCACGCGGCAGGTCGAGATCGACATTCTTCAGATTGTGTTCGCGTGCCCCGCGAATGGAGAGATATTTATGGTCGGCCATCGCCGGTCGCCGCCTCAGAATCTGGAATTCGTGGGATGGGCGGGTTTTCCCGACCATCCCCTATGTAGGTAATTTCGCCGCCTTTTCGAGAGACGCCACAACTCTCGACCAAAGCGTTTAACCGCCTTTCGCGCGAACGGGCAAGCGGAAAGAACAAAGGCCGAACACGCTCCTGACAAAAGCTGCCCGTGCGGCTGGGTTCACCCGGGGTTCACAAAGCGTCTCGCGATCACATTTTTCGGTAATCGGCCATTCAAGGTTGACGTCCACCTGTCACGGGGGCAGAGTCCAAACGTCAACGAAGCCGGCCGTCTTTCGATGGCCTCGCGGCCTGGGGCTAGCCTGCGAGACGCCGCGGGTTATGCGATGAGCGCTTCGACGACGACAGTCGCAACGAACAGAAGGAGAGCAGAGGCATGACTCCACCGGACAGTTCCTTGAGGCTCCACGTGTCGCTGGAGCCGCGGCAGGTATAAGTGGCTAGGCCAGGCGTTTTGCGCTACCTGCCAACGTTGACCTGCCGATCCCCACAACAATCAGAGACTGCTAGTCGGATCGTCGGCTGAACGCCGCGAAGCATCCGAAATAAAAAGCCGGCAGTACACTCCCGGCAATTTGGATTTTAGATCCAAGAAGCCCCGTCAATTGCACAAGCAATGACGGGGCTGTTCGTTTGAAGCGCACATTTGTGGTGCATGCCAGGCGAACTTACCGGCTGGGGGGCCTGATCCCGCCGGTAGCGACATCGATGGTTATGCTGCCGGAAATGCGAACGTCGGTATCGCCGATCTTGAACGTGCCGTTGCCGCTGCTTGGAACCGCGTCGTCGGGCTCAGGCTGCGGCGCTGGCTCGGCGATGCGATAGTCGCTGGTCACGCCGGGCAGGGCGCCCTTTTGCGAAGACGTCGAATTATCTTGGGCAAATGCCATGTCCACCAGCATGTTGGTGCCGGCCACAGTAGCGATAGCAAGGCATAACAGGCTGGATGAACGGCTGGCGGTCATCGCCGCACTATAGTGCCGTGATGGCGGCAAGACCAGATCGATGGCGCTGAAATTGCGGGCGATCAACCGCCTCGGTTCCGTCCGCCGGCCCGGCTCGTTCATGCGGCCTGCTTGCGAGTGTCGAAAACATGGTCGACGAGTCCCCAATCCTTGGCCTCCTGGGCGGTCATGAAAAAGTCGCGGTCGAGCGTGCGTTCCACTTCTTCGTAGGTGCGGCCGCAATGATGGGCGTAAAGATCGGTCATGCGCCGCTTGGTGCGAAGGATGCCCTCGGCATGGCGCTGGATATCGGAGGCTTGGCCTTGGAAACCGCCGAGAGGCTGATGCAGCACGATGCTGGTGTTGGGTAGCGCGATACGCCGCCCTGGCGTGCCCGCCATCAGGAGAAACGAGGCCATCGAGGCGGCGAAGCCCATACAAACGGTGGAGACCGGGCAGCTGATATACTGCATCGTATCGTAGATGGCGAAACCGCTGGTCACCACGCCACCCGGCGAGTTGATGTAGAGCGAGACCTCCTTGTCGGGATTGTCGGATTCCAGCGACAGAAGCTGGGCGCAGACCAGCGCCGAGGTGCCGTCGTCGATCGGCCCGTTGATGAAGACGATGCGCTCGCGCAGCAGCCGCGAAAATATATCGAAGGCACGTTCGCCGCGACTCGATTGCTCGATCACCATCGGCACCAAATTGGCAAGGCCGCTCATCGTTATCTCCTTTGACTGTCGTCGTTCAGGCCGCGCGCATAAAGAGGCGCGGGGTGTTTGCGGCGATCTGCTTGTACTTGGGAGTACGCGCTTCAAACGAAAGTCGGCAACCGGCGCCTGCCATCGCGATCTCCGGCACTGCTGCCCGAGCAAAACCATCATGGACGATGCGCAGATGTGTGCCGCCGGAAACGGTGCGGTCGAGCGTAAAGGTGACGATGCTGTCCACTGGGCTATCGTTCATTGGGCTGTCCACCGGGCTGTCGGGCGGCACCCGCGTATCGCCGGGCGCCGGCCGCTCCCGCCAGGAATAGCGCAGCAACCGTCCGGGATCCGCGTCGAGGATTTCGCACTCGATCGGCGCATCCGGCGCTTTAAAGGCAAAGCGGTTGCCGACCTTTGGTTCAATGTCGTTTGGCATCATCCAGGCCGCGAGCAGGTCCGGCACTGTCAGCGCCCGCCACACTTTTTCCGGCGGTTCGGGCAGCTCGCACTCGAACTCGATCTTGTCTGCCGCCATTTCCGCGCGTTCTTTGCCTCGGCTGGTCATTGGTCCATGTCCTTCAAAACCGTCTTGAGCCTTTCGATGCGCTCTGGCCAGAACGCGCGGTAGCGTTCGATCCAGCCGAGCAGCGGCGCAAGCCCCTTCGGATCGACGCGGTAATAGGCATTGCGGCCGGCCCGGCGTTCGACCACGAGGCCGGCACCGCGCAGCACCGCGAGATGCTGCGATACCGCCGGCTGCGAAACTGGCATGCCATCGCGGAGTTCCGATACCGTCATCTCGCCGTCGGCGAGCCGCTCATAGACGGCGCGACGCGTTGGATCGGCCAGTGCCCGAAAAATCTCTGCTTCGATCATTCCAGAAGCATAAGTCGATACTTATCGGTTTGGCAAGTCGCGTTTTAAGACAAGCGGTGTTTTTTACGACGGGCGAGATTTTACAAACGCGTCGGAAGCCAGCGTCTCACCATGTCTGGAGATCCGTTAAACGTTGCCTCAAAAACTGGTGACGCGAGCACGGCATGGATATGAAGCAGTTCGGAGCCGACGTTTCGGAAGCCATGTTGCCTGTGCGCGGCAACAACAAGCGACTGTCCGGCAGTCAAGACGAGATGCTCGTCATCGATCCACATCTCGGCCCTGCCAGCGATGACGGTAAGCACTTCCTCGACCGGGTGCCAATGTGTCGGGGCGCCAACCGCGGGTTCGACCCATTGTTCAAATATGCAAAGTTGAGTTGCGCCGTTGCAGTCCGAGACATGCATGCGGGTCTTTACTCCCGTCCGCCATTCTTCTTGCGGCTGATCGTCATGCTCGACCATCTTCATTGAGTTCGCCTCGATCTCATGGTTCGTGGAAAATTCGACGCCAAGACACTACTTGTTACTGACATCTATTGACAGTGCAGGACCTTTAACCTAGAACGAAAAGAGAACAAAAAACCTTGTGGGAAAAGGCAGCCACAGCAGGCAGGGATTATCCATAGCCTGTAAGGTGCAGCGACAAGGAATTTGGTTTCGGATGAGCGCGGAGAAGTGTCATGGCGGGTAGCGTCAACAAGGTCATTCTGGTGGGCAACCTCGGGGCGGACCCTGAAATCCGCCGCCTGAATTCGGGTGACCCGGTCGTCAATATCCGCATCGCGACGTCGGAAAGCTGGCGCGACAAGACATCTGGAGAGCGCAAGGAAAAGACCGAGTGGCACAATGTCGTGATTTTCAACGACCAGATCGCCAAGGTGGCCGAGCAGTATCTGAAGAAAGGCATGAAGGTCTATGTCGAGGGCCAGCTGCAGACGCGCAAATGGCAGGACCAGACCGGCAATGACCGCTATACGACTGAGGTCGTGTTGCAGAAATTCCGCGGCGAGCTGCAGATGCTCGACGCACGGGGCGAGGGCGGCGGCCAGGTCGGCAACTATGCCGGTGGCGGTGCGAGCCGCGGTTCCGATTTCGGCCAGTCCGGCCCGGGCGAAAGTTTCAATCGGGGTGGCGCCAACAAGGGCGGCGGCGGTGGTTCATCGCGCGAGCTGGACGACGAAATCCCGTTCTGATTTCTCGGGGCGGACTGCCCTTGCGGCGACAAGCGCCAGCACCTTGGCCACGAAATGGCGTCCCGAAAATCTGTCTTGGATTTTCGGGACGTTGTGCGTTTGAGCGGTGAAAGGACGTATCAAGTGAAAGCAAGGGTCAAATGGGTGGAGGAGCGCACTTTTGTTGGCGAGTCCGCCAGTGGGCACAAGCTGGTGCTAGGCACGGCGTTCGGGCCGGAGGGCAAGACGCCGGGGCCGAGCCCAATGGAACTGGTGCTGATCGGCACCGGAGGCTGCTCGGCCTATGACGTGGTCCATATCCTCGAAAGGGGGCGCGAGGCGGTCGAAGATTGCGTGGTCGAACTCGATGCCGACCGTGCAGAAGCCGATCCCAGGGTGTTCACCCGCATTCACATGCATTTTGTCGTCAAGGGCCGGGCGCTGTCACACGACAAGGTGAAGCGGGCGATCGGGCTTTCGATCGAGAAATACTGCTCGGCCTCGGCAATGATGGCCAAGACTGCCGAGATAACCCACGACTTCGAAGTCATTGAAACGACAGCGAAGTAGGGCAGATCCTAAGTCGCCATCAGCGCCTTGATGCCGTCGGCGACGAACTGTATGGCGAGCGCCGCCAGGATGACGCCGAGCAGCCGTGTCAGGATCGAACGGCCGGTTTGGCCGAGGATACGGTCGATGCGCTCTGACAGCACGAACACCAGGTAGGTGATGACGAGGCAGATGGCGATGATGCCGACAAGGGCTGTCTGCGCGCCAAAACCCTGAAACGAGCTTGAGAGCAGGACGGTCGCCGAAATCGCGCCGGGACCCGCAATCAGCGGGATCGCCAGCGGAAAGGCGGCGATGTTGTGGATCATGTCCCTGGTGATGGCGACGTCGCCGATCTTCTCCTTACGGTCCTGCCGGCGCTCGAACACCATTTCGAAGGCGATGAAGAACAGCAGAAAGCCGCCGGCGACGCGGAAGGCCGGCAGGGTGATGCCGAAGACCGACAGGATCGACGCGCCGGCGATTGCGAACAATGCCATCACCAGGAAAGCGATGATCGAGGCGCGCACGGAGACCTGGTTGCGCTCCTCGCGGTTCATGCCGCGGGTCACGGCAAGGAAGAGCGGCGCCAGGCCGGGCGGATCGATCGTCACCAGTATGGTGACGAAGGCGTTGAACAGGCTGTCGAAGCTCGGCATGCTGACCCTCCCCGCCGGCAATGCCGGTTAACGGGATTGGTAGAGCAAAGCGAAGCCAGTGGAAACCGTACGGATCAGGGGCTGGCGGTGCGGCGCGCCAGAAACTCGACTTCGAGACGCCAGGTGGCGCCGTCGTCAAACGAACGCTCGCCCAGCCAGCGGAAGGAATCTCCGGTGATCCGGGAAAAGCTCCAGCGTACCGAAGGGCCGGTGCCGTCTGCGCCTAATTGGACGATCGTGTCGCCTTCGACGCGGCCCAGCTGGCGGCTGTAATACTGGTTGCGCGGGTCGCTCCAGAAGATGTGCCAGGCGTCGACGCCTGGGTCATAGACGCGCAACGTCGTGCCATAGAAGGTCCATTTGCCGAGCGAAGGGGAGGGACCAGCGTCACGAGCTGGCAGGATCCATACGTCCTGGATCGCGCGGCCTTCAAGCACCCAGCCGAAATGCACCTCGCCGCGCCCGGTCAGCACCTGACCGTCTTCGAGATGGCGCGTGGCGTCGAACGTCCAGGCGCCGACGAAGCGGCCGTAAAGGTTCAGTTTCTCGGCAAGGGCCGGTGTGGGCCCATCGCTGTGCAGGGCCTTGGCAAAGGAATTGGACATGGCTTCGCTCTCATCTTGTCAGGAGACCGACAAGCATAGAGGCCGACAGGGGTTCTGCGCTTGGGAAAAATTGCTATGTTTGGGCGATGACGACGAGCGCGCATAGGCTGGCGTCGGGCCGAGGCTGGCAGGTGTCGGATGTCATCTGCACCGCCAGCGCCGCCGACAGGCCATTCGAGGAGGAGCATCGGGATTTCTGCGTTGCTGCCGTAACCAGCGGCACCTTCCGCTATCGTGCCCGCCAGGGCACGGCGATGCTGGCGCCGGGCGCGCTCCTGCTCGGCAATCCCGGCACCTGCTACGAGTGCGGGCACGAGCATGGCGCCGGCGACCGCTGCCTCTCCTTCCATTTCGGACCGGCCTGTATGGAGCGGATCGTCGCCGACGTGCCGGGCGCCAAGACGTTCGATTTCAGCACGCCGCGCCTGCCGCCCTTGCCGGCGCTGGTGCCGCTGCTCGCCGAAGCGGAGGCGGCGCGCGAGATGGCCGACACCGGCGCGTTCGAGGAACTCGCCCTGCGCATTGCCGGTGCCGCGGTAACAGCGGCTTGCAGCGCAACGGATCGGGGACGGACGCCGAGCCGCCGTGACCAGAAGCGTGTTGCCGAAGCGGTGCGGCGCATTGAAGTCGATGCCGACCGGCCGATCTCGCTTGCCGAACTCGCCGACGAGACCGCCACCAGCCCTTACCATTTCCTGCGCACCTTCCGGCACGTTGCCGGTATGACACCCTACCAATTCCTGCTGAGAACGCGGCTGCACAGGGCAGCCGTGCGGCTGCGGACGTCAGATAACACAATTTCGGCGATCGCCTTTGCGGCGGGATTCAACGATCTATCAACCTTCAACCGCCGTTTCCGGCGGCTGATGGGCGAGGCGCCGGGTACTTATCGCGCCCGCCGGCGACGCCGGTGAAAGGGTGCCACGGCCATATCGTCGCAATTGGTGTATCCTTTTGAATTTGCCGCTAAAAACCACATTGGAAAACTGCCGCGATTGTTGGAGTTTCGGGCCGGCTTCCTATATAAGCACCAAGTGATTCCTGATTAGATTGTGATCCGATTTGACCGACCAGAAGACACCGCGCGGCGCCGACGGCGGCCCCACCGGCATCGAGCCGATTTCCATCATCGAGGAGATGCAGCGCTCCTATCTCGATTACGCCATGAGCGTGATCGTCAGTCGCGCGCTGCCGGACGTGCGCGACGGCCTCAAGCCGGTGCATCGCCGCATCCTCTACGCCGCCTATGAGAGCGGCTATCACTGGAACCGTAAATATGTGAAATCGGCCCGCCCGGTCGCCGACGTGATGGGTAAATACCATCCGCACGGCGACGCCTCTATCTACGACGCTTTGGTGCGCATGGCGCAGGACTGGTCGCTGCGCGTGCCGCTGATTGACGGGCAGGGCAATTTCGGCTCGATCGACGGCGATCCGCCGGCGGCGATGCGCTACACGGAATCGCGGCTGACCAAGGTCGCGCATGAGTTGCTGGAAGACATCGACAAGGACACCGTCGATTTCCAGGACACTTACGATGCGTCGGGCAGCGAACCGAAAGTCCTGCCGGCGCGCTTTCCGAACCTGTTGGTCAACGGCTCCGGCGGCATCGCCGTCGGCATGGCCACTAACATCCCGCCGCACAATCTGGGCGAGGTCTGCAACGGCGCCATTGCCCTCATCGACAATCCAGCGATCGATCTTCCGGCGCTGATGGAGATCATTCCGGGGCCGGATTTCCCGACCGGCGGCATCGTGCTTGGCCGTTCCGGCATCTACAGCGCCTATTCGACCGGCCGCGGCTCCATCGTCATGCGCGGCCGCGTCAACGTCGAGGCGCGCGGCAACGACCGTGAATCGATCGTCATCACCGAGGTTCCCTATCAGGTGAACAAAGCATCGATGATCGAGAAGATGGCCGACCTGGTGCGCGAGAAGCGCATCGAGGGCATTTCCGACATTCGCGACGAGAGCGACCGCCAGGGTTACCGCGTCGTCATCGAACTGAAGCGCGACGCCGTCGCCGACGTCATCCTCAACCAGCTTTACCGCTTCACTCCGCTGCAGACGTCCTTCGGTGCCAATATGGTGGCGCTGAACGGCGGCAAGCCGGAATTGCTGACGCTGACCGACATGCTGAAGGCGTTCGTCGCCTTCCGCGAGGAGGTGATCAGCCGACGCACGAAATTCCTGCTGCGCAAGGCGCGCGACCGCGCCCATGTGCTGGTCGGCCTTGCCATCGCTGTTGCCAATATCGATGAAGTCATCAAGCTGATCCGCAGCGCTCCGGACCCGCAGACGGCGCGCGAGCAGTTGATGGAGCGACGCTGGCCTTCGGGCGACGTGGAATCGCTGATTCTTCTGATCGACGACCCGCGCCATCGCATCAACGAGGACGGTACCTACAATCTCTCCGAGGAGCAGGCGCGCGCCATCCTCGAACTGCGCCTGCAGCGCCTGACCGCGCTCGGCCGCGACGAGATCGCCGACGAGCTGAACACGATCGGCGACGAGATCAAGGACTACCTGGACATCCTGTCGTCCCGCGCCCGCGTCCAGCAGATCGTCAAGGACGAGCTCATCGCCGTACGCGACGAGTTCGGCACGCCGCGCCGCACCGAGCTCGCCGAGGGCGGGGCGGACATGGAAGACGAGGACCTGATCCAGCGAGAGGACATGGTCGTCACGGTCAGCCATTCCGGCTACATCAAGCGCGTGCCGCTGTCGCTCTACCGGGCGCAGCGCCGCGGCGGCAAGGGCCGCTCCGGCATGTCGACCAAGGAAGAGGATTTCGTCACCCGGCTGTTCGTCGCCAACACGCACACGCCGGTGCTGTTCTTCTCCTCGCGTGGCATCGTCTACAAGGAAAAGGTCTGGCGCCTGCCGATCGGCAACCCGCAATCGCGCGGCAAGGCGTTGATCAATATGCTGCCGCTCGAACAGGGCGAGCGCATCACCACGATCATGCCGCTGCCGGAGGATGAGACGAGTTGGGGCGAGCTCGACGTCATGTTTGCCACCACGCGCGGCACCGTGCGTCGCAACAAGCTGTCGGACTTCGTCCAGGTCAACCGCAACGGCAAGATCGCCATGAAGCTGGACGAGGAAGGCGATGAGATCCTCGGCGTCGAGACCTGCACCGACAATGACGACGTGCTTTTGACGGCAAGTTCCGGCCAGTGCATCCGCTTTCCGGTCAGCCACGTACGCGTCTTCCAGAGTCGCAATTCGGTCGGCGTGCGCGGCATTGCGATGGCTGATGGCGACCGGGTGATCTCGATGGCGGTGATCGAGCACGTCGATGCGCCGCCGGCGGAGCGTGCCGCCTACCTTAAGCGGGTGGTGGCTGAACGCCGGCTCGCCGCCGACATCGCCGCCGGTGAGGAGGAAGAAATCCAGCTTACCAACGAAGAGGTCGGCGAAGAGGCGGAGCTTTCCGACGAGCGCTACGAATTCCTCAAGGCACACGAGCAGTTCGTGCTGACGGTGACGGAATATGGCTACGGCAAGCGTTCGTCGTCGTACGATTTCCGCCTGACCGGTCGCGGCGGCAAGGGTATCCGCGCCACCGACGTTTCGAAAACGGCCGAAATCGGCCGTCTGGTGGCGACCTTCCCGGTCGGCAATGATGATCAGATCATGCTGGTTTCGGATGGCGGAACCGTCATTCGCGTCCCGGTCAACGGCATTCGTTTCGCCAGCCGCGCCACCAAGGGCGTTACGATCTTTAATACCGCAGAGGGCGAGAAGGTCGTTTCGGTGGAGCGGATTTCGGAGCCGCAGGCGGACGAAGAGATCGAAGAGAGTGTCGAGGCTGAAAGCGGCGCTGCTACCGAAGGTGGGGAGCCTGACAACAACAACGTCGCGTGAGTTGCCACGACGCCGCCACCCGATAGGTCGGTCCGGCGTTGTCAACAAACACTCTAGAAATGCCGATAAGGCCTACGGATGCCGAAGCCTTCGAACTGCTTGGTATTGGCCTTGGCGCGGACGCGCTGTGCTTCCTGATGTAACCCGAATACGGTAGCGATCAGCATGGCGACGGTCATTGCGGTGGCAAGCATGTAGATCAGCATGTGCGTGTTCTCCTGCGCCTAACAACGATCAGGTGGGTGTTTGGTTTCATCTTTTGCAGCTGCAACTTAGTGAACACTGCGTGAAGCCGTTGTGAGCGGCACATTCATCTGTCGTTCACGTCGGCCAAAAGGTTCATGGGGCGGGCCTGTCGATCGGATTTGCCTTTAGGGGAGAGGCTCGCTAGAAGCACCTGCCATGACCGAACGCATCGCCCTTTATGCCGGCTCTTTCGACCCGCTGACCAACGGCCATCTCGACGTGCTGAAGGCATCGCTGGCCGTGGCGGATACAATCTATGCGGCGATCGGCACCCATCCCGGCAAGAAGCCGTTGTTTTCCTTCGAGGAACGGGTTGGCCTGATCGAAACGGCCGTGAAGGCGGAATTCGGCAGCGACGGTGCGCGTATCAAAGTGGTCGCCTTCGACGGGCTGGTCATCGATGCGGCCAGGAAGCATGGCGCCTCGATCATGATCCGCGGCCTGCGCGACGGCACCGATCTTGACTATGAGATGCAGATGGCCGGCATGAACGAGACCATGGCGCCGGAGCTGCAGACGGTGTTCCTGCCCGCCAGCCCCTCGGTGCGCACCATTACCGCCACACTTGTGCGCCAGATAGCTTCGATGGGAGGCGACATCCGCCCCTTTGTGCCGGCAGCCGTGGCCGGCGCGCTCACCGCCAAATTCGCGAAGTAAATGCATGTCACCCAAAAGTGGAACCCGGCTTTGGGTAACGACATGCATGAACGAAGATATTCGGAGAAAGATCCCATGCAGCTGAAAAAGCTTGCCTTCTTGCTTGCCGTGCTTGCCGGTCTTGTGACCGCATCCGTGTCGGCCTTTGCCGCCGATCCGGAAAACACCATGATCGTAACGCTGAAGGACGGCGACGTGACCATCGCGCTGAGGCCCGACCTTGCGCCGAAACACGTCGCGCAGATCAAAAAGCTGGTGCGCCAGGGCGCCTACGACAACGTCGCCTTTCACCGCGTCATCGACGGCTTCATGGCGCAGACCGGCGACGTCAAGTTCGGCAACATGAAGAGCGGCTTCAATGCCGACGCTGTCGGCACCGGCGGCTCCGATCTTCCTGACCTGCCGGCCGAATTCTCCAGTACCGAGCACTACCAGCGCGGCGTGGTCGGCATGGCCCGCTCCGACGATCCGAATTCCGCCAATTCGCAATTCTTCATCATGTTCGCGCCGGCACCGCCGCTCGATGGCCAGTACACCATCGTTGGCAATGTCGTCAGCGGCATGGAGCTGGTGGACCACATCAAGAAAGGCGACGAGGCGCAGAACGGGACGGTGACCGATCCCGATCGCATGATCAAGGTGCGCATCGCCGCCGACGGCAAGTAAACCCAAGTTTCAAAAGGATATTTCTGACATGGCCGAAATCAAGGACCGCGAGAACGCGCTCATCATGGACACGACCAAGGGCAAGGTCGTCATCGAATTGTTTCCAGATCTGGCGCCCGGCCATGTCGGCCGTATCAAGGAGTTGGCACGCGAAGGCGCCTATGACGGCGTGGTCTTCCACCGCGTCATCGACGGCTTCATGGCGCAGACCGGCGACGTGAAGTTCGGCAATTCCAACAAGCCGTCTTTCGCGCCGTCGCGCGCCGGCACTGGCGGTTCCGACAAGCCCGATCTGAAGGCCGAGTTCTCCAACGCCAACCATGGCCGCGGCACCTGTTCGATGGCGCGCTCGCAAAACCCGAACTCGGCCAATTCGCAGTTCTTCATCTGCTTCGACGACGCCGCCTTCCTCAACCGCCAGTACACTGTATGGGGCCAGGTCATCGAAGGCATGGACAATGTCGACAAGATCAAGCGCGGCGAACCGGTGCAGGACCCCGACAAGATCGTATCGCTCAAGGTTGCGGCCGACGTGAAATGACCAGCCGGGCTGTCGCGGCCATCGCACTTGTGCTCGTCGCGGCGGCCACTCCGGCGCTGGCGACGGAATCGATCGTTTGCAGCGCCGACGGCGGCGCGGCATCGATTGACGTTTTGATGGGACACACGGCCGTCATTGCGGTGGCGCGGGTGTGGCTGGATGCCGGCGGCAAGACATGGACCACGGACGGCCAGCCAGGCTCAACGAAAGTCATCGTTGGACAGGCATTCGAAGACGACGAGCGCATGCTGATCGATCTCACTGATGAGGGCCTCAGCTCGATCGTCGCCAAATTGCGGCTGGTCAAGGCCAGCGAGCAGTCCAGTTTCGCAATGGGCGGCACGTTGAGCATTGACGGCGTCGGTGCCTGGGCGGTGACCTGCCCGGAACCTTGAGGCGGGGTTTTCTTGCGCGTCGACCTTTTCGACTTCGATCTGCCGGAAGAACGCATCGCGCTTCGCCCAGCCGAGCCGCGCGACAGCGCCAGGATGCTGGTGGTCAGGCCGGGTGAGGGGCTCGAAGACCGGACGGTGCGCGACCTGCCGGCCCTGCTCAAGGCTGGTGATGTGCTGGTCTTCAACGACACCAAGGTCATTCCGGCACAATTGAAGGGCATCAGGCGGCGCGGCGAAGCAGCAGCGCAGGTCGAAGCCACGCTGCATATGCGGACGGCGCCCGACCGCTGGCTCGCCTTCATGCGTCCGGGCAAGCGCATCGCAGCCGGTGACCGCATCCATTTCGGTCATGATGCCAATTCCTGCTTTCTCGGCCAACTCGATGCAACCGTGATCGAGAAGGGGGAAGGCGGCGAGGTGCTGCTCGGCTTCGACCTGTCAGGTCCGTTCCTCGACGAGGCACTGCACGCTGTCGGCCACATCCCGCTGCCGCCCTACATCGCCTCCAAGCGTGACGACGACGAACGCGACCGCAGCGACTACCAGACCATTTATGCCAGGGAGGAGGGCGCGGTCGCCGCGCCGACGGCAGGGCTGCATTTCACGCCGGAGCTGTTTGCGACGCTCGACGCCAAGGGCATAGAGCGCCGTTTCGTCACGCTGCATGTCGGCGCCGGTACGTTCCTGCCGGTGAAGGCGGACGACACCGCCGACCACAAGATGCACGCCGAAACCGGTTCGGTCAGCCCGGAAACCGCCGAGGCGCTGAATGCGGCAAAAGCAAAAGGAGGGCGCATTATCGCCGTCGGCACGACATCGCTGCGTTTGTTGGAGAGCGCGGCTGGCGAGGAGGGCAGGCTGGCCGCATGGTCAGGCCCGACCGACATCTTCATCACCCCCGGCTATCGCTTCAAGACCGCCGACATGCTGATGACCAATTTCCATCTGCCGCGTTCGACGCTGTTCATGCTGGTTTCGGCCTTCTGCGGTTTGCAGACGATGCGGGCGGCCTATGCGCATGCCATCGAGAATCGCTACAGGTTTTATTCCTATGGAGACGCAAGTCTTCTGTTCAGGGAGGATGGTAATGGACGATGACCTGGAAACCTTCGACCGCGAAGCATTGATCGGCGAGGTCAGGAAATTACGCGCCGGCATCCGCCAACACCGCGACGCCACCGGCCATGATCTGTGCTGGCATCATCCCGACCTGTGGTCGCTTTTGCCCGAAAAGACCGAGCCGGCGATTGCCGTGCCGCCGTGGCCGAAATTCATGCGCGGCTGCATCCGCTACCGTCAATCGCTCGATAAGCAAGCTCCGGACGCGCCGGTATTCGACAAGGAGTTCGATGGCTAGGGAATTCAATGACTGACGAATTCACCTTCAAGGTGCTGGCGACCGACGGCAGGGCGCGGCGTGGTGCAATCACCATGCCGCGCGGGGAAATCCGCACGCCTGCCTTCATGCCGGTCGGTACCGGCGGCACGGTGAAGGCCATGTATATGGATCAGGTGCGCGGCGTCGGCTCGGACATCATCCTTGGTAATACCTACCACCTGATGCTGAGACCCGGCGCCGAGCGCGTGGCGCGGCTCGGCGGCCTGCATGAGTTCGCCCGCTGGCCGCATCCGATCCTGACCGACAGCGGCGGCTTCCAGGTGATGTCGCTATCGAAGCTGAGGAAACTGACCGAGAACGGCGTGACCTTCCGTTCGCATATCGACGGCGGCGCCTTCGAGATGTCGCCGGAGCGTTCGATTGAGATCCAGGGGCTGCTCGATTCTGACATCCAGATGCAGCTCGACGAATGCACGGCTCTGCCGGCCAAGCAGAACGAGATCGAGCGTGCCATGGAGTTGTCGTTGCGCTGGGCCGAGCGCTGCAAGACGGCATTCGGCGAGCAGCCCGGCAAGGCGATGTTCGGCATTGTGCAAGGCGGCGACGTGCCGGATCTGCGGCTGCGCTCGGCGCAGGCACTGAAGGCAATGGAGCTGAAGGGCTACGCGATCGGCGGGCTGGCTGTGGGCGAGCCGCAAGCGGTGATGCTGGAGATGCTCGACATCACTTGCCCGGAGCTGCCGGTTGAGCGGCCGCGCTACCTGATGGGTGTCGGTACGCCGGACGACATCTTGAAGTCGGTAGCGCGCGGCATCGACATGTTCGATTGCGTGATGCCGACGCGGGCAGGGCGCCACGGCCTTGCCTACACGCGGCGCGGCAAGGTCAATCTGCGCAACGCCCGCCATGCCGACGATCCGCGTCCGCTCGATGAGGAAAGCGACTGCCCGGCCGCACGCGACTATTCGCGCGCCTATCTGCACCATCTGGTGCGCTCGCAAGAGGCGCTTGGGGCGATGCTCCTGACCTGGAACAATCTGTCCTATTACCAGCAGCTGATGCGCGACATTCGTGAAGCGATCGAGGCTGGCAGGTTGGAAGCACGCTCAGCTGAGATTTCCGAAAGCTGGAGGCGGGGCGATCTCCCAGTGAGGTGATCGAAGGCTCAAGTGCTGAGCGACGTGGACGCGCGCAGGCTGCAGCCGGTGATCCGAAAGCTGCCGTCAGGCTGTAGTTCGAGCGTGTAGACCGCCTCGTAGTCCTTGCCATCCGGGCCGACGATCATCACTTGCTGGATGATCGAGGTCGGGCTCGTCTCGCGAACCTTGCCGAAGGAGTAGGTCTGCGGCTGGCGCACCGGCGGATAGCCGTTGGTCACCATGTTCATGAAGGTATCGACGGTCGGAAAGAGGCGCTTCACATTCGGTGCGGCAAAGCTGTAGGCCGTCATTCCGTCATTGGCGATGAAGGCCCTCAACTGACCATCGATGACCGTCTGCGCCGCTTTGACTTCGGCGTCGCCAGCAAAGGCCTGGGATGCGAAAATGAATGGAACGACTGCGAATGCGAAAAACGCGCGGCGCATGGCCTGTCTCCGTTGTCCCCGAGAAATCGCTGCCTGAAGGTACATGATACCATACGCTTTGCCATGCTTCAGGGTTTCAGCCGAGCGTAACATTCGGCGTGGCAGTCCGTGTCCGAGCCGAAAAAGCATTGTCGAGGCGAGACAGCCTGAGCGATTGGCGATGCTTGAAAGCCGGGCGGCAGTCTGCCACAAGGGCCGCTCGATTAGAGCGTGCGATGTTGGACAGGACCAGGCAATGAAGGCATTTTTCGTGCAGATAAAGTGCGATCTGGGCAAGGCCTACGACGTTGCCAGCGCCCTGGCCGATGCCGAGATTGCTTCGGAAATCTACTCGACAGCCGGCAACTACGACCTGCTCGCCAAATTCTATGTCGACGATGAGGAAGACATCGGCCACTTCGTCAACGAGAAAGTGCAGATTCTCCCGGGCATCAAGGATACGTTTACGGTCGTCACCTTTCGCGCGTTTTGATCTCCATCCGACATTTGCCCGGACACCAGGCAAAGCCTGATCAAGGCCCTATTGGTGCTGCCTTAATTTTAGGCAACCGCGATATACTGATCGCCGGCGCCCGCCAAATCGCCGATTGCGCTTGATTTTCTCCAGCGAGGCCAGTGAAATGGCGTCACAGGGGAGTATGCGATTGGCAGCGTTCGACGAAATGCTTCCGGAAGTTTCCGGGCTGAGAAAACCGTATTCGGCTTACGATCGCTGGCTGAAGGAACAGGACCCGGCCAGACTTACCGAGAAGATGCAGGACGCCGAACGCGTCTTTCGCAAGACAGGCATCACTTTCGCCGTCTACGGCGAGCAGGAAGCATCGGAGCGGCTGATACCCTTCGACATCGTTCCGCGCATCATTTCGGGCAATGAATGGCGACGGCTGACGCAAGGCATCGAGCAGCGCGTCCAGGCGCTGAACGCCTTTCTCGACGACATCTACCATCGCCAGGAGATCTTGCGCGCCGGCCGGGTGCCGAAGGAGTTGATCGCCAGGAACGAGGCGTTCCTGCCCGAGATGATCGGGGTGCGGCCGCCGGCCGGCGTCTATACCCACATCATCGGCGTCGACATCGTACGCATTAGCGAGAACGAGTTCTACGTACTGGAGGACAATGCGCGCACGCCGTCCGGCGTCTCCTACATGCTGGAGAACCGCGAGACGATGATGCAGCTGTTTCCCGAGTTGTTCCAGCAGATCAAGGTGCGGCCGGTGGAGAATTACCCGCAGCTCCTGCGCCAGTCGCTGGCGGCGGTACGGCCGCAAAGCACCAAGGGCACGCCGACGATTGCCGTGCTGACGCCGGGCAGCTTCAACTCAGCTTATTTCGAACATGCTTTCCTTGCCGACCAGATGGGCGTGCAGCTCGTCGAAGGGCAGGATCTGCGCGTCGTCGATGGCCATGTCGCGATGCGCACGACCGAGGGCTACAAGCAGATCGACGTGCTATACCGGCGTGTCGACGACTCGTTCCTCGATCCGCTGACCTTCCGCCCCGACTCGGCACTTGGCGTGCCGGGCATTATGGACGTCTACCGCGCCGGCAACATCACGATCGCCAATGCGCCGGGAACCGGCATCGCTGACGATAAGGCGATCTATTCGTACATGCCCGAGATCGTCGAATTCTACACCGGCCGCAAGGCGATGCTCGGCAACATCCCGACCTGGCGCTGCTCGGAGCCGGACAGCCTGAAATACGTGCTCGAGCACATTGATGAACTGGTCATCAAGGAGGTCCACGGGTCCGGCGGTTACGGCATGCTGGTCGGTCCGGCGGCGACCAAGAAGGAATGCGAGGATTTTTCGAAAAAGCTCGCGGCAAAACCATCGAACTACATTGCTCAGCCGACGCTGGCGCTGTCGACCTGTCCGATCCTGACGGACAAGGGGCTGGCGCCGCGCCATGTCGATCTGCGCCCCTATGTGCTGGTTTCCGACCGTATCCAGATCGTGCCCGGCGGGCTGACCCGAGTAGCGCTCAAGGAAGGCTCGCTGGTCGTCAATTCCTCGCAAGGCGGGGGCACAAAGGATACGTGGGTGTTGGATGATTAGAGTGGAAGTAGTGAATAGTGAATAGTGAATAGATAAGGATATATGTTGTTGATGTTGGTGAAATGCCCTGAAGTGAAGCACGCGGCATCGTGGCCTAAAGTCTGGATAGTCACCATTCACCGTCCACCATCCACCATTCGCCACAGGACCGCCTGACATGCTTCTCGGTCGCACCGCCAACGGGCTCTATTGGATGAACCGCTATATCGAGCGGGCGGAAAACATGGCGCGGCTGGTGGACGCCGGCTTGCGCATGGCGCTAACCCGTACTCAGAACGCTTCGGAGGAGTGGAATTCGGTGCTGCTTAGCGCCGGTTCGGACGCCAGCTTCACGCAGAAATATTCCGACTACACCGCCGCCAATGTCGCCGACTATCTGCTGCGCGACACATCGAACCCGTCGAGCACGATGTCGTCTATCGAAACGGCCCGTAACAATGCTCGCATGGTGCGTACCGCGTTGACGCGTGAAACCTGGGAAAGCATCAACGAAGCCTGGATGTCGCTGAAGCGGATGCTGGCCAAGCCGATCGACGAGCGCGACCTGCCCAACGCGCTCGACGCAATCAAACGCGAGACGGCGCTGATCCGCGGCTCGTTCTACGGCACGATGCTGCGCAATGAGATTTTCGATTTTTCGCAGCTCGGCACTTATGTCGAACGCGCCGACAACACTGCCCGCATCCTGGACGTGAAGTACTACGTGCTGTTACCGTCGATTTCCTGGGTCGGCTCGACGCTCGACAACTACCAGTGGGAATCGATCCTCCGCTCGGTATCGGCGCACCGCTCCTACCGCTGGGTCTATGACGCCGATTACAAGCCGAGCAACATCGCCGACTATCTGATCCTCAATGTCCGCATGCCGCGCTCGCTGACCTTTTGCTACCGCTTCCTGACGGAGCATCTCAAATTCCTGGGTGACGACTATGGTGAGCGCCACGCCTGCCATGCGACGGCTGCCAAGACCCAGGCCATGCTTACGGCCGGCTCGATCAAGGATATTTTCGACGCTGGCCTGCATGAATTCCTGGCCAATTTCATCCGCGACAACACCAGACTCGGCGACGAGATCGCGCAGGATTACAGGTTCTATTGAGCATGACCCCAAAAAGCGGAGACCGGTTTTCGGAAAAGCTCATGCTCCAGGGACGAGTGCGATGCGGCTGAAGATCACCCACCGGACCGAATACCGCTACGATGCGCCGGTGCATTATTTGTTGCAGCGTTTGCGGCTGCTCCCGGTGAACGGGCGCACCCAGACGGTACTGTCCTGGGCGCTGAAGATCGAAGGCGCACGCGAGGAAGTGCGCTTCACCGACCATTTCGGCAATGATACCCGGCTGTTGAGCGTCGAGGGCGAGCGCGACTTCATCACCGTCGAAGCAGCCGGCGAAGTGGTGACGCGCGACACCGCCGGCGTCTGCGGGCCGCACCAGGGTTTCGTGCCGCTCTGGCTGTTCGGCCACGAAACGCCGCTGACGACGATCGGCAGCGGCATTCGCGAGCTTGCTGCCTCGGTCGGCAAGGGCACCGACATCGAAAGGCTGCACCGGTTGATGGCGATGATCGGCGAGCGCGTCGCTTATACGCCGGGCACCACCAACGCGACGACGCCGGCCGAAGAGGCCCTGGCGCTCAAGACCGGCGTTTGCCAGGACCACAGCCACATCTTCGTTGCGGCGGCGCGCGCCATGGATTTTCCCGCGCGCTATGTCAGTGGCTATCTGATGATGAATGCAGCGATCGAGCAGGCGGCAAGCCACGCCTGGGCCGAGGCGCATGTCTCGGGCCTCGGCTGGGTCGCCTTCGACGTCGCCAACGGCATTTCTCCCGACGAGCGTTATGTAAAGGTGGCGACTGGCCGCGATTATCGCGACGCCACACCGGTATCGGGAATTCGGCTGGGACAGGCGGAAGAACAGCTTGCCGTCACCGTCACCGTGGAGCAGTAATCTCCGCCAAGATTGTTGCCAAAGAGATTCGATGACCTATTGCGTCGGCCTGAAGATCGATCGCGGGCTCGTGTTCATGTCGGACACGCGCACCAACGCCGGCATGGATTCGATCTCGACCTTCAGGAAGATGCATGTCTGGGAAGAGCCGGGCGAGCGCGTCATCGTTTTGATGTCGGCCGGCAATCTGGCGACGACCCAGGCCGTGGTCAGCCTGCTCGACGAACGCACCAAGGCAGTGGCGGAGCGCCGTGCCACGCTGCTCGAAACGCCTTCCATGTACCAGACAGTGCGGCTGGTCGGAGACACCGTCAAGGAGGTCATCGCCAGTTCGTCGCCGGCGGGCGAAAAGGCGGATTCCTATTTCAACGCCTCCTTCATCCTCGGCGGTCAGATCAAGGGCAGCGCGCCGCGCCTGTTCATGATCTATCCGGAAGGCAATTTCATCGAATCCACCGACGACACGCCGTTCTTCCAGATCGGTGAGACCAAATACGGCAAGCCGATTATCATCCGCGCTTATGAAAGGACGATGAGTTTCGCCGAGACGGTGAAGTTGCTGCTTGTGTCGTTCGACTCGACGCTGAAGTCGAACCTGTCGGTCGGCCTGCCGCTCGACCTGCTGTTCTATGAAAAGGACACCTTCAAGGTCGGCCTCAAAAAGCGAATAACCCAGGATGATCAATACTATCGCACGATCTCGGATAGCTGGTCGAACGCGCTGAAGACTGCCTTTGCCAGCTTGCCTGATTTTCCCGAATGAAAACCTTCGTTTTTCGTGCTCTTTGATGGCGGCTCGACGAGGCGCTACGGAGGCGAAGATGAATAGCAACGAATTCCGCGAATGGTCGCTGCGAGCGGCCGAATGGGGCGCCGACTACAGAGACAGCCTTCGCGAAAGACCGGTGCGGCCGTTTGTCGAGCCGGGCGAAATCTTCAAAAGCATCGATGTCGCGCCGCCGGAAAACGGCGAAACGATGCAGGCAATCTTCGCCGATTTCGAGCAAAAGATTCTGCCGGGCATGACGCATTGGCAGCATCCGCGTTTCTTCGCCTATTTCCCGGCCAATGCGGCACCGGCCTCGGTCGTGGCCGAGTATCTGGTTTCCGCCATGGCCGCGCAATGCATGCTTTGGCAGACCTCGCCGGCGGCAACCGAACTCGAGACGCGTGTCGTCGACTGGATGCGGCAGGCGCTTGGTCTGCCGGAGGGATTTTCCGGCGTCATGCAGGATTCGGCTTCGTCGGCGACGCTTGCCGCCGTGCTGACCATGCGCGAGCGCGCGCTCGACTGGCAAGGTAACAAGAACGGCTTGCAAGGCCAGCCGGTCGTGCGGGTCTATTCTTCCGGCCAAGTCCATACTTCTATCGACCGGGCGATCTGGGTGTCGGGCATCGGCGAGGCGAACCTCGTGCGCATTCCGGTCGCCGGACGCTTCCGCGCCATGCAGACGGCGGCTCTGGAAGCCGCGATCGTCACCGACCGCGAAAACGGCATGCTGCCGGCGGGCATCATCGCCAGTGTCGGCGGCACAAGTACCGGCGGCACCGACGATGTGGCGGCTGTTGCCGCGGTGGCTAAGCGGCACGGGCTCTACCTGCATGTCGATGCCGCATGGGCTGGCTCCGCCATGATCTGCCCCGAGTTCCGGCATTTCTGGGCAGGCGCCGAACATGCGGATTCCATTGTCTTCAACCCGCATAAATGGCTGGGCGCACAGTTCGATTGCTCGATGCAGTTCATCCGTCAGCCGGAAGACCTCGTGCGCACGCTGGCGATCAAGCCCGAATTCCTGAAAACGCATGGCCGCGACGGGGTCATCAACTACTCCGAATGGTCGGTGCCGCTTGGCCGGAGGTTCCGCGCGCTGAAACTTTGGTTCCTGCTGCGTGCACATGGCTTGGAAAATCTGCGGACCATGGTCCGCAACCATGTCGCCTGGAGCGAGAGCCTCGCCGCAAGGCTGGCAAAGGAACCGGATTTCGAGATCGTCACGGAGCCGATGCTGTCGCTGTTCTCGTTCCGGCATCTCGCGGCTGCGGGCGCCGACTCTGACGAGCACAATTTGCGGTTGGTCAGCGCGATCAACGATGACGGCCGCATCTATCTGACGCAAACCCGGGTGGACGGGAAGGTGGCGATCCGCTTTCAGGTCGGACAATTCGAAACGACTGCGGCGGATGTCGATACTGCTTTCGAGGTCATCACTGAAATTGCGCGTGGCCTGGGTTGACCGGCATCATCGAGGTTGCGCCGGGGCTCTTCTTGCAGTCACCTGATCTTCCTGTTCATGGCTTTCGTTTTCCGTTATAGACAAGTAAAACGAAAACGAGAGGTTGCTAGATGTATCTGTCGCCGCGTCATTCCGAAATCATCCAGATGGCCAAGGACCATGGCCGCGTACTGGTCGAGGAGTTGGCGACGCATTTCAACGTGACGCCGCAGACGATCCGCAAGGATCTCAACGATCTCTGCGACCAGCGGCTTTTGTCTCGCATTCATGGCGGGGCATTGTTCCCGTCCGGCATCGAGAACATGGAGTATGAGGCTCGGCGCAAGATCGCCGCCGAGGAGAAGGAGGCGATCGGCCGCGCAGCAGCCCGGCTGATCCCCGACAACGCGTCTCTTTTCATCAATATCGGGACAACGACGGAAGCTGTCAGCAAGTCGCTGCTCGATCACAGCGGCTTGATGGTCATCACCAATAACATCAATGTTGCCAATAGGATGCGCGTTTATCCTTCGATCGAGGTGGTGATCGCCGGCGGTGTCGTACGCGGTTCCGACGGCGGTGTGGTCGGCGAGGCAGCGGTCGATTTCATCCGGCAGTTCAAGGTCGATTTTGCGGTGATCGGCGCCTCGGCCATCGATCATGACGGCGCACTGCTCGACTTTGATTTTCGCGAGGTGAAGGTCGCTCAGGCGATCATCGCCAACGCGCGGCATGTGATCCTCGTGTCGGACCAGACCAAATTCGAGCGCACCGCGCCCGTCCGCATCGGCCATCTGTCGCAGGTAAACACCTTTATCACCGATCGTTGCGACATCCCATCGGTGCGTAGGATCTGCCAGGAGGCAGAAGTTCAGCTGATCGAAACGTCGCTCTCCTAGAGATGCCGTTGCGGCATCTGTCGCCAATGATATTTCGTTTGACATTCGTTATCATTTCGAAATAATCCCCGTACGGTTTCGCAAGAACCCAAAAATGCCGCAATGCGAAATCGAGGGAGGACTCTTTGGGCGCATCACCGATCCATGACATTTTCGTCATCGGTGGCGGCATCAATGGTTGCGGCATCGCCCGCGATGCCGTTGGGCGGGGGTTTTCGGTATTTCTTGCCGAGATGAACGATCTGGCCAGCGGAACCTCTTCCGGTTCGACCAAACTGATCCATGGCGGCTTGCGCTATCTCGAATTCTACGAGTTTCGCCTGGTGCGCGAAGCGCTGATGGAACGCGAGGTCCTGTGGAGGAACGCGCCGCATATCATCTGGCCGATGCGCTTCGTGCTGCCATACGCCAAGGGGCTGCGTCCGGCCTGGCTGATCCGGCTCGGGCTTTTCCTCTACGACCATATTGGCGGGCGCAAATTGCTGCCGCCGACGAAAACGCTGGACATGGCCAAGGATCCCGCCGGCAAACCGCTGAAGCCGCTGTTTCGAAAGGCGTTCGAATATTCGGACGGTTGGGTCAACGATGCCCGGCTGGTTGTGTTGAACGCCCGCGACGCTGCCGAGCGCGGCGCAACCATTCGAACCCGAACAAAGGTCGTCAGCGCACGCCGCGAAGGCAATCTCTGGACGGTCAGGCTTGAAAACGTGCGGACCGGCGATACCGAGGAGGTCAAGGCGCGGCTGCTGGTCAATGCCGCCGGCCCGTGGGTCGATCAGGTGCTGTCGGCCACCGTCGGCTTGAACGACGTGCACAATGTCCGCCTCGTGCAAGGCAGCCACATCGTCGTTGGCAAGAAATTCGACGACCCACGCGCCTATTTCTTTCAGAACAAGGACGGGCGCATCATTTTCGCCATCCCCTATGAAGACGAGTTCACGCTCATCGGCACCACCGACCGGGACTATCCCGGCGATCCGCACGACGTCAGGATCAGTGATGCCGAGATCGACTATCTCTGCGCTGCGGCAAGCGAATATTTCGCGCAGCCGGTCAAGCCGTCGGATATCGTTTGGACCTATTCCGCGGTGCGCCCGCTCTACGACGATGGCGCCTCAAAGGCGCAGGAAGCCACCCGCGACTATGTGCTGAAGGCCGATGGAGGCGAGGGTGCCGCCCCGATCGTCAATGCCTTTGGCGGCAAGATCACCACCTACCGCCGATTGTCGGAATCGATGCTGGAGAAGATCGAGGGTTTTCTCGGCAAGCGCGGTAAGCCATGGACGGCAAACGCGCCGCTGCCCGGCGGTGACTTTCCCGTCACCGGCTTCGATACCGAGGTGGCGAAACTGAAAACGGCGTACCCGTTCCTCGACGCCCGGCTGGCCCGCCGGTTGACCCGGCTCTACGGCACCCGCGCAAGGAAGCTGCTAGGCCTCGCCAAATCGAACGTCGATCTTGGCCGCAACTTCGGCGCCGATCTGTACGAAGCCGAAGTGCGCTACCTCGCCGAAAACGAATGGGCGATGACTGCCGAGGATGTATTGTGGCGCCGGACCAAGCGCGGCCTGCGTCTCAGCCGTGAGCAGGCCGCAGTGCTCGACGAGTTCATGCGCGGAATAAGCCGGCAGCACGTAGCGGCTGCCGAATAGGGACGGCCGACTGATGCAGAAAGCCTGGGAAGGAGGCATCATGCTTGAACTGAGAAACGTGACGAAGACGGTGGGTGCGGCGGAACATATCCGCGATGTCTCGCTGACGCTTCAGCACGGCTCGCTCAACGTCCTGCTCGGGCCGACGCTCTCCGGCAAGACCAGCCTGATGCGGCTGATGGCCGGCCTCGACGTGCCGACCTCGGGCTCGGTCTGGTTCGATGGCAAGGATGTCACCGGCATGCCGGTGCAAAAGCGCAACGTCGCCATGGTTTACCAGCAATTCATCAATTATCCGGCGATGACGGTCTACGAGAACATCGCCTCACCGCTGCGGGTAGCCGGCACGGATCAGGCAACGATCGACAGGGAGGTGCGCAATGCGGCCGCCCTTCTCAAACTCACGCCCTATCTCGACCGGACGCCTCTCAGTCTGTCGGGCGGCCAGCAGCAGCGCACCGCGCTGGCCCGCGCCATCGTCAAGAATGCCAGCCTCGTGCTGCTCGACGAGCCGCTCGCCAATCTCGACTACAAGCTGCGTGAAGAATTACGCGCGGAACTGCCGAAAGTCTTCGCGGCCGCCGGCACAATCTTTGTTTATGCCACGACCGAGCCGCACGAGGCCTTGCTGCTCGGCGGCAACACGGCAACGCTTTCCGAGGGCAGCATCACCCAGTTCGGGCCGACCATCGAAGTGTTCCGCAAACCGGTCGATCTGGTGACGGCGAGGACCTTCGCCGATCCGCCGCTCAACACCATTGTGCTTGCCAAGAAGGGCCTGGATTTCCTGCTCGAGGGCGGTGTGAAATTGCCAGTGCCGGCCGAACTCTTCGGCATTGCCGATGCGATCTATACGATCGGCTTCCAGCCGCATCATCTGTCCCTCGATCGGCCCAACGCCGCCGCAGTGCCGGTGCGCGCAAAGGTGACGATCACCGAGATCACCGGATCGGAAAGCTTCATCCATCTCGATTTTGCCGATGCGCGCTGGGTCATGCTGACCCACGGCATTCGCGACTTCGAGCCGGACGAGGAGGTCGAGGTGTTCATCGACCCGCGCCACATCATGGTCTTCGACGAGCACGGCCGCGCCGTGGCCGCGCCGAAGCTGGCGGCTTAGGAGGAAGCGATGGCGCGCATCGATGTCAATCATATCCGTCACTCCTATCTGCAGAACCCGCGCACGGATGCCGATTTCGCGCTGAAGGAAGTGCACCACACCTTCGAGGATGGCGGCGCTTATGCGCTGCTCGGCCCGTCCGGCTGCGGCAAGACTACGCTGCTTAATATCATTTCGGGATTGCTGCATCCCTCACACGGCCAGTTGCTGTTCAACGGCAGGAACGTGACCAATCTGTCGACCCAAGAGCGCAACATCGCCCAGGTCTTCCAGTTCCCGGTGATCTACGACACGATGACGGTCTACGACAATCTGGCATTCCCGCTGCGCAATCGCGGCGTGCCGGAGGCCGACGTCGACCGTAAGGTGCGCGAAACGCTGGAGATGACCGGGCTGGCCGATATGGCCAAACGAAAGGCGCGCGGACTGACCGCCGACCAGAAGCAGAAAATTTCGCTCGGACGCGGGCTGGTGCGCTCCGACGTAAATGCCATCCTGTTCGACGAGCCTTTGACCGTCATCGACCCGCATATGAAATGGATGCTGCGCTCCCAGTTGAAGCAGCTTCACCGCCGCTTCGGCTACACCATGGTCTATGTCACGCACGACCAGACCGAGGCCTTGACCTTCGCCGACAGGGTGGTCGTCATGTATGACGGCGAAATCGTGCAGATCGGCACACCGGCAGAGCTGTTCGAGCGCCCGCGCCACACCTTTGTCGGCTATTTCATCGGCTCGCCCGGCATGAACGTCATGCCAGTGGCGATCGACGGCAAGACTGCGCGGCTGGGCTCGCAGCAGATCGAACTGCCGGGCGTGCCCAATGCGGGTGGCGGTGCCATCGAGCTCGGCATCCGTCCCGAATATGTGCGCCTGGGCAGCCAGGGCATGGCCGTCCGGATCAGCAAGGTCGAGGACGTCGGCCGCCACAAGGTGGTCCGTGCCAATCTCGAAGGGCGCGAGATCGCTGCCGTCATCGGCGAGGACGAGACAGTTCCGACTGATCCGAAGGTGCGGTTCGACCCAGCCGGCATCAACATCTATGCCGATTCCTGGCGCGTCGAGATGGGAGCCTGAAGTGGAAAAGACCTGGAACAATAGAGCCTGGTTCCTGGTGCTGCCGGTGCTGCTGCTGGTGGCGTTCTCGGCGGTCATACCGCTGATGACGGTCGTCAATTATTCGGTGCAGGACACTTTCGGCAATAACGTCTTCTTCTGGGCCGGCACGGAATGGTTCGAGGAACTGCTTTCCTCGAGCCGCTTCTGGCAGGCGATGATCCGCAACCTTGTGTTCTCCTTTATCATCCTGGCGATCGAAGTGCCGCTCGGCATCTTCATTGCGCTTAATATGCCGAAGAAGGGTTGGGGCGTGCCTGTGTGCCTTGTTTTGATGGCGTTGCCGCTGCTGATCCCGTGGAACGTCGTCGGCACCATCTGGCAGGTGTTCGGGCGCAACGACATTGGCCTGCTCGGCTATTACGTCAACGCGCTCGGCATCGACTATAATTATGTGCAAGACCCATATGACGCCTGGGTCACGGTCATCATCATGGACGTCTGGCATTGGACAAGCCTCGTCGTCCTGCTCTGCTATGCCGGCCTGGTCTCGATCCCGGATGCCTTTTATCAGGCAGCCAAGATCGACGGTGCCTCGCGCTGGGCGGTGTTCCGCTACATCCAACTGCCGAAGATGAACCGCGTGCTGCTGATCGCCGTGCTGCTGCGCTTCATGGATAGCTTCATGATCTACACGGAGCCGTTCGTGGTCACCGGTGGCGGCCCCGGCAACTCGACGACCTTTCTTTCGATTGATCTCGTCAAGACCGCGCTCGGCCAGTTCGACCTCGGCCCGGCGGCGGCGATGTCGCTGGTCTACTTCCTTATCGTCCTGCTGTTGTCGTGGGTGTTCTACACCGTGATGACCAATTACGACGCGGAGCGTTGAGATGAGCCGCACCGAAGAGAGAGCCGATAGGGTGAGCGAGACGACAGCTTCGGAAGGGCTCGCCAGCACGCTGCGACAGGACGAGATCGCACGGCTGATGCGCCGTCGCGGCGAGGAGTCGCGCTGGTGGTGGATCGTGCCGACGCTCTACATCGTCGTTCTGCTTTTGCCGATCTACTGGCTCATCAATATGAGCTTCAAGACCAATGGCGAGATCGTCTCGTCGCTGACTCTCTACCCGCACGCGCCGACATTGGCGAATTACCGCACCATCTTCACCGACGCGTCCTGGTATTCGGGCTACATCAACTCGATCACCTATGTGGTTATGAACATGGTGATTTCGGTGGCTGCGGCACTGCCTGCTGCCTATGCTTTTTCGCGCTATCGCTTCCTCGGCGACAAGCATCTGTTCTTCTGGCTGCTGACCAACCGCATGGCGCCGCCGGCGGTGTTCGCGCTGCCATTCTTCCAGCTTTATTCGGCCTTCGGCCTTATCGACACCCATATCGCCGTGGCTCTGGCGCATTGCCTGTTCAACGTGCCGCTGGCGGTGTGGATCCTCGAAGGCTTCATGTCGGGCGTGCCCAAGGAGATCGACGAGACCGCCTATATCGACGGCTATTCGTTCCCGCGCTTCTTCATCAAGATCTTCATGCCGCTGATTGCGAGCGGCATCGGCGTGGCGTGCTTCTTCTGCTTCATGTTCTCGTGGGTGGAGCTCTTGATCGCCCGCACGCTGACGACCACGGATGCCAAGCCGATCGCCGCGACCATGACCCGCACCGTTTCGGCCGCCGGTATGGATTGGGGGTTGCTTGCCGCCGCCGGCGTGCTGACGCTGATTCCCGGCGCGCTCGTCATCTGGTTTGTGCGCAACTACATCGCCAAGGGCTTTGCCCTGGGGAGGGTATGATGGAGCAGGTCGACAGAAGCCCATGGTGGTGGGCCGTGCTGTTTCTTGCCCTGGTCGTCGTGGCCTGGGTGGCACTTCAAATCGATTTCGTGGCGATAACGGTGGGCTTCAGCGACCCGGCCAATATCCGCCTGTGGGGATTTAACCTCTCGTCCAACCTCGATTTTTCGTGGATGGCCTGGACGTGGCCGACCGCGGCCTTCTTTGGAACCATCTTTCTGCTGCTTTGCGGCATGGCGGTGTGGGAATACGTCTCGCCGGGCGGCAATCCGCGCGTCGGCGTGCTGCGCTTCGAAACGACGCGCGGCGACCGCCTGTTCCTGTCGCTGCTGGGCAGCGCCTTTATCCATCTCGCTTGGCTGGGTCTAGTCGGACCCAATCTGTGGTGGGCTCTCGCTCTCTCCGTGGTCTTCGCCGTCGGCGTGTTCCGCTACGTATAGAGGGGGAAACTGTTGGAACGGCGGCGTGCCGGCCGCCGATCCAGATCGCACTTTGAACTTTAACAGTGGAGGAAATACATGCGACGGCAATTCTTGACATCAACAACTGCGCTTGTCCTGTTGCTCGGGGCCAGCAATGCCTATGCCGGAATGGACGAGGCCAAGGCCTTCCTGGACAAGGAAATTGGCGACCTCTCGACGCTCGACCGCGCCGGCCAGGAAGCCGAAATGCAATGGTTCATCGATGCCGCGAAACCTTTCGCCGGCATGGATATCAAGGTGGTCTCCGAAACCATCGCCACGCATCAGTATGAATCGCAGGTGCTGGCGCCGGCCTTTACGGCCATCACCGGCATCAAGGTCACGCATGACGTCATCCAGGAAGGCGACGTCGTCGAGAAGATCCAGACCCAGATGCAGACCGGCCAGAACCTCTATGACGGCTGGGTCAACGATTCCGATCTGATCGGCACGCACTGGCGCTACCAGCAGGTGCGCAACCTGACCGACTGGATGGCAGGCGACGGCAAGGATGTCACCAACCCGAATCTCGACCTGAAGGATTTCATCGGCACCTCGTTCACCACCGCGCCCGACAAGAAGCTCTACCAGCTTCCCGACCAGCAGTTCGCGAACCTCTACTGGTTCCGTTACGACTGGTTCAATGACGAGAAGAACAAGGCGGACTTCAAGGCCAAATACGGCTACGACCTCGGCGTGCCGGTCAATTGGTCGGCCTATGAGGACATCGCCGAGTTCTTCACCGGCCGCGAGATCGATGGCAAGAAGGTCTACGGCCATATGGATTATGGCAAGAAGGACCCGTCGCTCGGCTGGCGTTTCACCGACGCATGGCTGTCGATGGCCGGCAATGGCGACAAGGGCATTCCGAACGGTCTGCCCGTCGACGAATGGGGCATCAAGGTCGACGAGAATTCGCGACCGGTCGGTTCCTGCACGGCGCGCGGCGGCGACACCAATGGTCCGGCTTCCGTCTATGCCATCCAGAAGTACCTCGATTGGCTGAAGGCCTATGCACCGGCGGAAGCCCAGGGCATGACCTTCTCCGAGTCAGGGCCGGTGCCGGCGCAGGGCGCGGTTGCCCAGCAGATCTTCTGGTATACCGCCTTCACCGCCAGCATGGTCGACGCCAGCGCCAAGGCGGTGCTGAACGACGACGGCACGCCGAAGTGGCGCATGGCACCGTCGCCGCATGGCGTCTATTGGAAGGACGGTATGAAGCTCGGCTATCAGGACGTCGGTTCCTGGACGCTGATGAAGTCGACGCCGACCGACCGCGCCAAGGCCGCCTGGCTCTACGCGCAGTTCGTCACCTCGAAGACGGTCGACGTGAAGAAGAGCCATGTCGGCCTGACCTTCATCCGCGAGAGCACGATCCACGACAAGAGCTTCACCGAACGTGCGCCAAAGCTCGGCGGCTTGATCGAGTTCTACCGCTCGCCGGCACGCGTCCAGTGGTCCCCGACCGGCACCAACGTGCCGGACTATCCGAAGCTGGCACAGCTCTGGTGGCAGGCGATCGGCGATGCTTCGTCGGGCGCCAAAAGCGCGCAAGAAGCAATGGACTCGCTCTGCGCCGAGCAGGAAAAGGTGATGAGCCGCATCGAGAAGTCGGGCGTCCAGGGTGATATCGGCCCGAAGATGGCCGAAGAGCATGACCTCGCCTACTGGAACGCCGATGCGGTCAAGAAGGGCAATCTCGCTCCTCAGCTCAAGATCGAGAACGAGAAGGAAAAACCGGTCACCATCAACTATGACGAGCTGGTGAAGAGCTGGCAGCAATAGGGCTGTTTGATGCGGGCGTTCGCGCCCGCATCGCCATACTCAGGGGAGGCGGCATGTTGCCGTCTCCCCTGTTTGCGTGAACGGCTCCGCGCCATCTGGCGCCGAGACATCGCAGCACCTTGAATTCGCTTCGACGGGAGAGAGAATGACCGGATACATCCTTGCAATCGACCAGGGAACGACATCGAGCCGGGCGATCCTGTTCGACGACAAGATGAAGGTCGTCGGCAGCGGGCAAAAGGAATTCACCCAGTATTATCCGGCCTCCGGCTGGGTCGAGCATGATCCCGAGGAAATCTGGTCAAGCGTCGTGGAAACGGTGAGGGCCGCGCTGAAGACAGCCGGCCGCAACGCAGCGGACGTCGCCGCGATCGGCATCACCAACCAGCGCGAAACCGTCGTCATCTGGGACAAGGAGACCGGCGAGCCGATCCACAACGCGATTGTCTGGCAGGACCGCCGCACCGCGCCGCTATGCCAGAAACTGAAGAAGCTGGGGCTGGAGAAGAAATTCACGAAAAAGACCGGCTTGCTGCTCGATCCCTATTTCTCCGGCACCAAGATCGCCTGGATGCTGGACAAGGTGAAGGGCGCCAGAAAACGCGCCGAGAAGGGGGAACTGCTGGCCGGCACCATCGACAGTTTTCTGATTTGGCGCCTGACTGACGGCAAGGTCCACGCCACTGACGCCACCAACGCCTCGCGCACGCTGGTCTACAACATCGAACAAAACGCCTGGGATGACGAGTTGCTGGCCATTCTTGGTATACCTGCAAGAATGATGCCGCAGGTGAAAGACTGTGCCGATGATTTTGGAATCACCGACAAAAGTCTGTTCGGCACAGAGATCAGAATCCTCGGAGTGGCCGGCGACCAGCATGCGGCGGCGATCGGCCAGGCCTGTTTCGAGCCGGGCATGATGAAATCCACCTACGGAACCGGTTGCTTCGCGTTGCTCAACACCGGCAGCGATCTGGTGCGTTCGAAGAACCGGCTTTTGACCACCATCGCCTACAGGCTGAACGGCAACACCACCTATGCCTTGGAGGGCTCTATCTTTATCGCCGGCGCTGCCGTGCAGTGGCTGCGGGACGGCATCAAGGTGATCGGCAAGGCCGAGCAGAGCGGCAAATTGGCGGCGGAGGCCGATCCGACGCAGAACGTCTATCTGGTGCCGGCTTTCGTCGGGCTCGGCGCACCGCACTGGGATGCCGAGGCGCGGGGCGCCATCTTCGGGCTGACCCGCAATTCGGGGCCGGCGGAATTTGCCCGCGCGGCGCTGGAATCCGTTGCGTTCCAAACGCGCGATCTGCTCGACGCTATGCGCAAGGACTGGAAGGGCGCTTCGGCCAAGACTGTGCTCAGGGTCGATGGCGGCATGGTGGCGTCGGACTGGACCATGCAGCGGCTGGCCGACATTCTCGATGCGCCGGTCGACCGGCCGACAATTCTCGAGACGACCGCGCTTGGTGCGGCATGGCTGGCCGGCTCGAAGGCCGGTGTCTGGCCGAAGGCGCGGGAATTCGCCAGGAGTTGGGCGCTCGAGCGCCGGTTCAAGCCGGAGATGGATGCTTCGACACGTGCCGCCAAGCTGGCAGGTTGGCGCCACGCTGTGCGCAGGACGCTAAGCGTGCAATAAGCAGGGATGGCACCGGCTTCGCACCCATGAAACCCGCGCCGTTGCGGGCGCGGGCTTACAGTCTCTAATCACGACTCAGTAAGGCGACCGGCACTGCCGGCGCGGACCGTAATTGGGCTGGTAGGTGTTGTCAGAGGCACGATAGCTCCGATAATGGTCATAGCACCACTGCACATGGGCATCGCCGCGATAGACACGATTCTGGTTGTTGATGATAGCGCCGGTAATCAGCGCACCGGTGGCGAAAGCGGCCAGCGGGAACCAGTAGTCGCCATGGCGGCGATAGCCGCGACGATATTCGCGATAGCCGCGATGGCCACGCCAATACATGCCGTCGTCACGCGCAAAACTGCGCCGGGAGAAATCGCGACGCGAGAAATCGCGATTGAAATTCCGGTGCCTCCGCCACGGCTCGTACTGGACGGTCTGGACATTCGAGGTGAGCCCTTGGGCAGGGGGCGCATAGCTGGGCTGAGCGTTGACTGGCACGATCTCCGCGGCAGCGAATGAGATCGAAAGGGTGGTCGCCAGCAGGCCCGACATGATCCTATTCATGATCTTCTCCTTGAAACGCGTGTCCCTTGTCGCGGAAAAACGGGCAGGCTGCGCAAATTGTTCCGCTAAGAATCCCAAGTTGCTGATCTGCAAAGGTTCTCTCGATTTGCTGCTTGCGCTTGTCCCGCCAAGCGCGAGCTTCGGCCCTTGCGCGAGACGGAGGCAATTCCGTCAACGCCGAAGCGCACCGCACGGCATGATGACGCGGCAGGAAGGTCCGGTCTGGGAGCCGTCTTTTTCCGGTTGACCGGCAGAGGCACTCTCCCTATGTTCCGCGGAATTTCGAGGGCGGCCTTTCTGAGCCCGCGGGAGCGCGTAGCTCAGCCGGTAGAGCAACTGACTTTTAATCAGTAGGTCATGGGTTCGAATCCCATCGCGCTCACCAAATCCAGAGGTGTACGGCCCGCAGACATGGGTAACAGAATGTACCTACGACATGGGTGACAGCCTCGTGCCGAACGCATGCAGTGGCGTTAGCCGCCCGCGCCATCGTCCATCATCGTGCCGGTGAGCGCCTCATAGGCTCTGCTGCACACCTGAGAACCCGGACAATCCTTCACGATAAGTACTGGCGCCACGGTAAGAACCGCCGCGGCAAGGATTTGCAGGAAAAGACCGACGGCGCTTACCTTCCTGCCGAACGCGCCGGCCAGGAAAAAGTAGAGACCCTGGGCCATGCAGGCTGCCGTCAGAATGCCCAGAAGCGTGCTGGTCGCTCTTGCGAAGGGCGTTATGTAGCCGTCGGGAAAACCCGACATGCCGAGATCCATCGACCATTGCAGCGCCAGCATGACACTCAGCGCTGACCAGACAAAGGCCGTCGTACGAGTGAACAGCATCTGCTTTGGTTTGTTGCTCGGATCGGCCATCGGGATCACGTCGGAATTGCTTGCCGGGACATGCGCAAGTTCTGGGTCAAATCAGTGAGACGTTGCCGCCGGCATGGCGTTCGAGTCGGCCGGCGAGGTCGAGCTCCAGCAGCACCATGAACGCTTGGGCGGGATGCAGGCCGGTGTGGCGGATGATCTCGTCCACTGATACCGGCGTCGGGCCGAGCGCTTCGACGACGCGGTCGCGATCGTCCTCGCGCGGCGGCGGTGTTGCCGAAAAGTCGGGTGGCTCTTCAAGCGGCGATGTCCTTGGCGACCAGCCGCCGACCAGCGGTGCTATGGCACTGATGATATCGGCGGCCTCGGTCACAAGGGTGGCGCCGTCCTTGAGCAGGCCATTGGCGCCGGCGGCGCGCGGATCGAGCGGTGAACCGGGAACGGCGAAAACCAGCCGCCCCATCTCGCCGGCGAGGCGGGCGCTGATCAGCGAGCCGGAGCGATGTGCGGCCTCGACCACCACCAATCCCAATGCAGCACCGGCGACGAGCCGGTTGCGGCGCGGAAAGTCCTGTGCGCGCGGCTGCCAGCCAAACGGCATTTCGGAAATGATGGCGCCGCCATGCTCGGCGATCTCGTCGCACAGGTCGGCATTTTCGGGCGGGTAGGGCAAATCGAGGCCGCCGGCGAGCACGCCGATCGTGCCGGTCGAAAGGCTGCCCTGGTGCGCGGCCGTATCGATGCCGCGCGCCAGGCCGGAAACAATGCCATAGCCGTCGCGGCCGAGATCCGCTGCCAGCATCCGCGCCATCTTGATGCCTGCCAGCGATGCGTTGCGAGCGCCGACGATGGCGACCGCTGGCAAGCGGAACACCGCGCTGTTGCCCCTGACCGCGAGCAGCGGCGGCGGATGATCCATGCTTTTCATCAGCGGCGGATAATCCGCCTCGCCGATGCCGACGAAGCGGGCGCCGGCCCGCCGGGCCGTCTCCAGCTCCGCCTCGACCTCGGCAATGGACGGGATGCGGACGATTTTTTTGGCGCCACCCGAAATCATCAGCTCGGGCAGCATCGATAATGCTGCTTCGGCCGAACCGAACCGGTTGATCAGGTCGCGAAAGGAAGCCGGGCCGACATTCGGCGTGCGGATCAGACGAAGCCAGCTCAGCCGCTGCCGGTCGCTGAGGCGCGGCCCGGCGTCGGGCTCGCTCACTCCTTGGCCCCGATCTTACCCTCGGTGCCGGCAAGCAGCCGCGCAATGTTGGCGCGGTGCTTTACGATGACGATGAGGCTCATCGCCGCGAAAAGCCCGGCAATCTGCTGGGTGCTCAGGAAATACAGCGCAACGGGCACGACGACCGCTGCCGTCAGTGCCGCAAGCGAGGAGAAGCGGAACAGGAAGGCCACCGCCAGCCAGACGACGGCGAAGATCAGCGCCACTTGCCAGGCAAGGCCGATCAGCACGCCGAGGTAAGTGGCGACACCCTTGCCCCCCTTGAAGCCGAGCCAGACCGGAAAAAGATGACCTGAAAACGCGCCGAATCCCGCCCAAAGTCCGAGCTCGGGCGCAAAGCGGCCTGCGATCAACACCGCCGCGGTGCCCTTCAGCGCATCGAGCAGCAGCGTGGCCGCGGCCAAGCCCTTGTTGCCGGTGCGCAGCACATTGGTGGCGCCGATGTTGCCGGAGCCGATGTTGCGCACGTCGCCGAGGCCGGCGGCACGGGTGATCAGCAGGCCAAACGGGATCGAGCCGAGAAGATAGCCGAACACCAATGCCAAGACGGGACTGTAAACCATTGTTCCCCCGAACTTTCCTTGGCTGAGCGAATTTGAAGACGTGACACCCGCTTCGTCCTAGGCCGAAAACACTGTGCGGCCCGCCACCATCGTTTGCAAGACCTTGCCTTGCAGTCGCGCGCCTTCGAAACAGGTGTTTTTCGAGCGTGAGCGGATGCCGCTCTCGCTAACGACCCATGGCTCGTCCAGATCGACGAGCGCAAGGTCGGCCAATGCCCCCGGTTTCAGCGTGCCGCCGGGCAGGCTGAACAATCTTGCCGGCGCGGTCGATAGTGTCTCGATCAGCCGCAGCAGCATCACGTCGCCATTGTGATAGAGCCGCAGCGCTGCGCCTAACAGCGTTTCCAGCCCGATGGCGCCGGCCGCAGCATCGGCAAAGGGCAGGCGCTTGGTGTCGACGTCCTGCGGGTCGTGCGAGGAGACGATGAGGTCGATGGTGCCGTCCTTGATCGCTTCGATCATCGCCAGCCGGTCTTCCTCGGCGCGCAGCGGCGGCGTCAGCCGGAAGAAGGTGCGGTACTCGCCGACATCGTTCTCGTTGAGCGACAGATTGTGGATCGACACGCCTGATGTGACATTGGCGCCGTCGGCCTTGGCTCGCGTCACAGCAGCCGCCGCCATCGCCGTCGAGATCTTGGCCGCGTGATAGGCGCCGCCGGTCAGCCGCGCCAGCGCCAGATCGCGCTCCAGCGGGATGGATTCGGCCTCTCGCGGAATACCGGCAAGGCCGAGCCAACTTGCATATAGGCCTTCATTCATCACGCCTGACGAGGCGAGATCGGCATCCTGGGTTTCGTGGGCGATCACGCCACCGAAATCGCGCGCATAGGTCAGCGCCCGGCGCATCACTAGCGCGCTGGCAATAGAATGCCTGCCGTCGGTGAAGGCGACCGCGCCGGCCTCGCGCAGCAGGCCGAATTCGGTCATCTCGCGGCCTTCCAGCCCCTTGGTGATCGCCGCTGCCGGAAAGATGTTGACGATGGCTGTATCCTTGGCGGTGCGCAGCACAAACTCGACCAATGCGACATTGTCGATCACCGGGTCGGTATCGGGCATCATCACGATCGAGGTTACGCCGCCGGCCGCTGCCGCCACGCTGGCCGAGGCGATGGTCTCCCGGTGTTCGCCGCCCGGTTCGCCGATGAAGACACGCGCATCGATCAGGCCGGGGATGATCGCCTTGCCTGCGCACTCGATGATCGTGGCGGCTTCGGGTGCGCCCTGGTTCAAGGCCGCCTTGCCAGCGGCAACAATTTTGCGCCCTTCGACGATGACGGTGCCGATCTCGTCGAGGCCGCGCGATGGGTCGACGATGCGGGCGCGGCTGAAGACCGTTATGCTCATCGGCCCCGACCCTCGTCGTTTCGACGCGGGTCGAGCAGCGCTTCCATCACCGCCATGCGTACGGCGACGCCCATCTCAACCTGTTCCTGGATGACGCTTTGCGGGCCGTCGGCGATCTCCGAGGCGATCTCGACGCCGCGGTTCATCGGGCCGGGATGCATAACCAGCGCACCGTCCTTGGCCGCCTTCAGCTTCTCGGCGTCGAGGCCGAAATAGCGGAAATATTCGCGTACCGACGGTACGAAGGCGCCTTCCATACGTTCGCGCTGCAGACGCAGCATCATTACCACGTCGGCGTCCTTCAGACCCTCGGCCATGGAACGGGTGACGATGACGCCCATCTTCTCGATGCCGGCGGGCAAAAGCGTCGAAGGGGCGACGACCCTGACCTGGGCACCAAGCGCGCTGAGCAGGATGATATTGGAGCGGGCCACGCGCGAATGCAGGATGTCGCCGCAGATCGCCACGATCAGCTTCGACAGCGGACCCTTGGCGCGGCGGATGGTCAGTGCGTCGAGCAGCGCCTGGGTAGGATGCTCATGGGCGCCGTCGCCGGCATTGACCACCGAGCAGCCGACTTTTTGGGCAAGAAGTGCTGCCGCGCCGGCTGATTGATGGCGGATGATCAATATGTCGGGACGCATGGCATTCAGCGTCATCGCAGTATCGATCAGCGTCTCGCCCTTTTTCACCGAAGAGCTCGCTACGGACATGTTCATGACGTCGGCGCCGAGCCGTTTGCCGGCCAGCTCGAACGACGATTGCGTACGGGTCGAGGCTTCGTAGAACAGATTGATCTGGGTGCGGCCGCGCAGCGTCGATGTCTTCTTGTCCGATTGCCGCGAGATGGCAACGGCCTGGTCCGCCCGGTCGAGCAGAAGCTCTATGTCGGCGGGGGAAAGATCGCGGATGCCCAGAAGATGGCGGTGGGGATAAAGCGGCAGGGACGATGCGTCGGTCATCTCAAGTCGCTGCTATAGGGGGGAGGCTCCGCGGCTGCAAGCATCGGCTTGGGATTGGATCGGTTCTCCCCGGTATTTTCGTCGCGCGCCGCTGGCCATAGGCTATAAACCGCCTTGGCTTTGGATTCGCAGCCTTCAGGTGATAAGGACGAAGCGTGACTGACGACGTGACCAACCAGCCGCCGCCGCTGGCCGGCGGTAACGCCTGGCGGGGCGATCCGTTGCTGATCCAGCTTGCCGAGCGCTTTTCCGATCCGGTGCGTAAGGACCTCGACGGGCTTGGCCGTTTCGTTCTGACCCATGAGGCGCAGGAACTGGCTCGTCTTGCCAATGTCGAGACGCCGAAGCTCAGGACCCATGATCGCCAGGGCCGGCGCATCGACCAGGTCGAGTTCCATCCCGCCTATCACGCGCTCATGCGCCGCTCTGTTGCCAACGGGCTGCATTCGTCGGTTTGGGAGAATGGCGACGCCGAGATCGGCCGTCGCCACCAGGTGCGCGCCGCGCGCTTTTATCTCACGGCTGAGCTCGAGACCGGGCATCTCTGCCCGATCACCATGACCAGCGCTTCGCTGGCAGCGCTGATGGCCAGCCCGAAGCTGTTTCGCGAATGGGCGCCGCGGGTGACGACGCGCAAGTACGATCAAAGCCAAAAGCCGCCGGTCGAAAAAGCAGGGCTGACACTCGGCATGGGCATGACCGAGAAGCAAGGCGGCACCGATGTCCGCTCCAACGTCACCAAGGCGGAGCGCGCCGGCAGCGGGTTTTATCGCCTGACCGGCCACAAATGGTTCATGTCGGCGCCGATGTCGGATGCCTTCCTGGTGCTCGGACAGGTGCCGGAGGGACTGTCGTGCTTTCTCGTGCCCCGCTTGCTCGGCGACGGATCCGGTAACGGCTTCCGTTTTCAACGGCTGAAGGACAAGCTCGGCAACCGCTCCAATGCCTCGTCGGAGGTGGAATTCGTCAATGCCATCGGCGAGATGGTCGGCGAGCCCGGCGCCGGCGTAAAGACGATCATGGATATGGTGACCCTGACGCGGCTCGACTGCGCCGTCGCCTCGTCGGCGATCATGCGGGCCGGACTGGCCGAGGCTGTCCACCACACGCGCCACCGCAAGGTGTTTGGAACCAATCTGATCGAGCAGCCGCTGATGCAGCGTGTGCTGGCCGATATGGCGCTCGACGTTGCCGCCGCTACCGCGCTGTCGTTCCGGCTGGCGCGCTCCTTCGACGAGGCGGCCGGCGACCGCGGCGAGGCGGCCTTCGCCCGCGCCATGACGCCTGTCGTCAAATACTGGGTCTGCAAGATTGCGCCGCCGCTGCTCTATGAAGCGATGGAGTGCCTCGGCGGCAATGGCTATGTCGAGGAGGGGCCGCTCGCCCGCTACTATCGCGAAGCTCCGGTCAACGCGATCTGGGAAGGTTCAGGCAACGTCATGGCGCTCGACGTGTTGCGCGTGCTCGGCCGCGCGCCAGGCCTGTTCGACGACGTGCTGGCCGGCATCGACCGCGATCTAGGCGCCGGCGGACGCGGCACTGTCGGCGTCCTCAAGGCGGCAATGCAGGTCGCGGCAACCGACGAGGGCTCGGCGCGGCTGTTGACCGAGCAATTGGCATTGTCGGCGGCGGCGGCAGAGCTTCGCAGGCTGGGGGCAGGGCGGATCGCCGACGCCTTCGTCGAAACGCGCCTCGCCGGCCAGTGGCGCAATACCTATGGCATGATCGATTCGCGCCATGATGCCCGCATGATCATCGATACGCTCTACCCGCCGATCAACTAGGTGCCGTCGCCAAATTCGCTGCCGCTCTCGCGCCCCTGTGGATGGCCGTTAACCTTAACGAATGGTTTCCGTTGCGGCCGCCGGTGGCAAAGCCCAATGTTATGGTTAAGGCAAGGACTGTTCAGCTTGAGCGGCTTTGCCCTGCGAAGCGGGAGCGTCATGCGGCATATTCTGAGCTCTTTTCTGGCATTGCATTGGGCGGCCGTTTTCGCCCTGCTGGCGTTCATCTGCATCGACGGGAATCGAGGCGTGGCGACGGCCCTTGGCGTACTGGGCGTTCCCGTCCAGAACACTCGATTTGCCGATCTCGAAAACGCCGTCGTCGTGGCACCGCTCGCCGTGGCACTGCTTGTCGTCGCGGTGTTGTTCTGCTGGGCCTTTGTTGAAGCACTGACCAGCCACGCGACCAACCCGGATCCTGCCGACAGCGTCGTGCGGATCGCCTTCATCTCCGCCTTGGGCGTGCTGTCGCTGATAGTCATCGGCGGCGCCGCGCAAGGCATCAATGGGCTGTTCATGGTTGTCGCGGTGCAATTGGCGGCACTTCTGGCGTCCTATGTCGCGATGCTCGCCGAGAGGCGGTCGGCCGTTGCCGCTGCAGTTCCAGGGACCGGCGACATCCGAGCGGCCGCGCATGTCATGGCCAAGGCAGCGGCGCATAATTCCTCGCTTGCCCGCATTTCCGGCCGGCTGGATTCGAGGGACGACCGCTGATGCGCACCTTGTTCGCGCTTTGGGCGGCTCCGCTCCTCTTGTTTTGGGGCTGGTTCTTTCTGTCGCTCAACGACATCAATTTCGGCTACGTCATGCTGAGCCGTCAATTGCACGATCTCGTCTTCCAGCTCTATGGACAGATGCTCGGCGTCGATCCGGCACTCATTCCGGGCATGGTGGCGAAAGCTTGCGTGTTCGATGGGCTGCTGCTGACGGGGTTCTGGGCATTTCGCCGCCGCAAGGCGATTGGTGGCTGGATCACGGCGATGCGCAACCGCTATTTCGACCAGGCATCGACGCCGAGCACCTGAAGCCGGTCGAGAACGCCTTGGAGGATAAAAGCGGCCGCCGCAGAATCGATCTTGCCGGCGCGTTTCTTGCGGGAAAAATCCATCTCGATCAGTGTCCGCTCGGCCGCCACCGTCGACAGTCTTTCGTCCCAAAAGACGAAGGGCAGATCGGTCAATCCAGCCATATTGCGTACGAAAGCGCGGGATTTTTGGGCGCGCGGGCCTTCCGAGCCGTCCATGTTGATGGGGAGGCCGATCACCACGGCGCCGGCGTTTTCCTTCTGTAGCAGAGCGAGCAGCACTGCGGCATCGAGCGAGAATTTCCTGCGCATGATGACAGCGCGCGGGTGCGCGAACGACAAGCCGCGATCGGAAACCGCCACGCCGATCGTCTTGTCGCCGAGGTCGAGACCGGCCAGGGTCTTACCGCCGCCGAGCCGGGCCGGCAACTCCTCGATGGTGATGATGCCCAATGGCTTTTCCTTTGACCGCGACGCCGCACGTCGTATACGCGCAAAGCGTGCGCGGCACTTTAATTTCGCCGTCGGCGTTCTATCCTCTACCGAAGCAAAAATCGAGGAAAGCATTGATGAAACTGACCTGGTACGGACATTCGGCATTCCGAATCGAAATCGAAGGCGCGAAAATCCTCATCGACCCCTATCTGGTCGGTAATCCGTCGTGGACGGGTGGGTGGGAAGGGCCGGCCGAAGGGGTCACGCACGTGTTGCTCACCCATGGCCACAGCGACCACATCAGCGGCGCCATCGAAGTGCTCAAGAAGAGCGCTGCGATGCTGGTCGCCAATTTCGAGATTTGCATGTACCTGGTCGGCAAGGGCGTCGGTAACAAGCAGATCAATCCCGGCAACATCGGCGGTACGGTCGATTGCGGCGGCTTCACCACCACCTTCGTTCAGGCTCTGCATTCATCGTCGTTTCCGGGCGAGGGCGGCCAGAATACCTATCTCGGCAATCCGGGCGGGCTGGTCCTGCACTTCCCCGAAGACAAGACGCTGTACCATATGGGCGACACCGACATCTTTTCCGACATGGCGCTGATCAACGAGTTGCATGAACCGAAGATCGGCATCGTGCCGATCGGCGACCGCTTCACCATGGGTGGCGCGGTGGCAGCCCTTGCCTGCCAGCGTTTCTTCAAGTTCGAGACGGTCGTTCCCGCTCACTTCGGCACATTTCCGATGATAGATCAGACCGCCGACAAATTCGTGGCCGGGCTAGACGGATCGGGTGTGAAAGTGGCGTTGCCGAAGATCGGCGAGACGATTACGCTGTAGAGAAAGCCGATCGGCACGATACGATGCGCTTGAGAAACTCTCTTTGCATTTCCATGCTGGTTGCCGCGTCGCCGGCGCTGGCCGCCGAGGATTTCATCAACGGGGTCTATCTGCAATCGGAGGATCTCTGCGCGCAGGCCAAAAAGGATACGCTGCAGACGGTGATCGAGGGCGGCAATATCGTGCTGTCGGCAAATGGACTGGAAAGCATCGAATATAATTGTGAATTCCTGCAGATCACCAAAGCGACACGCTCACCAAGCTGGGCGGTGACCGCTATATGCCAGGAGCCGGGCTACGTCTTTCCCGATGTTCTCTCACTGACACAGATGAGCCCGAAGCAGATCGACCTGGTATCGGTTCGGCCTGCCGCCGACGAAGGCGAGCAGAGCGGTAACGGCGGCAGTTATTTCCTCTGCGACGGCGTCACGATGCCATAGGGCCGTTGTCGGCACGATGCATGTTGCGCGGCACGCGCTGCGCCGCTATAGCGCTGGTTTTCCCCGAGGCACAAACATGTCCGTTGATATAAAAAACGTGAAGCGCGTCGCGCACCTTGCCCGTATTGCGGTGAGCGAGGAGGATGCAGAGCGTATGACCGGCGAATTGAACGCCATTTTGGGCTTTGTCGAGCAGTTGAACGAAGTCGACGTTTCCGGCGTCGAGCCGATGACCTCGGTCACGCCGATGGCGATGAAAAAGCGCCAGGACGTCGTCACCGACGGCGGCAAGGCAGCTGACATCGTCGCCAACGCGCCAGCGACCGAAGAGAATTTCTTCCTTGTGCCGAAGGTCGTGGAGTAGCAGGCCGATGGCAATCGACATCGCCGCTGAGACGCCGCTGCAGGACGATGTGCGTGGGCTGGTCGAAGAGCTGAACGCCACATTGCTGGAGCTGACGCCGCCGGAGCATTGCTATCATTTGACCGTCGAGCAGATGGCGGATCGCGACACGACCGTTTTCATCGCCCGCGATAACGGCCTTGCCATCGCTTGCGGCGCACTGAAGCGCCACGATGCTGTGGTCGGCGAGGTCAAGCGAATGTATACGCGACCTTCGCATCGCGGCCGCAAGATCGGCGCGAAGATTGTCGAGCGTATCGAGGCGCTGGCGCGCCAAGAAGGGCTTAAGCGGCTGGTGCTGGAGACGGGGGACCGTCATCCCGCCGCCTGGACCGTCTACGAACGCGCCGGTTTTTCCCGCTGCGGCCCGGTGCTGAATTATCCCGATTCCGAGTGGTCGGTATTTTACGAAAAGAGCCTTGCCTGATGACCGACCTGACCCAACTGACGATTTCGCAGGCCCGCGCCAAATTGCGTTCCAGGGAGATCACCGCCACCGAAGTCACCGAGGCCTATCTATCGGCGATCGAGCGAGCCAATCCGGCGCTCAATGCCTATGTCGTGGTCACCGACGACAAGGCCCGCGACATGGCCAAGGCCTCCGACGCGAAATTAGCCAAGGGCGAGGGCGGGTCGCTCGAGGGTATCCCGCTCGGCATCAAGGATTTGTTCGGCACCGAAGGCGTCCACACCCAGGCCTGCAGCCATGTGCTAGACGGCTTCATGCCGCGCTACGAATCGACGGTCACGGCCAATCTGTGGGCGGATGGCGCCGTCATGCTCGGCAAGCTCAACATGGACGAGTTCGCCATGGGCTCGTCCAACGAGACCTCGTATTATGGGCCGGTCATCAACCCGTGGCGGCGTTCGCGCCTCGACACGGTGGTGATGCCGACGACACATCAGGGCGAGGGTGGCTTCGTTTCGGCGGGCCGCACCAGGACCGCGCGCACGTTGGACAATGCCCAACTGGTGCCGGGCGGTTCGTCCGGTGGATCGGCATCAGCCGTCTCGGCCTTCCTGTGCGCAGGCGCCACCGCCACCGACACCGGCGGCTCGATCCGCCAGCCCGCCGCCTTCACTGGCACAGTCGGCATCAAGCCGACCTATGGCCGCTGCTCGCGCTGGGGGATCGTAGCTTTTGCCTCGTCGCTCGACCAGGCCGGGCCGATCGCGCGCGACGTCCGCGATGCCGCGATCCTGTTGAAGTCGATGGCTTCGGTCGACCCGAAGGACACGACGTCCGTCGACCTGCCGGTGCCGGACTACGAGGCGGCGATCGGCCGCCCGATCAAGGGCATGAAGGTCGGCATCCCCAAGGAATATAGAGTCGACGGCATGCCCGCGGAGATCGAGGCGCTGTGGCAGAAAGGCATTGCCTGGCTGCGGGATGCCGGCGCCGAGATCGTCGATATCTCGCTGCCGCACACCAAATACGCGCTGCCGGCCTATTACATCGTGGCGCCTGCCGAAGCCTCGTCCAACCTCGCCCGTTACGACGGGGTCCGCTATGGGTTGCGCGTGCCCGGCAAGGACATTGTCGACATGTATGAAAAGACCCGCGCCGCCGGCTTCGGGCGCGAGGTCAAGCGCCGCATCATGATCGGCACCTATGTGCTTTCCGCCGGCTACTACGATGCCTACTATCTACAGGCGCAGAAGGTTCGAACCCTGATCAAGCGCGACTTCGAAAATGTGTTCGCCGCAGGCGTCGACGTCATCCTGACGCCGGCAACGCCTTCCGCCGCCTTCGGCATCGCCGACGAGGACATGGCCGCCGACCCGGTCAAGATGTATCTCAACGACATTTTTACGGTGACGGTGAACATGGCCGGCCTGCCCGGCATAGCGGTTCCGGCTGGGCTCGACGCCAAGGGGCTGCCGCTCGGCCTGCAGCTGATCGGCCGGCCCTTCGACGAGGAAACGCTGTTCCAGACTGCCCATGTCATCGAACAGGCGGCCGGCACATTTCAGCCGGATAAATGGTGGTAGGATCGTTTCTCATCTGAGGGGGTGAGGGATGTTCTTCTATGTCTCCAAGATTCTCTGGTTCTTCGTCCAGCCGTTGAATCTGGCGATCTTCCTGCTGCTGGCCGGGCTGGTCGCGGCGATGTTCGGCCGGCGGCGATTGGCCGCCGTCGGCAGCACTCTTGCCTTCCTCATCCTTGTTGTTGCGACATGGAGCCCGCTCGGCCCCATGATGCTAAATCCGCTGGAGGAGCGCTTCCCCAGGCCGCCGCTGCCGGAAAAGGTTGACGGTATCATAGTGCTTGGCGGCAGTCTGGATGGCGCCGTCAATCTGGTGCGTGGCGGCTATGAAATGAACTCCAGTGGCGACCGGATGGTCGAGGCGGCCGTGCTGGCGCGGCGGTTTCCGACAGCGAAAGTCGTTATCTCCGGTGGCAGCATCGAAACCTTCCGCGGCGGCGAAGGCGATGCAGATACCGCACCGCGTCTTTTTGCCGCTTTCGGCGTGGCGGCCGATCGGTTGATCCTCGAGAACAAATCCCGCAACACCTACGAGAATGCTGTCTTTACCAGGGAACTGGTGATGCCGAAACCAGGCGAGACCTGGTTGCTGGTGACCTCGGCCTTCCACATGCCACGCGCCAAGGCGCTGTTCGACAAAGCCGGCTTTTCGACCATTCCGTGGCCAGTCGACTATCGCACCTCCGGTAGGGAAGGCATCGCCACCTTCCCCTATCCCGGCGACTGGCTGGAGGTCACCACTGTTGCGATCCGCGAATGGATAGGGCTCACCGCCTACTGGCTGTCGGGCCGCATCGATCGGCCTTTTCCCGGGCCGGGCGGCTGACCGAGCACCGCCTGCCGCGCCGCCGAGAAAAACTGGCGGCGCACCAGCACCGCCAGCAGCAGCAGCGTCGATAGCACGAAAACGGTGGGATCGACGAACCAGCCAAGATAGCCAATCGAGAAGAACACGCCGCGTAGGCCCGAATTGAAATGCTTCCCGGCCAGCATGTTCATGCGCGCCGCACGCCAGACTGCCGTTTCGGTGACCGGATTGCGCGACGCCTCGCCATGCGGAATCGGCACGGCGCCGATCAGGATCGAGCAATAGTTGAACAGCCGGTAAGCCCAGCCGAACTTGAAAAAGGAAAAGGCCAGGATCAGCACCAGGCCGAACACCTTCGTCTGGAACGCCGCGCGTGAGGGCGTAGCGCCAAACGGCAGGTCACCCAGCACGGTCAGAACCTGGTCGGAGGCGCCGAGCAAAGCAAAACAGCCGCCGATCGCAATCAGCGAACTCGAGGCAAAGAAGGCGGTTCCCTGCTGCAGGCCGCTCATGATGGCGGTGTCGACGATGCGGATCTCGCGCTCGGCCATGGTCCGCATCCAGGCCTCGCGCTGCGCGTTCATCGCCCTCGTCAGCGACATGCGGCTGACCAGCATTCCGTCGGCGGCGAGCGTATGCAGCACCCACGCGGCAAGGAAGAACCCCAGCGCCGCAAGGTCGGCCATCGATAGATGAAAGGAATCGCTCATGCGGTGCTTTTACCACAGGCGGAGGGGACGCTTCGATGGCCGAAGCTGGAATGTCGCTGCCGGAGCAAACAAGGTCGGCAGGCGCAGCGCCGCAATCGTCAAAACAGCGGAAAACACCATGGGAATTCCTATATGTAGACCTCAACAAGGTCCCAGGAGAAAACGCCCACGTGTTCCTTTCGGTTTTCGACCTGTTCAAGATCGGCATCGGCCCATCGAGTTCGCACACGATGGGGCCGATGACGGCTGCGCGGCGGTTTCTCGACGAGATTGCGGGAGACGACTGGCCGCGCCCGGCCGGCGCCAAGGTCGACCGGATCGCGGCCAGCCTGCATGGCTCGCTCGCCTATACCGGCATCGGCCATGGCTCCGATCGTGCCGTGGTGCTCGGCCTCGCCGGCCAGACGCCGCAGACGGTGGATCCCGACCAGGCGGACGGCATCGTCGCTCGCATCGCCGCCGAGAAGCGGATCTCGCCGCCCGGCCATCCGTCCTATCGTTTCGACCCGGCAATGGATCTGGTGCTGGATCGCAAGACGCCGCTGCCGGGTCACGCCAATGGCATGGCCTTCTCTGCCTATGATGCCGGCGACCGGTTGCTGCTGAGGCGCGTCTATTATTCGATCGGCGGCGGCTTCGTAATGTCCGAGGAGGAACTGCAGCGGATGAAAGCAAGGGGCTCGGCGACAACCGAAGGCAAGAAGGTTCCGTATCCGTTCAAGAACGCCGTCGAAATGCTGTCCATGGCAGCGAAAAGCGGGCTTTCCATTGCCGAGATGAAGCGCGTCAATGAGGAGACGCAGATGTCGCGCGAGGAGCTCGACGCCGGCCTCGACGGCATCTGGAGCGCCATGAAGGGCTGCATCGAGCGCGGCCTGTCGCAAGACGGCATCATGCCGGGCGGACTCAAGGTGCGCCGCCGTGCCCGGATGCTGCACGACAAGCTGCAGGAGCAATGGCAGCAGAACCGGCCCAACCCGCTGCTCGCCAACGACTGGCTGTCGATCTATGCGATGGCGGTCAATGAGGAGAACGCCGCCGGCGGCCGTGTCGTCACCGCGCCAACCAATGGGGCGGCCGGCACTCTGCCCGCAGTGCTGCGCTACTGGTTGCATTTCCATCCAGAAGCCGACCAGCCCAGCATACGCGATTTCCTGCTGACGGCGGCGGCCGTCGGCGGCATCATCAAAACCAATGCTTCGATCTCGGGGGCGGAAGTCGGCTGCCAAGGCGAGGTCGGTTCGGCTTCGGCAATGGCTGCGGCGGGATTGTGCGCCGTCATGGGCGGCACGCCCGAGCAGGTCGAGAACGCTGCCGAGATCGCGTTGGAACATCATCTCGGCATGACCTGCGATCCGGTCGGCGGGCTGGTGCAGGTGCCGTGTATCGAGCGCAACGCGCTTGGTGCCGTCAAGGCGGTGACCGCCGCTTCGCTGGCCATCAAGGGCGACGGCGTTCATTTCGTGCCGCTCGATGCCGCGATCGAGACGATGCGCCAGACCGGCCTCGACATGAACGAAAAGTACAAGGAAACCAGCCTCGGCGGATTGGCAGTCAATGTCGTGGAGTGCTGACCGCCAATCTGGTGGCCTGGACCACCACTGTGGAGAAGTCGATCAGGCCGTTGACGCGTTCGCGTGCTGGACTAAACCTTAAACGATGTCTCTCAATCTCATAAAGCTTTGCGTCGGCTGTGACAGCGTCGAGGATCTGGAAGAGTGGATTGCTTTCCGTCTCGACGAGCGGCGCCGCGCCGGCGAACCGGCCGAGCACTACCACACCACCCGCATGGTGCCGACACGCGGCGTCGAGATTACCGACGGCGGCTCGCTCTACTGGGTGATCAAGGGCAATGTCCAATGCCGCCAGCTGATCACCGAAATCCGCCCCTTCACCGATGACGAGGGCATCGGCCGTTGCCATCTGATCCTCGATCCCGAGGTCGTGCGCACTGTCTGGCAACCGCGCCGTGCATTCCAGGGATGGCGCTACCTGAAGCAGGCGGACGCGCCGGCCGATCTCGGCAAGGGCAAAGCCGGGCTGATCGAGATGCCGCCGAAGCTCAGGCGAGAGCTTGCCGATCTCGGCCTGCTCTGACGCCGAGAACCGCAACGCCAAGACCACCAGCCGAAGTGCTTGTACGCAGTTGCCATCATCGGTCCTCCAGGTCGCCTCATCTGGGCTTGCAAGCCGGGGAACAACGCCACATCTTGAATGTCATGAGCGACAAGAAGCAGCCCGTGCCTGCAAGGGCCAATCCTGCACCGGTCGAGTCTCAATCGAGCACCGGCGAGATCGACGCGTTTCTCCGTCAGGCAAGGACGCTCGCTGCATCCGCCACCGGGTCAGGCAGGCTGATCCTGTCCCTCGACGCGACGATGAGCCGCCAGCCGACCTGGGATCTCGCCTGTGCGCTGCAGGCCGAGATGTTCGACGCCGTCGGCAAGGCCGGGGCGCTCAAGGTTCAACTTGTCTATTTTCGCGGCCTTGGCGAGTGCCGCTCCTCCGCATTCGTCACCGATACCGAAGCTCTGAAGCAGCTGATGACGCGCATCGACTGCCGCAGCGGCCATACCCAGATCGGCAAGGTGCTCGCCCATGCCCTGAAACAGACGGCGGCGGCCAAGGTCAACGCGCTGGTCTATATCGGCGACGCGATGGAAGAAAACATAGATGATCTGGCCGAAAAGGCCGGCAGCCTCGGTCTGCACGGCGTTCCTGTCTTCGTCTTTCAGGAGGGCGATGATGCCGCCGCGGAAAAGGCGTTCAAGGAGATTGCGCGGCTGTCGAAAGGGGCCTGGTTCCGCTTCGATCGGCGGGCTGCCGCAACCTTGGCCGGCCTGCTTTCGTCCGTCGCCGTGTTTGCGACCGGCGGGCTGAAAGCACTGGAGGCCCGGGGCAGACCGGAAGACCGGCTGATGATCGAGCATATGCGGGGCGGCGGAAACTGATGAGCGCAATTATCGCTTTTGTAGCGTTGCTTCTAGTGCTTCTCGGCATGCTCACCATCTTCCTGCGCGCCGATGCGGCGAAGCTTGCAGGCGGCATGAGAACGCTTGGACCTGTACTGCTCGGGCTGGTCGGCGTCGCCGTGCTGCTGGTCGGGCGCGAGGGCATCGGCGGCTTGATCCTGTCGGTTGCGCTCGCCTGGTACGGCTCCATGCGCATGAATCGGCCGGCGGCAAAACTGGCACAAGGCAAGCGTTCGACAGTTCGTACCGCGGCGCTTGAAATGGAACTCGATCACGATACCGGCGGCCTCGAAGGCCTCGTGCTGGCCGGGCGCCATGAAGGCAAGATCCTTGGCTCGATGGGGCGTGCCGAATTGCAGCAACTCTATCGCGAACTCTCCGGCGATCCGGAGAGCCGCCAATTGCTAGAGACGTATCTTGACGGCAGATTTCCCATCTGGCGCAAAGACGCTGATGCGAATGACGGCGAAGGGCTGGGTGTTGCGCCAGGTTCTGGCGCCATGACTAAGGAGGAGGCCTACAAGATCCTTGGTCTTGAAGCGGGGGCTGCCGCGGCGGATGTCCGCAAGGCGCACCGCCGCCTGATGCAGCGCCTGCACCCCGATATCGGTGGCACGTCTTTCCTGGCGGCGCGGATCAATGAAGCCAAGGACGTCTTGCTCTCCAATCACAACTAGTCTCCTTCGACGCAGAACTTTCGGGAAAGATATCGTTTCGCGCGCCGCTTACTGCTGGACGGCGTAGCACTCGATCTTCTTCTTTTTCAAAGCGTTGCAGGCCTTCCAGGCAGCGGTCTTCGAACCGAAACCACCGAACCGGGCGCGGTAGTAGGTGACGCCGTCCTTGTCGAAGGCGACGGTGAAACCGGAGGCATCGGCCAGAACGGAGGGTGCCTGCTTCGTCGCCTTGTCGAGGAAAGCCTTCGCTTCGGCCTGTTTTGGCGACGAGGCGACCTGTATTGCCCAGCCGGATGGCACCGAGGCCGTGCTGACCGGATCGACCTCTGCCGCCGGTTCGGCATAGGCTGCGGCGACCCGGGCTGTCGCCACGTCGTCCACCGTCGCCGCGGCCGTCGTCTTGACCCTCTTGGCCTGAACGACCGGAGTGGTTTCTTCAACGACGGGCGCATTTTCCTCGACAAGGGAGGCAACGGCATCGTCGTTCGGCTTACTGTCCGGTGTCGGCGCGTCATGGTTCGGTAGAAATACCTTGGCCAAGGCTGAAATCGGATTGCCACCGCCAGCCTTGGCAATCAGCACGCCGCCGCCGCTCGACGAGGCCTTCGGCATGTAGGCATTGATCAACCCGGCCATCTGGCTGTCGCGGCTGCCGCCGGATCTGCCGCCCATGACCACCGCTACGATCCGCCGATCGCCATCCGAGACCGAGGAAACCAGATTGTAACCGGAGGCGCGGGTGTAACCGGTCTTGATGCCGTCGACGCCCTTGATGCGTCCGAGCAGACGGTTGTGGCCGTTGATGCGCTGCCGCCCATAAAGAAAGGAGCGCTGCGAGAAATAGCCGTAATATTGCGGAAAATGCTCTCTCAGGGCGATGCCGAGCATCGCCATGTCGCGCGCGGTTGTGAACTGGCCGGGATCAGGCAAGCCGTTGGCGTTGCGGAAAACGGTTCCCCTCATGCCCAGCGCCCGCGCCTTGGCGGTCATCATGCGGGCGAAATTGGCTTCATTGCCGCCGAGCATCTCGCCAAGCGCCGTTGCGGAATCGTTTGCCGATTTGGTCACCATCGACAGGATCGCGGTCTCGACCGTGACCGAGCTGCCGCGCTTGACGCCTAGCTTCGTCGGCGGCTCGGCAGCGGCATTGGCCGAGAACACGACCGGGGAATTCTTGCTGATCCTGCCCTTCGCCAATGCCTCGAACGTCAGATAAAGCGTCATCATCTTGGTAAGCGAGGCTGGATAGCGCCGGCCATCGGCATCCGACGAATAAAGCACCTTGCCGGTCTTGGCATCGATGACGATGGCCGCCGACTTGGCCGCCATGGATGAAGCCGCGTCCGCGACGACGAAGCTCAGCGCCATGGCGAGGATCATGATCGTTTTGAGGGGGGACGCGGATTTGGAAACGAAGCCCGACAACGCCTTACGCACTGATAGTTCCTTTGAATTTCCGTTGCCTTGGAGGCGGCAAAGGGGTCCTGCCTCACCTTCGGCCACGCTAACGCGGGCAGCGTTACCAATCCGTTTATGGTAACCGCCGCGTTCACCATTTTCTGGGGGATTGAGCTTCTCTTTATTCGAATCTTAGCGATTGCCGGCAGCTCACGATGCGCATTGCCGCGGGAATCTTGACTTTTTGTGCACTGCACAATATATTTACCCGCATTGCACAACGCGGCCCGGACAAGGCGCGTCTATCGTCCAAGGCAACCGTTCAAGGGAAAGCGTGAAATGACCCAGACCTATGAAGATTTCAGCAAATACGGCAAGGAATTTGCGGACACCGGATTGAAGAGCTTCGCCTCGCTGTCCAAGGGTGCGCAGGCTATCGCCGCCGAGGCGGGCGAGTACACCAAGAAAAGCTTCGAAGCCGGTAGCGCCGCTGTCGAGAAGCTCCTTTCCGCCAAGTCGCTGGACAAGGCGCTCGAGATCCAGTCCGACTATGCCAAGCAGTCCTATGAGAGCTTCGTCACCGAGGCCACCAAGCTTGGCGATCTCTATGCCGAACTCGCCAAGGAAGCTTACAAGCCGTTCGAATCGATCGTCGCCAAGGCGAAGTAAATTCGACGAACATTCCGAGCCGGCCCCTGGGCTTGCAAAGACAAACCCGGTCGCGAACGCGCGGCCGGGTTTTTTAATGCCAGCTCGAAATCGGGGGCCTACGGTCTTCACGATTTGAAAAATCGGTCAAGTTTGGCCACCTAGCCATATTGTCAGCTAAACAGAAGGGCTTAAAATCGTCCATCGAACACCTACATGTCGAGCATGCATGAGGATTCGAAAAAGGCAGGATTACGTGACTACAGGTTTGACTGCCACGAGCTACGTGGTGCGAATGCAGAACGGCAGCAACGGCAATGAGGCCGGTCGCGGCACGGCCGTCATCACGCGCACAAAAACCAAGACCAAGAAGCCCAGTCTGTATCGGGTCCTCATTCTTAACGACGACTACACACCCATGGAATTCGTGGTCCACGTGCTGGAGCGCTTTTTCCAGAAGGACCGCGAAGCCGCCACACGCATAATGCTTCATGTTCACAATCATGGGGTGGGCGAGTGCGGGGTCTATACATTCGAGGTGGCCGAGACCAAAGTGTCTCAGGTCATGGATTTCGCCCGACAGAATCAGCATCCGCTGCAATGCGTGATGGAGAAGAAGTGAGGTAACATGCCGGCTTTCTCCCAAGGCCTGGAAAAGGCGCTTCACCAAGCGCTGACGCTCGCCAATGAGCGACACCATGAATATGCAACCCTTGAACATTTGCTGCTCGCCCTGATCGACGACACCGAGGCGGCGGCCGTCATGCGTGCCTGCAACGTCGATCTCGACGAGTTGAAGCATACGGTTCTCACCTATATCGACACCGAGCTCGACAATCTCGTCACCGGCTACGATGAAGATTCCAAGCCGACTGCCGGTTTCCAGCGCGTCATCCAGCGCGCGGTGATCCATGTGCAGTCGTCAGGCCGCGAGGAAGTGTCCGGCGCCAACGTGCTCGTCGCCATCTTCGCTGAGCGTGAAAGCCACGCCGCTTACTTCCTGCAGGAACAGCAGATGACCCGCTACGACGCGGTCAACTACATCTCGCATGGCATCGCCAAGCGCCCCGGCGCTTCCGAGACGCGTACCCCGCGCGGCGCCGACGACGAGCAGAGCAGCCAGAGCGGAGCCGAGCCGCAGGAGGAAGGCGGCAAGAAGAAGCAGCAGCAGGACGCGCTGACTGCCTATTGCGTCAACCTGAACAACAAGGCCAAGGCCGGCAAGATCGATCCATTGATCGGTCGCGAGAGCGAGATCAACCGGACCATCCAGGTGCTGTGCCGCCGCTCCAAGAACAACCCGCTCTATGTCGGTGATCCCGGCGTCGGCAAGACGGCTATCGCCGAAGGCCTCGCCAAGCGCATCGTCGAGGGCGACGTTCCCGAAGTGCTGCACAATGCCACCATCTTCGCGCTCGACATGGGCACGCTGCTGGCCGGCACCCGCTATCGCGGCGATTTCGAGGAGCGGCTGAAGCAGGTCGTCAAGGAGCTCGAGGATTATCCCGGCGCCGTGCTGTTCATCGATGAAATCCACACCGTGATCGGGGCAGGGGCCACCTCCGGCGGCGCCATGGATGCATCGAACCTGTTAAAACCCGCACTGTCGTCCGGCGCCATCCGCTGCATCGGCTCGACCACCTACAAGGAATTCCGCCAGTTCTTCGAGAAGGACCGCGCGCTGGTGCGGCGCTTCCAGAAGATCGACGTCAACGAGCCGACGGTCGAGGACGCCATCGAGATCATGAAGGGCCTCAAGCCTTATTTCGAGGAGTTCCACAAGGTCCGCTACACGAGCGAGGCGATCAAGGCTTCGGTCGAACTCTCGGCGCGTTACATCAACGACCGCAAGCTGCCGGACAAGGCGATCGACGTGATCGACGAGACCGGTGCCTCGCAAATGCTGGTGCCGGAAGCCAAGCGCAAGAAGACCATCGGCATCAAGGAGATCGAAGCGACGATCGCCACCATGGCGCGCATCCCGCCGAAGACGGTTTCCGCCGACGACGAGAAGGTGCTGCAAGGACTCGACATCGAGTTGAAGCGCGTCGTTTACGGCCAGGACACCGCGATCACAGCGCTGACCTCGGCCATCAAGCTGGCGCGGGCCGGCCTGCGGGAACCGGAAAAGCCGATCGGCTCGTACCTGTTCTCGGGCCCGACCGGTGTCGGCAAGACGGAAGTGGCCAAGCAGCTCGCCGCCTCGCTCGGCGTGGAGCTGATCCGCTTCGACATGTCGGAATATATGGAACGCCACACCGTTTCGCGGTTGATCGGCGCGCCTCCCGGCTATGTCGGCTTCGACCAGGGCGGCCTTCTGACCGACGGCGTCGACCAGCATCCGCATTGCGTGCTGTTGCTGGACGAAGTCGAGAAGGCGCATCCGGACCTGTTCAACATCCTGTTGCAGGTCATGGACCACGGCAAGCTGACCGACCATAACGGCAAGCAGATCGACTTCCGCAATGTCATCCTTATCATGACCACCAATGCGGGCGCATCCGATGCGCAGCGCGCGGCGATCGGTTTCGGTTCGACCAAGCGCGAAGGCGACGATGTCGAGGCGATCAACCGGCTGTTCACGCCGGAGTTCCGCAATCGTCTCGATGCGATCATTCCGTTCGGCTCGCTGCCGGTGCCGGTCATCCATCAGGTGGTGCAAAAGTTCGTCATGCAGCTGGAAGCGCAGCTTTCCGAGCGTGGCGTGACCTTCGATTTGTCGCAGGATGCAATCGCATGGCTGGCCGACAAGGGCTATGACGAGCGCATGGGCGCCCGGCCGCTTGGCCGTGTCATCCAGGAGCACATCAAGAAGCCGCTGGCCGACGAGGTGCTGTTCGGCAAGCTCAAGAAGGGCGGCACGGTGCGTGTCACCGTCGAGAAGAAGGAAACCGGCGAGACCGGCCTGAAGCTCGAATCGCTCGCCGACGAGGCGCCGGTGAAGCCGAAGAAGGAAGAGCCGGACGACGTGCCGAAGGCCAAGAAGGCGGTGGCAAAGAAGCCCGCCGCGAAAAAGGCGGTGGCGCAGAAGCCGGAACCGAAAGGTAAGGACGGCGGCAAGCGCAGTCTCGTGCCGCAACTGCCGCGTAAGAACTGACGAACCAGCCAGTAAAAAAGCCCGGAAACGGGGCTTTTTTTGTGACACCCTCCGGTTAAGGCCCGCCGGAGCGGTTTGCGCCGGTTCAGCTTGCCAGCGCCATCCGTATCTTGCCGGCGTTCTGGGCCAGGACTTCAGGCTTTTCCATCTGTCCGCTGTGCGGTTTCAGGGGAATCCCCTCGAAGCGCGGAATGACATGGACGTGAAGGTGAAAGACAGTCTGCCCCGAAGCTGGTTCGTTGAACTGCATAACCGTGACGCCATCTGCATCGAAGGCCTTCTTTACGGCCCGCGCAACTTTCTGGACGTGAGCGAAGAGCGGGCCAAGCATCGCCGGATCCGCGTCAAGCAGGTTGCGCGACGGCGCTTTCGGCACCACCAGCGTGTGACCCTGTCCTTGCGGCATCACATCCATGAAGACAATGACCGCTTCATCCTCGTAGACGCGGTGCGAAGGGATTTCTCCGCGCAGGATTTTGGCGAAGATGTTGCTGCTGTCGTAGGTTGCTTCGGCCATGGCGCGCGCTCCGGTTCTTGGCTCGCTGTCTCGTGTAGCGAAGCTGTTCCGGGCGGGCAAGATGATCGATCGACATCGGCCGTGCGGGCTCGCACGGCTGAGCGATTGGGCTCGCTACCCTACTCCGCCATGTCCTTGCGGAACGGGGTGTGCTCTTCCAGATATTCGCTCATCCGCTCGACTTCGCGCCGCTCGCGCTGGAGGTAGTCGGCCACTGCATTGCGCAGACCTGGATGGGCGATATAGTGCGCCGAATGCATCGTCACGGGCCGGTAGCCGCGCGCCAGCTTGTGCTCGCCCTGAGCACCAGCTTCAACCACCTTCAGCTTGCGCGAGATGGCGAAATCGATTGCCTGATGGTAGCAGACTTCGAAATGCAGGAATGGGTGGTCCTCGATGCAGCCCCAGTTGCGGCCGTAGAGCGCGTCTGAGCCGATGAAGTTGATGGCGCCCGCTATGTAGCGTCCGTTGCGTTTGGCCATGACCAGCAGGATGTCGTCGGCCATGCGCTCGCCGATTAGGGAGAAGAAATCGCGGTTGAGGTAAGGCCGGCCCCACTTCCTGCTGCCGGTATCCATGTAGAACGCGAAAAAGTCGTCCCAGGCCTTTTCGGTCAGATCCTTGCCGGTCAGCCAGTCGATCGAGATGCCGTCGGCGAGCGCCTCGCGCCGCTCTTTCTTCATTGCCTTGCGCTTGCGCGACGCTAACGTCGCGAGAAAATCGTCATAGCTCGAAAAACCTTCGTTGAAGAAGTGAAACTGCTGGTCGGTGCGATGCAGGAAACCGGCCGCCGCCAATATCTGGACATCGTCCTCCGGCGCGAAGGTGACATGGGCGGAAGACACGCCGAGCTTATCCGTCACCGCCTTCAGGCCGGCCGCAAGACCGGCCTTGACGGTGGGACTGTCCTCGCCCTTGCCGACCAGCAGGCGAGGGCCGGTGACGGGCGTGAACGGCACCGCGCATTGCAGCTTCGGGTAGTAGCGCCCGCCGGCGCGTTCGAATGCGTCGGACCAGCCATGGTCGAATACATATTCGCCCTGGCTGTGCGACTTCAGATAGCAGGGGACCGCCCCGAGCAGCTTGCCTCGGGCGGTTTCCAGCCTGAGGTGATGGCCTTGCCAGCCGGTGCGCCGAACAGCGCAGCCGGAATCTTCCAGCGCGCTCAAAAAGGCAAATGAAACAAGTGGGTTGTAGCCGTTTTCTGCATCGCCGCGTGTAGTGCCGCCGAGGCTGTCCCATTCAGCGTTGGTAAAGGCCCCGATGCCCGCTGCGATGCGGATCGACAGCTCCGCGTTCGCCGTTTGTCTTTCGCAGTCGTCCCCTTGATCCATGAGGCTTACTTAAGCTCGCTGTGGACCCATACAAGCCCGCTCAAGCAAGCCGTACCAGATCTGGCTCGAATCCTTCGAACGTCATCTGGTCGGCATATTTGAAGGTCAGCTCGACGGCAGGCTGGTCATGCACGGTCCAGGTGATCACCGGCATGCCGAGTTTTTCTCGCACGAAGGAGACGAACCGGTTCGGCAGGTCGCCGGCGGCGTAGGAGGTGAAGGCGATGTCATGCGCCAGCATGGCGAAATGCGCCTCGATCAGGTGGTTGTCGTTGCCGTAGGCGGTCAAACCGCCGGGTATGCCGGGAGCATATTTCGGGAACTCACGGATCAGCCAATGGTCGAACGACATGATCGCAGCCTTGCCGTTGTATTGCTTGAGCATCTTGCCGACGCTTTCGACCAGGCCTTCGTCGTGCCCGGCAGCTCCTTTCAGCTCGACAACCATCGGCACACGGCCGTCGACCAGATCAAGCGCCTGCTGCAGCGTCGGCAGATGGTCAGCGGTGCCGCCGACCTTCAGCGCGGTGATCTCGGCAGCCGTACGCTGCCAGACGAAGCCGTTTTCGCCGGTCAGCCGCCGCAGATCGCCATCGTGGATGATGACGGGGACGCCGTCGGAAGACAGGTGCACGTCGCATTCGATCGCGTAGCCGCGCTCGGCCGCCGCGGCGAAGGCGGAAAGGGTGTTCTCCCAGCGCGTCTTGTTCATGTCGTGGAGGCCGCGATGGGCGACGGGCCGGGCGGTCAGCCAGGAAAGATCGGTCATGGTTGCAGTCCCGGTCATTCGACTTCGAAGATCGCTTCGATTTCCACTGCGGCATTAAGCGGCAGGGAGGCGGTGCCGACGGCGGAGCGAGCGTGCTTGCCGCGATCGCCGAGCACCGCGGCGAGAAAATCCGAGGCACCGTTGGCAACCAGATGCTGTTCGACAAAATCCGGTGCCGAGGCGACGAAGACGGTGATCTTCACCAAGCGACGGATTTTCTCGAGATCGCCAAGTGCTGCCTGGGCTTGCGCCAATATGTTGATTGCACAGTATTTTGCGGCTTCCTTGCCGGTCGCGGTGTCGACATCGCGGCCAAGTAGTCCACTCGCCTGGAGCTTGCCGTCCTTGAGCGGCAACTGCCCGGCGGTGAACAGCAGATTGCCGGTCCTGCAATAGGGCACGTAATTGGCGGCAGGCGCGGCGGCGGCCGGCAGCGTCACGCCGAGATCGCTTAGCCGCTTTTCGATTGTTTCGCTCATGCTATTTCCCTATTGCTTGAAGGTGCCGCGCAGGCCGGGCCGAAATTGCTATTTTTGCCTCGCTTCCGCCACGACTTTTTTTAAGCTGGACCATCTTTCCATGCGGCCTGCCATTAGCCGCGATGATCGGAGCACCCCATGCGCGCAACGCGCCTCGCATTCAACGCCGTTCTCTTGACAGCGGCTTCCTGGGCGGCTCCCGCTTTTGCGGTGCCGGCGCTGCAGGCGCATCGCGCGGTTTACGACATTTCACTCGACAAAGCCTCCGACCGCTCCGGCATCACCGGCATCACTGGCCGCATGGTCTACGAGTTCAACGGCTCGCCTTGCGAGGGCTATACGGTAAAGTTCCGTTTGGTGACCCAGATCGTAACCAGCGACAACACCAGGCTGACCGACCAGCAGATGACCACCTTCGAGGATGCCGAGGGCAAGACCTTCTCCTTCGTGAATAAGTCCTTTGTCGACCAGAACCTCGACAAGGAGGTCAAGGGGACTGCAACGAAGGAGGCCAACGGTCTCAAGGTCGATATCGACAAGCCCGAGAAGAACAGCTTGGAACTCGCGCCGACCCAGTTCCCGACCCAGCAAATGGTCGAAATGATCGGCAAGGCGGAAAAGGGCGAGCGTTTCTACGAAACCAACCTGTTCGACGGCTCTGAGGATGCCAACAAGGTGGTGACCACCACCGTCGTCGTCGGCAAGCAAGCCGATGCCGACAACGCCGATCCGGAAGCGCCGGCGCTGGCCAAGCTCGCCACCGACAAATACTGGCCGGTCGACATCGCCTATTTCGATGATGCCGACAAAGGCGGCGAGGAGGTGCCGGAATACCGGATCAGCTTCAAGCTGCACAAGAACGGCATCACGCGCGATCTCGTCATGGACTATGGCGAGTTCTCGATGACCGGCAAACTGGTCAATCTGTCGCTGTTCGATCAGCCAAAGACCTGCCCGTCGAAATAGGCTCGAACCAACGACAAGCCGCCGGCCGCTATCCGGGATAGTAGCGCTTGATCTTGCGGGGCGTGTCGTATCGACTTGAGCATGCCGCAATTGCCTATCATCGTCTTACGACGGTAAGCGCCGTGGGGGAGCAGGTTGAGCAGGATCGACGTTTTTGTGGCGCCGCGGCCCAATGCGACGCTGATCAAGGCCATGACGTTCGTCAACCGAATTGTCATGCTGCACGGCATTCCAGGCTTTCGCGACCTGTTGCCGTTCAACCGTCTGGCCGGTTTGCGCGGCGTCGCCAATGTCCGCCACATCGATTTTCCGGAGGATGACCGGCAAAGGCTGAAGGCTTGTTGCGGTGCGGGCAAGGCGACGTTCATCACGCCCAACCATCCCGAATTCTTTACCGACTGGATGATCGACAAGGAGGTCGTCTCGCGGGTAAGCCCGCTGGCGGCATCCTGGGCCACGCACGGCGTCGTCAACGGGCTTGGCCGGCTGATGCAGAAATTCTGGTTGGCCAACAATCTGATCGCGCAAATCCCGGGCAACAGCGCGGCCGCCAAGGAACATTCGGTGGCCTGGGCGCTGAAGGGGCACGGCGTGCTCCTACATCCCGAAGGCGGTGTCGGCTGGCATGCCAACATCGTTGCCCCGCTGCTGCCAGGCGCGGTCGAGATGGGATACGAGGCGCTGAAGCGCGGCCGCCTGACGGATCCGGATTTCAAGGTTTGGATCGCGCCCGTGGTCTGGAAGCTTGCTTTCACGGGGAATGTCGAGGCAGCGCTGACAAAGGAATGCGCCTATGTCGAGAACAGCCTGAAGATCGAACGCCGTGCCGCCGATTCGCTGCCGGAGCGCATCCATCATATCTATGCGACGTTGCTGTCGCGCGATGAGGCTGCATATGGCCTGCGGTCCGATGAGCGGGTTTCGTATGACGCACGTCAAAAGGACCTGCTCGCGGAACTCGGCCGTCGCCTTGCTGAACTTGTCTCGGTCGACGCCGACACGCTCGACACTGCCGAGCTTTTGCGGCGCTCGCGGCGCTGGCTGCGGGAGAACATGGACGGCACCGAAAACCAGACGCAGGTCCGAATGCTGGCAGATACGATCCAGCGCCTGCAGCGTGTCGGGCCGTGGGCCTCAGCCAATCCGCGCATCACGCAGGAGGAGATCGCCGAACATTTGAAGCGGATCCGCAACGACTATTGCAAGGGTACGCTGCGCGATACGATCAACCGTTTCGTGCCGCAGCCGGCAGGCCCACGCCGCGCCTGTGTCCGGGTACCGGAGCCGCTAGGGTTGCACGCTTCTCAAGGTTCCGTCGAGGAGGCACGCGCCGAACTGCACGACCGGATGCAGGAGACCGTCACCAGGACGATGACGCAACTCGAGGCCGGCGGCGCCTTCATTTTCTATGCCAATCCCTTCTATCATCGTTAGCGGCGTGTGGTCGGCGCAAGATGAAGGAGTGCGGCAAACCTCATGGCGGTCTATGTCGATGCGGCGATCTGGAAATGGGTCGGCCACCGCTGGTGTCATCTGCTGGCAGACGATACCGACGAGCTGCATCGCTTCGCCGCGCAGCTCGGCATCAAGCACTCGTCCTATCAAGGGCCGCCCAAGACATCGGCGCCGCATTATGACATAACCGGGTTGGAGCGCGACCGCGCGGTGCGGCTCGGCGCCATCGAATGCACCCGCGAGGAGATCGTCGCTGTTTTCCGGCGGGTGCGGGTGCCGAAGGGGAAGATGGGACAATGACACCGGTGCGCTGATCGCCGCACGCTGAGCCGCAAGACGCCACAGCGCTTGCGTTTGTCGCGCTTCCCCTCTATATGCGCGCTCATTCCACACACGGACTTTGGTGTCTGCCCGGGAGAAATCCGGCTGAAACCTCCGGTGGCGTTCGAGGACAAAGTCCAAAAATGCCTGTGTCCGTGGAGGCTAACCGGAAAGGAAATAAGAATGGCTCTGCCTGATTTCAGCATGCGCCAGCTATTGGAAGCTGGCATTCACTTCGGCCACCAGACCCACCGCTGGAACCCGAAAATGGCGCCCTATATCTACGGCGCCCGCAACAACATCCACATCATCGACCTCTCGCAGACGGTGCCCCTGCTGCACCAGGCGCTGAAGCAGGTTTCCGACACTGTTGCCAAGGGCGGCCGCGTGCTGTTCGTCGGCACCAAGCGCCAGGCCTCCGACATTGTCGCCGATGCCGCGCAGCGCTCGGCCCAGTACTATGTCAATTCGCGCTGGCTCGGCGGCATGCTGACCAACTGGAAGACGATCTCGAATTCCATCCAGCGCCTGCGCAAGCTCGACGAGATGCTGGCCGGCGAGGCACAGGGCCTAACCAAGAAGGAGCGCCTCAACCTCGATCGCGAGCGTGAAAAGCTCGACAAGGCGCTGGGCGGCATCAAGGATATGGGTTCGACGCCCGATTTGATGTTCGTGATCGACACCAACAAGGAAGCGATCGCCATTCTCGAGGCCAAGCGTCTCGGCATCCCGGTCGTTGCCATCATCGATTCCAACTGCGACCCGGACAAGATCGACTTCCCGATCCCCGGCAATGACGACGCGGCCCGCGCCATCCAGCTGTATTGCGATCTGATCGCCAAGGCAGCTATCGACGGCATCGCCCGTCAGCAGGGCGCGCTCGGTGTCGATATCGGCGCATCGGTCGAGGCTCCGGTCGAGCCGGCGCTCGAGCAGACCCCGGCCGCCGAGAGCCCGGCAGCCCAGACCCCGGAAGCATAGTAGCGAAGGCCGGCTGCGGCCTTCATCTTTCCAATATGTTGGCGCGGTAAGCGCTACCGGCACCAGGCGCATCATCGAAGATCGATGGTGCGTCAGTGCATTTAGACAAAGAGGCGACAATGAGCATTTCGGCTGCACAGGTCAAAGAACTCCGCGACTTGACCGGCGCGGGCATGATGGACTGCAAGGCGGCGTTGAACGAGACCAACGGCAATATGGAAGAAGCCATCGACTGGCTGCGCAAGAAGGGCATTTCCAAGGCCGACAAGAAGGCTGGCCGTACCGCTGCCGAAGGCCTGATCGGCGTCGATTCCGGCGTCCGCGAGGCAGCGATCGTCGAGGTCAATTCCGAGACGGACTTCGTTGCCCGCAATGCTGCGTTCCAGGAGATCGTCGCCAATGCCGCGAAGGTCGCGCTTGCCTATGGCGGCAAGACCGAGGCCGTTGCCGCTGCTCCCTATCCGGGCTCGGGCAAGTCGGTCGCCGAGACCATCAAGGACGCCGTCGGCACCATCGGCGAGAATCTGGGCTTCCGCCGCTCGGCCAAGCTCACCGTCGAGCACGGCGCTGTCGCAACCTACGTTCACAATGCGGTCGCCGACGGCCTCGGCAAGCTCGGCGTGCTGGTGGCCATCGAGACGACAGGCAACGCGCATGCCGCGAACGCCTTCGCCCGTCAGGTTGCCATGCATGTCGCTGCCACCAATCCGATGGCCTTGACCACTGAAGAGCTCGATCCGGCCGCGGTGGAGCGCGAGAAGGCGATCTTCGCCGACCAGGCACGCCAGTCCGGCAAGCCAGAAGCGATTATCGAGAAGATGGTCGAGGGCCGTTTGCGCAAGTTCTACGAAGAGGTCGTGCTGCTCAAGCAGGCTTTCGTGCTCAATCCCGACATCACCGTCGAGAAGGCGCTGAAGGATGCCGAAAGCGAGATCGGCGCGCCAGCCAAAATCGCTGCCTATCTGCGCTTCGCGCTCGGTGAGGGCATCGAGAAGGAAGAGACCGATTTCGCGGCGGAAGTCGCGGCAGCGGTCAAGAAGTAAACTATTCGTTTAAAAGGCTTTTTCGGCCGGGTGTCCGCGAGGATGCCCGGCCGATTTCTTGCGCGGTGTAGGATCAACTCAAGGACGACCTCGGCGCGCTCGATTTCGACATTGCGCAGGACGTTCGGGCACGGCTCGATGCGGTGAGCCGGTCATTCACACCCTTTTTCGTATTCGTTCTTCGGCTCGGAAATACAGGGTGGCCTTACCGGAGGTCAGACAGTCGGTGACGAGCCGGCTGGCTACATGCCGAACCTGTTCATGCAAGGTGCTTTTGCCGTGTAAGCTGAGCTGGAAGAGAGTTTTCCGGCTCGGGCGCCGCGTGACATCGTGGCGCCCTTCGTGTATCGGAACGCCCAGTGTTTCGGGGCGCACCGAAACGCGTCACACGCACGATGACGAGGACCAGATGACGGTGAAGCCCCTCTACCGACGTGTCTTGCTGAAAGCATCGGGCGAAGCGTTGATGGGCGAGCAGCATTTCGGCATCGACGTATCGGTGGTCGACCGCATCGCCGCCGACATCGCCGAGGCCCGCGCATTGGGCATCGAAGTCGGTGTCGTCATAGGGGGCGGCAACATCTTCCGTGGCGTCGCAGTCGCGTCAAAAGGCGGAGACCGCGTCACCGGCGACCATATGGGCATGCTTGCCACCGTCATCAATTCGCTGGCGCTGCGCACCTCGCTCAACAAGATCGGCGTCGACGCCGTGGTGCTGTCGGCGATCGCCATGCCCGAGCTTTGCGAAAGTTTTTCGCAGCGTCAGGCGACCGCCTACATGAACCAGGGCAAGGTCGTTATCTTCGCCGGCGGCACCGGCAATCCGTTCTTCACCACCGATTCGGCTGCAGCCCTTCGCGCCGCCGAGATCGGAGCCGATGCTCTGTTCAAGGGCACCCAGGTCGATGGTGTCTATTCGGCTGATCCTAAGAAGGACCCGCACGCGACACGTTTCGAGCGGATCAGCCATGACGAAGTCATCAAACGCGGGCTTTCGATCATGGATACGGCGGCGATTGCACTTGCGCGCGAAAACAACATTCCGATAATCGTCTATTCGATCCACGAGAAGGGTGGTTTCGGCGATATCCTGAGGGGTGGCGGCCGTTGCACGGTCGTCGCAGACGATTGACCGGACCATGAACCCGAAAGGGATCGGTTGCGGATGAGGCTCGAACAGGGCTTACCCTAAGCAGTGAACCCGGGTTAACGGGTCGAGGAGATAATGATGAGTGGCGAATACGACGATCTCAAACGGCGCATGGACGGGGCGATCGCCGCGTTCAAGCATGATCTGGCTTCGCTGCGCACCGGCCGCGCGTCGAGCAACCTGCTCGATGCCGTCCAAGTGCAGGCCTATGGCACCACCATGCCGATCAACCAGGTGGCAACAGTGTCGGTTCCGGAACCGCGCATGATTTCGGTTTCGGTGTGGGACAAGTCGATGGTCAGCGCGGTCGACCGTGCCATCCGTGAAGCCAATCTCGGGTTCAATCCTATCGTCGATGGTACCAATCTCAGGATTCCGCTGCCCGAGCTCAACGAACAGCGCCGCAAGGAGCTGGTCAAGATCTCGCACGGTTATGCCGAGAATGCCCGCGTCGCCGCACGACACGTTCGCCGGGACGGCATGGACTTTCTGAAAAAGGCGGAAAAGGACGGCGACATCAGTGAGGACGACCATCGCAAACGGGCCGACCAGGTTCAGAAACTGACCGACGAGACAATCAGCACCATCGACCACCTGCTTTCCGACAAGGAAGCGGAAATCATGCAGGTCTAGGGTCTGGCCACGGCTGGCCCGGAAGTGAGAACATGGCAACGCCCGCGCATGTCGCGATCATCATGGACGGAAACGGACGCTGGGCGAAGGCGCGCGGCTTGCCTCGGCTGGCTGGTCACCGCGCCGGCGTCGAGGCGCTGCGCAAGACAGTGCGCGCCGCCCCCGGCCTCGGCATCTCCTTCCTGACCGTCTACGCTTTTTCGTCGGAAAACTGGTCACGACCGAAATCCGAAGTCAGCGACCTCATGGGCCTGCTGAAGCTTTTCATCCGACGTGACCTCGCCGAGTTGCACCAGAGTGGGGTGCGGATCAGGGTCATCGGTGACAGGGCAGGGCTGCAGCCCGACATAAGGGGGCTGCTCGAGGAAGCCGAAACGCTCACCCTTAGCAACGAGGCGCTGACACTGGTCATTGCCTTCAATTACGGCGGGCGCGACGAGATCGTGCGCACCGCGCGCAAGCTCGCAGCTGCGGTGGCGCGCGGTGAGATCGACAGCGAGGCGATCACCGCCGAGTCCTTTGCCAGCTCGCTCGATACAGAGGGCATTCCGGACCCGGAACTGGTCATCCGCACCAGCGGCGAGCTTCGGCTGTCCAACTTCCTGTTATGGCAGGCCGCCTATAGTGAACTCGTTTTTCTGCCTTGCTACTGGCCCGACTTCAGTCGCGAGCACCTGTCCGATGCACTGCGCGATTTCGCCGGCCGCGAGCGCCGCTTCGGCGGACTTACCGCCCAAGATGTCGCCTCAGGCTGAGGAATGAGCAACCTCCAGCTCCGGGTCATTTCGGCCGTCGTGCTTGCCATCGTCACGCTTGGCCTGACCTGGCTCGGCGGACTGCCCTTCCGGTTGCTTTGCGCTGCCATGGCGGCGGTGATCTTCTACGAGTGGACGCGGATGAGCCGCCCCGTTACCCCGGCAGGTGCTGGTGCTATGGCAGGTCTCGGCTTTCTGCCCGAGGCGCTGATCGTGGTCTTTATTGGTGCCCTCGTCGCCGGCCTGCCTGCGTCTTTGCTGCTGCCGCTCGTCGCGGCTCTGGTTGCTGTCACTGCCATCGCGGCGTCGATGCGCAAGGCAGGACCATGGGAAGCAGCCGGCCTTGCCTATGCGGCCGTGTCGGGCTCCTCGCTGGCCTTCTTGCGTGATGGCGACCATTCAGGGCTGCTGGCCATTCTGTTCCTATTCGCCGTGGTTTGGGCGACCGATATTTTTGCTTATTTCGTCGGCCGCTCCGTCGGGGGCCCAAGGCTGGCGCCGTCGATCTCGCCCGGCAAGACGCGGAGCGGGGCGCTCGGTGGGGTGGTCGGCGGCGTAGTGGCCGGTCTGCTTCTGGCCGCAGTAGCCGGAACGGGCAACCTCGCCGTGCTTGGCGTGGTCGCACTGGTGCTTTCGATCGTCGCGCAGGCCGGCGACCTGTTCGAATCATGGGTCAAGCGACGCCACGGCCGTAAAGATTCCGGCAGGCTGATACCCGGCCATGGCGGCATCATGGATCGGGTCGATGGGCTTGTCGCGGCGGCTTTCGCCCTATACGTCATCGGCTGGATTTCCGCGACCGCCGACCATCCGGCACAGGGGCTGTTTCCGGTTTGAACGGCATCGTCGGTGGGCCGGCGCGAGGCTGCGTCATGGATTCGCCTGGATTGATGTCACAGTCGCGGCGTGATCTGCGCCGTGGATGAATTTGAGGGCATGAATTGAACGAGATTCTTCACGCGGTTTTCAGCACGGACGGCCTTGTCCTCGGCACGCTGGTGCCTTTCCTGTTCGTGCTGACCGTGGTCGTGTTCGTCCACGAAATGGGCCATTACCTCGTCGGCCGCTGGTGCGGTATCGGCGCAAAAGCCTTTTCGATCGGTTTCGGCCCTGAGATCATCGGCTTCAACGACAGCCGCGGCACCCGCTGGAAGCTTTGCGCCATACCGCTCGGCGGCTACGTCAAGTTCGTCGGCGATATGAACGCGACGTCGAGCCAGCCCAGCTCGGAGGAGGTCGAGGCGCTGAGCGACGACGAACGCAAGGTTGCCTTCCACACGCAGCCGATCTGGAAGCGGGCGGCGACCGTCGTGGCGGGGCCGCTGTTCAACTTCCTGCTGACGATCGCCGTCTTTGCCGTGCTGTTTTCCATATATGGTCGGCCGGTATACGAGCCGATGGTGGCTGAAGTCACCGAAGGCAGTCCGGCAGCGGCGGCCGGCATCATGCCCGGTGACCGATTCGTCAGCGTCGACGGCAGCAAGGTCGAGACCTTTGCCGACGTCCAGCGTCTGGTTTCGGGCCGCGCCGGCGACAGCATCACCTTCGTTATGTTACGCGGCGGCAAGGAAATCACCGTCACGGCGACGCCGCGTTTGATGGAACAACAAGACGCATTGGGCAACAAAGCCCAGGTGGCCGTGATCGGCGTCATCAACAACAAGGAACTCGGCCAGCCGCGGCTGATCACCTACAGCCCGGCCGGGGCAGTCGGGGCGGCCATCCAGGAAACCGGACACGTCATCCAGCGCACCGGCCAGTTCCTGCAGCGTTTCGTTGTTGGCCGCGAGGACAAGTGCCAGCTGGGCGGGCCCATCAAGATCGCCAAGATGTCGGGCCAGGCGGCAAAGCTCGGCTTCGAATTGCTCGTCCAGCTTGTTGCATATCTGTCAGTCGGGATAGGAATTCTCAATCTTCTGCCGATTCCCCCCCTCGACGGAGGGCATCTTCTGTTCTACGGCGTGGAAGCTGTCATCCGACGGCCGGTGTCCGAACGGATGATGGAAATGGCTTATCGGAGCGGCCTCATCCTGGTGCTCGGCTTCATGGGTTTTGTTTTCTGGAACGATCTGTTTGGGTGCTGAAATCATGAAGAAATTTGGCTTCAGCGCGACCAATGTTGAGACGCCGTTTACCATGCGTGGGGATATGCGTGACGCGAAAGCCACGCCACAGGGTTAAGTAAATACAAATTAACCAGAAGCCTTGCGTGTAGGGAAAATCCGGTTAATACGGTAGGGGAAATTACCGCACGTCCGGTTTTCTCGCCGTGGGGACTTCGAGAAAAGGTACAAAAGCCCGATGAAGGCAGCATCCAAGTTTCTGAGCGCCGCGTCCGCGGTGGCTATGTCCGCTGCTCTGGTTGTACCAGGCGCGCTCGCAGTGCAGTTCGTTGCCACATCGGCCGCCGAGGCGGCTGTCGTCTCCAGAGTCGAAGTCACCGGCAATCAGCGTGTCGACGCGGACACCATCCGCAATTACGTGACAATCAAGCCCGGCAAGGCGTTTTCCAGCTCCGACATCGATGATGCGGTCAAGGCGCTGTTTGGCACCGGGCTGTTTTCGGACGTGCAGATCAACCAGGTCGGATCGACGCTGGTCATCAAGGTTTCCGAATACCAGGTCGTCAACCAGGTGCTGTTCCAGGGCAACAAGAAGCTCAAGGACAACGCGCTTGCAGCCGCGGTGCAATTGAAGCCGCGCGGCACCTTCTCGCAACAACAGCTCGACGCCGATGTCGAGGCGGTCAAGGCCGCATACCGGCGTATCGGCCGCGACGATGCCGCCGTGACCACCCAGATCATGGATCTCGGCGACAACCGGGTAAACGTGGTCTTCAACATCAACGAAGGCGGCCGCACCCAGATTGCGGCGATCAATTTCGTCGGCAACAGCGCCTATTCGAGCCGCCGTCTGTCGGACATCATCTCCACCAAGCGCTCGTCCTTCCTGTCGTTCGTGCTGCGCGACGATGTTTATGACGAGGACAAGCTGCGCGCCGACCAGGAGCTGCTGCGCCGCTTCTATTACAATCACGGCTATGCCGACTTCCAGGTCGTCTCGGCTGTCGGCGAACTCGACGACACAACCAACAAATACACCGTTACCATCACGGTGCAGGAGGGCGAGCGGTATACGTTCGGGGACGTCAGCGTCGAAAGCACGATCCCCGAGGTCGACAGCAAGTCGCTTGAATCGGTGGTCGAGACCCACAAGGGCGATGTCTATAACGCCAAGGATGTCGAGGACACGATCATCGCGCTGACCGAAAAGGTCGCCGGTTCTGGTTATGCCTTTGCCCAGGTGACGCCGCGCGGTGACCGCAACTTCGAAAACCACACCATCTCTGTCGTTTATACGATCGACCAGGGCACCAAGGCCTATATCGAGCGCATCGAGATCCGCGGCAACGATCGGACGCGCGACTACGTCATTCGCCGCGAGTTCGATGTCAGCGAAGGCGATGCTTTCAATCAGGTTCTCATCCAGCGCGCGAAGAGGCGGCTGGAAGCACTCGATTATTTTGAGAAAGTCGAGATTTCCACCGTTCCGGGCTCTGAGCCTGATCAAGTCGTGCTGGTGGTCGACGTGGTCGAGAAATCGACCGGTGAGTTCTCGGTCGGTGCCGGTTATTCGACTGGTGGCGAGACGGCTGGTCCGTCCGTCGAAGGTTCAATCAGTGAGCGCAACTTCCTCGGCCGCGGCCAATTCATCAAGGTGGCGGCTGGCGGCGGCAAGAACTCGCGCGATTACAGCTTCTCGTTTACCGAACCGTACTTCCTTGGTCGCCGTATCGCTGCCGGATTCGACATCTACAAGCAGACTCGAAACTATGACCATTACGATAGCGACACGACGGGCGCGACAGTGCGCTTCGGCCTGCCGATTACCGACAACATCTCGACGCAGCTGGCGTATAATATCGCTCAGGAGAAGTATGAGTTCGACGAGGACTGCGACCCTGCCACCTGCGATGTCTCCCAGGCGATTGTAAACGGTGTCGAAGAGAGTCCGTGGCTCAAATCGTCGGTTAGTCTCGGCCTAGTTTACAATACCATTGACGACATGAAGAATCCCCATGAAGGCATTTTTGCCAACGTCGGCACGGAAGTGGCTGGCGTGGGCGGCGACGCCAAGTTCATCAAGGTGACAGCGCGCGGCAGCATTTATCAGACGTTGTCCGAACAATTGGATCTGGTAGGCCTCATTTCTGGCGGTGCCGGCCATGTCCAGGGATATGGCAGCGGCGACCTGCGTGTCTTCGACCATTTCCAGAGCAGCGATCGAATGATCCGCGGTTTCGAATATGGCGGCATCGGTCCGGTTGCCTCGGACAACAGCAATGACCATCTCGGCGGCACCACTTACTTCAATGCCTCGGCGGAAGCGCAGTTCCCGCTGCCGGTCATCCCGGAAAGCTTCGGTTTGCGCGGCGCGGTATTCGCCGATGCGGCAACGCTCTACGGCAGCAAGATTGCCTCCAACCTCGTCAATCAGTCGACGACCGGCATGGAATGGCGCGCTTCTGTCGGCGTCGGCTTGATGTGGGCATCGCCTTTCGGCCCGATCCGCATCGACTATGCGATCCCGGTCAAGAAGGAAAAGACCGACGACGTGCAGGAATTCAACTTCGGCATATCGACCCGCTTCTAATGTGCGGGTAACGATGCTTCCGGCTCGTTTGGATCGGGATGTCAGTGATCCGACACTACAGCGCAGTGCGTCCTATCGGACGCTCAAAGAACGTTGTAGCACTTTGATTTGCACATGATCCTTTCCGAGGATCGATTTCCGATTTCGGGGTCATGCGCTAGCTGGATATTGCTTCTGGAATGACCGATCCGGTGTTCTTCGCGCCCTCACGCCGGTATACGGCCGGCGAAGTCGCGAATCTGACCGGCTCGATGCTTGTCGATTCCGCTCTCTCCGATGTTTCGATCGACGCTCTGGCTCCCGCCAACGAAGGCGGCGAGAACGCCCTTGTCTTCGTCGATGGCAGGCGCAATTTCGCCCTGATGCAGTCACTGCGGGCGGCAGCGGTTCTCTGCCCTGCCGAATTTGCCGGCAAGGCGCCAGCGGGCATCGCGGTCCTGGTGCATCCGCGCCCGCAGCAGGCTTTCGCAATGGTCGGGCGCCTGCTTTTCCCGGCGGCTGCAACGCCTGGACCGATGACCGGCGAAACCGGTATCTCGCCGCACGCCCATATCGATGCGACCGCCCATGTCGAGCCCGGTGCGATCATCGAAGCGGGCGCGGTCATCGGACCGCGCGCTGCCATCGGCAGCGGAACCGTCATTGCCCCTCATGCGGTTATCGGTCCTTCATCCCAGATTGGCCGCGACGGCTATGTCGGTCCGGGTGCCAGCGTGCAATATGCATTGATCGGCAATCGCGTTATCATCCATGGCGGCGCCAGGATCGGCCAGGATGGCTTCGGCTTCGTGGCCGGCGCCAAGGGTCCGGAGCGGGTTCCGCAGATCGGCCGTGTCATCATCCAGGACGACGTCGAGATCGGGTCGAATACGACCGTCGATCGCGGCGCCATGTCCGACACGATCATCGGCCAGGGCACCAAGATCGACAATCTGGTGCAGATCGCGCACAACGTTCGCATCGGCCGCAATTGCATAATAGCCGGGCTTTCGGGTATTTCCGGTTCAGTGACGATAGGCGACAACGTCACCATGGGTGGCGGCGTCGGCCTTGCGGATCATTTGACCATCGGCTCCGGCGCCAAGCTTGCGGCAAGAAGCGGGTTTATGAGCAATGTGCCTGCCGGTGAGATTTGGGGAGGATATCCGGCGCAGCCGATGGCGGAAGCCATGCGCGAGATAGCGGCCTTGCGCAGACTTGCACGGACGCGCAGACAGGGTGAGGGGGGAAATGGCTGACATCGCAGCGGCGACGCTCGAAGCGGTTGACATAATGCGGCTGATGAAGCTCCTGCCGCACCGCTATCCGTTCTTGATGATCGACCGTATCGTCGACATAGATGGCGACGAATCCGCAATCGGCATCAAGAACGTCACCATAAACGAGCCGCATTTCCAAGGTCATTTCCCTGACCAGCCGGTCATGCCCGGCGTGCTGATCATCGAGGCGATGGCGCAGACGGCCGGCGCCATCTGCATCCGCAGCCTTGGTACGGAAAAGCCGTCGCTGGTTTATTTCCTGACCATCGACAATGCCAAGTTCCGCAAGCCGGTCGTTCCAGGCGACCAGTTGAAAATTCATGTGAAGAAAATCAAGAAACGCGGCAATCTTCTCAAATTCGCTTGCGAGGCCCTCGTCGATGGCGCCAAGGCGGCGGAAGCCGAGATCTCGGCGATGATGGTCGCAAGCGGCTGACAAACGAATGCTAATGAAAATCCAGACAGTCATCCATCCATCGTCGGTCATCGAGGCAGGCGCCCAAATCGGCGAAGGCGCCCGCATCGGGCCCCTCTGTCACGTCGGCCCCGATGCCGTGATCGGCGACCGCGTCGAACTGGTCAGCCATGTCTCGGTGATTGGCGCGACCACCATCGGTGCATCGACCAAGGTTTATCCGATGGCGATACTGGGCGGACCACCGCAGAACACCAAGCACAAGGGCGGCCGTACCACGCTGGTGATCGGCGAGAACTGCATGATCCGCGAAGGCGTCACCATGCATGTCGGCACCGATTCCAGCCGCGGCGAAACGACGATCGGCGACAACGGCAATTTCCTTGCCTATGCCCACATTGCCCATGACTGCGTGGTCGGCAAGAACGCCACCTTCGCCAATCAAGCGACGTTAGGCGGGCATTGCGAAGTCGGTGACAATGTCTACATCGGCGGCCTTACCGCGGTTCATCAGTTTGTCCGCATCGGCGATAACGCCTTTCTCGGCGGCTGCTCGGCGATCGTCGGCGACGTCATTCCCTACGCCATCGCCGTTGGCAACCGTGCCAGCCTTCGCGGCCTCAACATCATTGGGCTGAAGCGCGCCGGCCTGCCACGTTCGGAGATCCATTTGCTGCGCAAAGCCTATAAGACGATCTTCGATCGCTCCCGGACCGTCGGCGAAAACATCGAATTCGCCAAGGCGGAGTTCGCCTCGTCGCCGACTGCTATGAAGATCGTCGATTTCATCGCCGGTCGCGGCAAGCGGCACTATGCCGTGCCGTCGCTCAAGGGTGGCGACGGCGACGATACCGATGATGAAGACTGAGAGCAGATGACGAAGATTGAGGCTGCCGGAAAGGGCCTTGATCTCGCGCCAGATGCCAAGGTCGGCATCATCGCCGGCGGCGGCAGCCTCCCGGTCGAAATTGCCCGAGCGCTCGCCCGGCAAGGCAAATTGCCCTTCATCGTGATGGCGGCGGGCGAGGTCGATCGCATAGCCGATTTCGAGCCATATGAGCAGGTGGTCTTGAGGCTGGAAGACGTCGGCTCGCTGTTGCCGATCCTCAAGCGGCATCACGTTACGCATCTGGTGACCGCGGGTCATATCACGCGCCGCCCCAGGCTGAGCGCCATGCGCCTCAATTTGGGCCTGCTCGCCTGGCTGCCCAGCCTCTTCGTCGGTGTAACCCGGGGAGACGATACGGTGCTGAAATTGTTCGTGCGCAGGATCGAGCGCAGCGGCATCAAAGTCGTCGGCGCTCACGAGATCGTGCCGGAGCTGGTCGCAGCCGAAGGCCTGCTGACCAAGGCGGCGCCACGCAAAGCCGACTGGCGCGACATCGAGGCAGCGCACGCGGCGGCAAAAGCCATCGGCGCGCTGGATATCGGCCAAGCGGCTGTTGCGGTCGGCGGCCGCGCCATTGCGCTGGAAGGCGTCGAAGGGACTGACGGGCTGCTCGAGCGGACAAGGGAGTTGCGCGGGCACGGCAGGCTGGCGGGCCGGACGCGCGGTGTCCTGGTCAAATGCGCCAAGCCCGGTCAGGAACTGCGTGCCGATCTGCCCTCCATTGGCCCGCTGACCGTCGAGGCGGCGCATGCCGCCGGACTGGCCGGCATTGCCGTAGAAGCCGGCCGCTCGCTGGTGCTCGAAGGTCCCGCCACCATCGGGCGTGCCAATGCGCTCGGCCTGTTCGTGATCGGGCTGCCTGCTGCGGAGCCGGCGCATGGCGAATGAGCGGCCGTTGAAGATAGCCATCGTCGCCGGCGAGGAGTCCGGTGACCTGCTTGGCGCCGATCTTGTGCAGGCGTTAAAGCGCATGACCGGGCGCGACGTTCGGCTTGTCGGCATCGGCGGCCGCCATTTGCAGGCGCTCGGCCTGGCGCCATTGTTCGACGGCAGCGAGATCGCGCTGATGGGGCTTAGCGCCATCCTGCGCGACCTGCCGCGCCTGATGCGGCGGATCGGCCAGTCGGCAAACGCGATTGCCGGTGAAAAGCCCGATTGCCTTGTCACCATCGACAGTCCGGATTTCTCGCTGCGCGTCGCCAAAAAGGTGCGTGCCGCCGATCCGACTATCCCGATCGTCCACTATGTCTGCCCGAGCGTGTGGGCTTGGCGGCCGGGCAGGGCGGCGGCGATGAAACCGTATGTCGATCACATTCTTTGCATTCTGCCGTTCGAGGTGAAGGAACTCGCTCGCCTGGGCGGGCCGCCCGGGACCTATGTCGGGCATCGCCTTGCACACGATCCGGGCATAGTCAGTGCCGCCAGGGCGCAGGCGCAGCCGCGTGACTTGTCCGCAGATCACGTCAAAACGTTGCTTGTATTGCCCGGTTCGCGTCGCGGCGAGGTGCGACGCCTGGTCGGGCCGTTCGGCGAGACGGTGTCGATCCTGCGGGCGCGCGGGCACCGCTTGCGCCTGCTGTTGCCGACGGTCCCGCACGTAGCCGACCTGGTCAGGACCTCGGTTGCGAGCTGGGACGAGAAGCCGGAGATCATCCTTGATGCCGAACGCAAATGGCAGGCCTTCGGCAAGGCGGATGCGGCGCTGATCGCGTCGGGGACGGTATCGCTGGAGCTTGCACTGGCAGGTGTGCCGATGATCTCCTGCTACCGGCTCGATCCGGTCATGCGCATGGCGCAGCCGCTGATCAAAGTATGGAGTGCAGCCTTGCCCAATCTCATTGCCGACCGGCCGGTTGTGCCGGAACACTACAATCAATATGTGCGGCCGCATTATCTGGCGCGGCAACTGGAAGCGCTGTTCTCCGATACCGCCTACCGCACCTGGCAGAAGCACGGTTTTGCCGACATTGCCGGGCGTATGGCAACCGCCAAGCCGTCAGGCGAGATTGCTGCGGGGGTGGTGATGGATATGGTGAGGAAGTGGGTGAATAGTGAATAGCGAGTAGGAAATGGTGCTGGCGGTAACGGCCAAGCTGCTTCAGCTACTACTCGCTACTCGCTACTCGCTACTCGCTACTCGCTACCTTCACCGCTTAGCGATCGGCACGTAATCCCGTTCCGGCGCGCCGGTATAGAGCTGGCGCGGGCGACCGATCTTCTGGTGCGGATCCTCGATCATCTCCTTCCACTGCGCGATCCAGCCGACGGTACGGGCGACCGCGAACAGTACGGTGAACATAGTGGTGGGGAAGCCCAGCGCCTTAAGGGTGATGCCGGAATAAAAATCGACGTTGGGGTAGAGCTTCTTCTCGATGAAATAGGAATCGGTCAGCGCGATCTTCTCCAGCTCCATGGCGATGTCGAGCAGCGGATCGTCCTTGATGCCGAGCTCGCCCAGGACTTCGTGCGCGGTTTTCTGCATGATCTTGGCGCGCGGATCGTAGTTCTTGTAAACGCGATGGCCAAAGCCCATCAATCGGAACGGATCGTTCTTATCCTTGGCGCGCGCAATGAATTCCGGGATGTGATCGACATGGCCGATCTCGCCCAGCATGTTCAGGGCTGCCTCGTTGGCGCCGCCATGTGCGGGACCCCACAGGCAGGCTATGCCGGCAGCGATACAGGCAAAAGGATTGGCGCCCGACGAGCCGGCCAGGCGGACGGTCGAAGTCGAGGCGTTCTGTTCGTGATCGGCGTGCAGGATGAAGATACGCTCCATCGCGCGCGCCAGCACCGGATTGATCTTGTATTCCTCGCAAGGCACGGCGAAACACATATGCAGGAAGTTGGCTGCGAAATTCAGCTCGTTCTTCGGATAAATGAACGGCTGGCCGATGTGGTATTTGTACGCCATCGCCGCGATTGTCGGCATCTTGGCGATCAGCCGCATTGAGGCGACCATGCGTTGATACGGATCCGAGATGTCGGTGGAATCGTGATAGAAGGCCGACAGCGCGCCGACCACGCCGCACATCACCGCCATCGGATGCGCATCACGGCGGAAGCCGGTGAAAAAGCGCGACATCTGCTCATGCACCATGGTGTGGCGCGTCACCCGGTAGTCGAAATCGTCCTTCTGCGCCTTGGTCGGTAGTTCACCATAGAGCAAGAGATAACAGACTTCGAGGAAGTCGCCGTGCTCGGCCAGTTGGTCGATCGGGTAGCCGCGGTGCAAAAGAATGCCGGCATCGCCATCGATGAAGGTGATTTCCGATTCGCAGCTCGCCGTCGACGTAAAGCCGGGATCGTAGGTAAAGACGCCGGCGGTGTTGTAGAGCGAACCGATGTCGATGACGTCAGGTCCTACCGAACCGCTTCGGATCTTGAATTCATGGGTTTTGCCGCCGAGCTCCAGCTTTGCCGTCGATGCCTGGGTTTTGCCGCCAAATTCCATTTTCGTCGCAGGTTCGGTCATAGCAAACTCCTTTTTGTTTCCTCAGGCCGGCAAAGGCAAAATATCTGAACCCAACACGTCAAAAGCATCGGAATATGCACATTTGCGCCCGCAATTGTATCTGCGCGCCAGATTAGGCCAAGGCCCAATGTTGCACTGCGAAACACACCTTTCAATGCCAATCTTCTTGGGCCAGTTCGCTAATCGATTTGATCAGCGATCCGCGCCAGGCTTTCCTCGCGGCCCAGCACGGCAAGCACATCAAAGACCCCTGGCGAGGTACTTTTGCCGGTGAGCGCGGCGCGCAAAGGTTGGGCCACGGCGCCGAGTTTATGGCCGCCGGCCTGCGCGTAGTCGCGGATCGCGGCTTCAGCCGAGGCGGCAGACCAGTCCGAAACCGTGGCCAGTGCCGCATGAGCGCCCCGCAGGATCGCGCGCGCCTCACCGCTGAGCAGCGCCGCCGCCTTCTCGTCGACCGGCAGCGGCCGCTCGACGAACAGGAATGCAGCCCCTTCAACAAGTTCGACCAGCGTCTTGGCGCGCTCCTTCAGGCCGGGCAAAGCGGCAAGCAGTTGCGCCTTGCGTCTGTCGTCGAGGCGGGCGGCGATTGCCGGGCCGCCTTCGAGATAGGGCAGAGTGGCGATGAAGATGTCGAGCAGCGCCGCGTCGTTCATCCGGCGCATATGCACGCCGTTGAGCGCCTCGAGTTTGGCGAAGTCGAAACGGGCGGCGCCCTTGTTGACATCGCCAATGTCGAACCATGCGATCATGTCGGCAATCGACATGATCTCATCGTCGCCGTGGCTCCAGCCAAGCCTCGCCAGATAGTTGAGCAGCGCCTCCGGCAGGTAGCCCATGGCGCGATAGGCCTCGACGCCAAGCGCACCGTGCCGCTTCGACAGCTTGGCGCCGTCGGCACCGTGGATCAGCGGGATATGCGACATCGACGGCACCTCCCAGCCCATGGCCTGGTAGATTACGGTCTGGCGTGCGGCGTTGGTCAAATGATCGTCGCCGCGGATGATGTGGGTGATGCCCATGTCGTGATCGTCGACGACGACGGCATGCATGTAGGTCGGATTGCCGTCCGAGCGCAGAATAATGAAATCGTCGAGATCCTTGTTGGGAAAACGCACGTCGCCCTGGACGCGGTCATGTACCACCGTCTCGCCGTCTGTCGGCGCCTTGATGCGGATCGCCCCCTTGGCGCCGGGCGGCGCCTCCGACGGGTCGCGGTCGCGCCAGCGTCCGTCATAGCGGGGAGGCAGCCCCTTGGCCCGTGCGCTCTCGCGCATTGCTTCCAGCTCGGCAGGCGTCGCATAACAGTAATAGGCCTTGCCCATGCGAACGAGCTCCTCGGCCACCTCGCGATGGCGCGGCGCACGCTCGAACTGCGACACCGGCTCACCGTCCCATGTCAGGCCAAGCCAGGAAAGCCCGTCGAGAATGGCTGCGGTTGCCGCATCGGTGGAGCGCTCGCGGTCGGTGTCTTCGATGCGCAGCAGCATCGTGCCGCCTGTGTGCTTGGCATACAGCCAGTTGAACAGCGCCGTGCGCGCGCCGCCAATATGCAGATAACCGGTGGGCGAGGGGGCAAAACGGGTGACGACCTTATCGGGCATGGAACTCTCAGGCGGACGAAGGAAGTGGGTTTGCGGACTTTCGCGCGTTGCGCGTTCATGTAGCATAGGAGGTCGAGGGCGCAAGGGGCAGACCCGATGGCTGTGCGAGGCCGTGGTGAGGGCGAGGGCGAGGACGCTGGCAGCGGCGTCAGCGAACGCTTGCTGTTTGCCGCTCCCCTGCCTGTCCTGCCGGCACCGGCATTGCTGCCCGCTCCGCGCTTTGATGCGCCGTCGCTGCCGGCCAGCGACCCAGCAACGGTTCTCGTGCCCGCGGGCCAGCCCATCGTGCGCCTACGCCGTCGTTTCCGCCTCCCGTCACCGTCCCGTATCCGCAACAGCGTAACCTCGGCGGCCGGCCTGGAACTCGACCGTGGCATCGCCTTCCTGCTGGTGCCGGTATTCCTCGCATGCGGGGTGGTCGTATATTTCGCGCTGTCGGTGGAGCCGGCCTTTCCACAGCCGATCGCACTCGTGCTCCTCGCGGCGCTTTGTGCCGTCCTGTCGCGCTCTTGGCCCAGAGCCCGCCTGTGCTTCATGGTGGCGTTGTTCTGCGCGCTTGGCGTGCTTGCCGCCAAGTTCGAGACCTGGCGTGTCGGGACGCATGTGCTCGGTTCTGAAATCTCGACGCGGCTGACGGGTCGCGTCGTATCGTACGAACCCATGGCTAGCGGCCGCATCAGGCTGACGATCGATGTGATCTCAACCGCCAGGCCGACGCTGCGCTACATGCCGGAACGGGTCCGCATTTCGGCGATGAAGATACCGGCTGAGCTGGCCGCTGGTTCCGAGATCGCCGGCTATGTGCGGTTGCTGCCGCCGACCGGCCCGGTGCGGCCCGACAGCTATGATTTCTCCTTCGACAGCTATTTCGCCGGCATCGGCGGCAGCGGCTTCTTTCTCGGCAATCCGAAAGTCGTGGCTTCGGGCAGCATGCCGCTTGCCGCGCGGCTTTCTTCCGCGATCGAAGACGCGCGCGAATCCATCGCCGACCATATCCGCAGCCGCATCGGCGGCGCCGAGGGCGAGATTGCTGCTGCGCTGATCGTTGGCGTGCGCGCCGGCATTCCCGAGGAGATCAACGAAGCGATGCGACGTACAGGCATCTACCACATCATCTCCATCTCGGGGCTGCATATGGCGTTGGTCGCCGGCACCATCATGGCGCTGCTGCGCGGCGCCTTTGCGCTGTTTCCCGACTTCTCATCGCGACGGCCGGTCAAGAAATATGCCGCAGCCGCCGCGCTTTTTTCGATTGCGGCGTACCTCGTCTTTTCCGGCATTGTGGTGGCGGCCGAACGCAGCTTCATCATGCTGGCGGTGATGCTCATCGCCGTGCTGTTCGACCGGGCCGCGCTCACCATGCGCAATCTGGCGATCTCGGCAATCGCGGTCATCGTGGTGTCGCCGCACGAGGTGGTCGGTCCGAGTTTCCAGATGTCCTTCGCCGCGACGGCGGCCCTTGTCGGCGCCTATGCCGGCTGGTCCGATTACCGCGCCGGCAGGGCCACCACGCCGCCGCCCCGGCGGTCGCCGCTACGCTTGGCCACGCGAAAGGTCCTGCTGGGCATGGGCGGCCTGGCGATGACCTCGATCATTGCAGGGAGCGCCACGGCGCTTTTCGCCATATGGCATTTCCAGCGCGTAGCGCCGCTCAGCCTGTTCGCCAATCTGGCCATCATGCCTATCGTCTCGCTGGTCGTCATGCCCTTTGCCGTGCTCAGCGCGCTGGCGATGCCGTTCGGCGCGGATGGGCCTTTCCTCTACGTGATGGGCAAGGGGCTGACGGCGATGATCGCCCTGTCCGGGTGGATCTCCGAGCGCTCGCCAATCGATGCGGTTGGGCTGATTTCGCTGAGATCCGTCCTTTTGGTGACGATCGCCCTTGTCATTGCCAGCATGGCGACGACCTGGTTGCGGCTCGCGGCACTTCCTTTTGCGCTCGCCGGCTTGCTAACGACAACCCAGACGCGCGTACCCGACGTATTGATCTCGGAGGACGCACGGCTGGTCGCGCTGCCGATCGGCAGCGGTGAGCTCGCGGTCAACCGGGCACGCCCGAATGAGTTCACCATCGACAACTGGAAACGCGCGCTCACATCAGAGGCTATCGTCGCGCCGGAAACACCTGGAAAGAACGATCCGCAATTCGACATTGCCGATCCGGCCGACCTACCGCCGGGCATGCCGTTCATTTGCACGGACGGTCTCTGCCTCGCCAGGCATCCATCCGGCGCATTGCGCAAGCCAAGGACCGCGATACCGCACGGCCAGCCTGCGCCTTCGCCAGCTTGATCGTCATCGACGACGCCACCGCCCATAATCCCTGCTACTACGACCGGCTGGTCCTCGTCGTCACCAAACGGCAACTGGCGCGCGCGGGAAGTGCGGCCGTCTATTTCGATCCACAAGCGGCAACACGCGCCGAAATCCGCTTCGCCGTCGAAAAATCATACCGGCCCTGGCACGTGCAGCGGAAATTTTCACGCGCGGCGCGCGGCCTGCCGCCATACCGCAGGGCCGACAATCCAAAAGCCAGCACCAAGGGCGCAACTCAGTAGCGGCGGATCAGCCCAACGAGCTTGCCCTGCACCTTGACCCTGTCTGGTCCGAAGATGCGCGTCTCGTAGGCCGGATTGGCGGCCTCCAGGGCGATCGAGGCGCCCTTGCGGCGGAACCGCTTCAGCGTCGCTTCCTCCTCGTCGACCAGGGCCACCACGATCTCACCGGGGCTCGCCGTATCGGCGTTGCGGATGATCACCGTGTCGCCGTCGAAAATGCCAGCCTCGATCATCGAATCGCCTTTGACCTCGAGCGCATAATGCTCGCCGCCCATGATCATATCCGGCGGCACCGAAATCGAATGCGTCTGGTGCTGGATAGCATCGATCGGCACACCAGCGGCGATGCGGCCCATTACCGGGATCGAAACGGCGGCGACGACATCGTCGTCATTGCCGGCTGCAGGGACGCGCGACGATGTGGGCTTGCCCTGCCGAGGGGCACCTTGCCCAAGACTGCCCTGGATGACACTCGGCGAGAACTTGCGTGCCGCATTGAGGCCGGGGGCGATCGAGTCAGGCAGGCGTAGTACCTCCAGCGCACGGGCCCGGTTGGGCAAACGGCGAATGAAGCCGCGCTCCTCCAGCGCCGTAATCAGTCGGTGGATTCCGGATTTGGAAGCCAGGTCGAGCGCTTCCTTCATCTCGTCGAAGGAAGGTGGGATACCGCTTTCCTTCAACCTTTCGTGGATGAACATAAGCAGTTCGTGTTGTTTGCGTGTCAGCATAGCGACCCCCAACAGAATCAGAAAACAAACCCAGAACAGACACTATCTGTTCCAGTTGTGTTCCGCAACTGTTTAAAGTTTAATGAATGCGTTAAGGCTCGGGAAACAAACGACGTCCCCTACCGGCGTACCGTATTTTCACCGCCGCGAGCCTCATCCCCTTGATTCTGCTTTCGTTTGCGCCGTTCTGGCCTCCTTGAAGGCGGCACTGGCATCGGCCGTCGGTCGGCAAAGGGCACGGAATTGAACCCGTATCGACTGTGCGGTTTGGTCAATGCACCGTGAACGAAACGAACTCAAAACGCCAACCTCGGGCTAACTCCAGGTTTCCACCGCCTGGTCAGGCTGCTTCTCGCCGGTGGAGCCTTGCTACGCGCTATCCGGTAATGGAAGAACAGTTGATGCGTGTCCGGCGTTGCGTTGGATTTTTTGAGGGAGCAGGCAAATCATGACGGGAATTCCCGATCTCGTGGCCGTAAAGGCGATGGATGCCGCGGATCCGCTGCGCGCGATGCGCGACCGCTTTGTCTTGCCGCAAGGAGTGATCTATCTCGACGGCAATTCGCTAGGAGCTGCTTCACGTGCCGCCTTCGATGAATTGCGCAAGGCCGCGACCGAAGAATGGTCGCATGATCTCATCCGCGCATGGAACACGGCCCGCTGGTTCAACATGCCGCTTGAACTTGGCGACCAGCTCGGGCGCCTGATCGGTGCCGCGGTCGGCCAGACGGTGGTCTGCGACACGACGTCGGTCAACATCTACAAGCTGCTGCACGCGGCCATGGCCATGCGACCGGAGCGGCAGGCCATCGTCGCCGAGGGCGATAGTTTTCCGACAGACCTCTACATGGCTGAGGGTGTGGTTTCGACGCGAAAAGATGCGCTGCTGCGCCTCTCGGGGGTCGACGCGCCGACCATCGAGGAGCTGATCGACGATCGCACCGCCGTGGTGCTGGTCAACCACGTCAACTACAAATCGGGCGAACTGCGCGACATGCCGGCTCTGACGCGCAGGGCCCAGGAAGCCGGGGCGATGATCGTCTGGGATCTCTGCCACACCGCTGGCGCGATGCCAGTCGAGCTCGACAAAGCCAACGCCGATTTTGCCGTTGGCTGCACCTACAAATATCTGAATGGCGGCCCGGGCGCGCCTGCCTTCATCTATGCGGCTGAGCGGCATCTTTCCGACATCCAGCAGCCGCTCACCGGCTGGTGGGGCCATGCACGGCCCTTCGCCTTCGAGCCAGGCTATGCGGCCGGCACCGGCATCCGCCGGTTTCTGTGCAGCACCCAGCCGATACTCTCGATGCGCACGCTGAAGGGCGCGCTCGACATCTGGGACGATGTCGACATGACGGCGGTGCGCAAGAAGAGCATCGCACTGGCCGATCTGTTCATCGAGCTTGTCGAGGCAAAGTGCGGCACTTACGGTCTCACGCTCGAAAGCACGCGCGACGGGGAAAAACGCGGCAGCCAGATTTCATTCATGCATGAGCATGGCTACCAGATCATGCGCGCGCTGATCGAACGTGGTGTGATCGGCGATTTTCGCGCGCCATCGACCATGCGCTTCGGCTTCACCCCGCTCTATGTCGGCTATGCCGATGTCTGGCAGGCCGTCGAAGTGCTTGAGGACATCCTGTGCACCGGTGCGTGGAAGGATGCGCGCTTCGCCATCAAGGCGGCTGTCACTTGAGATCGATGCGAGAGCTGGAATCGTGAGGCTGGCGACGACGCGCCGCGCGATGCTCGCGGCCAGGTTGCAAGGCCATAATTGCCAGGGAGGGCGCAGGGTGTTCGAACGTCACATTGCCGATTGGGACAACGCCTATGCCAACGGCGCCAACATAGCCGGCAGCGATCGCTGGCCGGCGGCCTGGGTCGAGCCCGCGCAGGTTTTCCGCGAGGCGCTTTCGACCGAGGGCAGGGCGCGGCTCGACCTGGCCTATGGCGATAACCCGCGCAACCGGCTCGATCTTTTCCTGCCGGCCACCAAGCCGAAGGGGGTCGTGGTGTTCGTCCATGGCGGCTACTGGATGGCATTCGACAAGAGTTTCTGGTCACATCTTGCCGCGGGCGCTGTTGATCGCGGCTATGCAGTTGCCATGCCGTCCTACACGCTCTGTCCGCAGATACGCATTGGCGGCATCGTCAAGGAAGTCGGCGCGGCGATAGGCAAGGCGGCGGCGATGGTCGCAGGGCCGCTGATGCTGACCGGGCACTCGGCCGGCGGCCATCTTGTTAGCCGGATGGTTACCAGGACGACGCCGCTGGCGCCCGAAGTGGTCCGGCGCGTTCGTCACGTGGTGTCGATCTCGGGGGTGCATGATTTGCGCCCGATCATGCGCACCGGCATGAACGAGACGCTGGCGATCGATGAGGCCGAGGCGCAGGCCGAAAGTCCGGTGCTGCTGCGCCCGATGGAAAAGGCCCGCCTGACCTGCTGGGCCGGCGGCGGCGAGCGCGCCGAATTCCTGCGCCAGAGCGCGTTGCTGGCCAACATCTGGATCGGCCTGGGTGCCGCGACCAGCTCCGTAGTCGAGCCCGACCGGCATCATTTCAACATCATCGACGGTTTGGCCGATCCAGACCATCCGCTGACCCGGACCTTGATCTCGGAGTGAGGCAGGTTCAGCGTAGCATCAGCACGTCGCAGGGGGAGCCCGCCGCCGCAGCAGGCGCGAACGGCGCGCGGACGATCAGCCCGTTGGCATCGGCCAGCATTTTCAGCATCGAGGAGTCCTGGATGCCGAACGGCGTCGCCACGAGCGCACCAGCGTCGTCTGTGACAACAGCCCGCACATAATCTTGCCTGAGATCGTTGGCCGGCATGGCAGCACCGAGCCGTGCCCGACGGATATCCTGCTGAAAGGCGCGGCCGCCGAGCCGCGCCAGCAGCGGCTTCAGGAAGAGCTGAGCGCAGACCAGGCTCGCCACGGGGTTGCCGGGCAGGCCGATGCAGCGAATGTCGCCCAGCCGCCCGAACATCAGCGGCTTGCCCGGTCGCATGGCGATCTTCCAGAAATCGAGCGTCATGCCTTGCCCGATCAGCACGTCATGGACGAAGTCGTGGTCGCCGACCGAGGCACCGCCCAGCGTGACGATGACGTTCGCGCCAGCCTTCACGGCCTTTTCAACCAATGCCGCGATCGCCTCCCTGCGGTCCGGCGCGATACCGAGGTCGAGCGCCCGCGCACCGACCGACTGTGCGGCGGCAGCGACACCATAGGCGTTAGAGGAGATGATCTGGTCGGGGCCAAGCTCGCTGCCCGGCGGCAGCAATTCGTCGCCGGTGGCGATGATGGCGACCAGCGGCCGTTTGACCACGCCGACCTCGGGGTGATTGGCCGATGCCGCCAGCGACAAGGCGGCCGAATCGAGCAGGCGGCCTTTGGGCAGCAGGACATCGCCCTTGGCGAAATCGAGCCCAAGGCGGCGGATGTTGCGCCCCTGCACCGTCGGCTCTGTCACTTCGACGCTGCCGCCGCCGAGGTCGCGGACGTTCTCCTGGATGACGATAGTGTCGGTGCCTTCGGGAAGCGGCGCGCCGGTAAAGATGCGCACGGCCTGCCGCTGCTGCACCGTTCCGGCAAAGCCGCGTCCGGCCGGCGCTATGCCGATCACCGAAAGCCTTGCGGGTAGGGACGCGATGTCAGCCGCCCGCACGGCATAGCCGTCCATGGCGGAGGCGTTGAACGGCGGCTGGGTGCGGAGCGCCACAACCGGCTCCGCCAGCACGCGGTCGGCGGCATCCAGCAGCGCGACACGTTCGCCCGGCAGCGCAACTGCTCCGTCCAGCAGGCGCTCGAGCGCCTCGGCAACTGGGACCAGCGCCATTAGCGGCCTGCCTCGGTGGCCCCGGTGATCTTGTAGTCGCCGGATTTACCGCCGGTCTTTTCAACCAGCCTGATGCCGGAGATGACCATGGCGCGGTCGACCGCCTTGGCCATGTCGTAGATGGTCAGGCAAGCGACCGAGACGGCACTCAAGGCCTCCATTTCAACGCCGGTCTTGCCAGTGACGCGGGTCAATGCCGTCACCTTCAGGCCGGGCAGTGCGACGTCCGGCTCGATATCGACAGATATCCTAGTCAGCAGCAGCGGATGGCAAAGCGGGATCAGCTCATGCGTCTTCTTGGCCGCCATGATGCCGGCAATGCGCGCGGTGCCCAGCACGTCGCCCTTCTTGGCGTCGCCGGCGAGGATCACGTCCAGCGTCTCGGGCCGCATCGCGACAAAACCTTCCGCGACTGCCGTGCGCACCGTCTCAGCCTTGTCGCCGACATCGACCATGTTGGCTTCGCCCTGCGCGCCAAGATGGGTGAGGGCGGCCGCCATCTCAGACCGCCTCTGCCGGCGCCTTGCCCGTCAACAGCAGGCGCGTTGCCGCAGCCACGTCCTGTTGACGCATCAGGCTCTCGCCGACCAGGAAAGTAGCGATGCCGCTCCGCTCCAGCCGGCGGCAATCGTCATGCGAAAAGATTCCGCTCTCACTGACTAGAAGGCGGCCGCCCGGCACCATCGGTACCAGCCGTTCCGAGGTCTCGAGGCTGGTTTCGAAAGTCCGGAGATTGCGATTGTTGATGCCGATCAGCCGCGACGACAGCCGCAGCGCACGTTCCATTTCCGCCTCATCATGCACTTCGACCAGCGCGTCCATGCCGAGCCCGAAAGCTGTCGCTTCGAGTTCTCTTGCCAACGCGTCGTCGACGCTGGCCATAATGATCAGGATGGCATCGGCGCCCCATGCCCTGGCCTCGTAGACCTGATAGGGGTCGAACAGGAAATCCTTGCGTAAGGTAGGCAACTCGACGGCAGCGCGCGCAGCGGTGAGGAATTCGGGCGCGCCTTGGAAAGAGGGTGTGTCGGTCAGCACCGAAAGGCAGGCGGCACCGGCTTTCGCATAGGCCCTGGCCAGCGCCGGCGGATCGAAATCGGCGCGGATCAGGCCTTTGGATGGGCTAGCTTTCTTGATTTCGGCAATCAGCGCAAACCCGCCGGATTTGCGCGTTGCTTCAAGGGCGGAAAGAAATCCGCGCGGCGCGTCGGCATCCGTCGCCCGTGCCTTGATCTCGGCCAATGGCACGCGTGCCTTGGCCGCCGCGATCTCGTCGCGCTTGTAAGCCTCGATCTTGCGCAGGATGTCGGACATGGTTTTAACCGTTCGAAATCTCGACCAGCCTGTCGAGCACTTTCAGCGCGCGGCCGCTGTCGATGGCCTGCGCCGCCGTTACCATGCCGTCGGCAAGCGTCGTCGCCTTGCCGGCTACCACCAGCCCGGCGCCGGCATTCATCAGCACCGTATCGCGAAAGGCGCCAGCGGCGCCGCCCAGCATGTCGCGCAGTGCCTGGGCGTTGTGGGCGGCGTCGCCGCCGCGCAACTCGTCCTTGGTGTGACGCGTCAGCCCGACTGCTTCCGGGGTCAGCACAAAGCTGCGTATCTCGCCGCCGGCCAATTCGGCGACCTGCGTTTCGCCGGTGGTGGTGATCTCGTCATAGCCGTCGCCATGGACGACCCAGGCGTGGTCGGCGCCAAGCTCCTTCAACGTTTCTGCCACCGGCATGATCCATTCGGGCAGGAACACGCCGACCATCTGCCGTCTGACACTGGCCGGATTGGAAAGCGGGCCCAGCAGATTGAAGATGGTGCGGGTGCCGAGCTCGACCCGGGTCGGGCCGACATGCTTCATCGCCGGGTGATGCGCCGGCGCGAACATGAAGCCAACGCCGGCCTCGTGAATGCAGCGGCCGATCGTCTCCGGAGGGATGTCGATCTTGACGCCCAATGCGATCAGCACATCGGCGGCGCCGGTCAGCGAGGACAGTCCGCGATTGCCGTGCTTGGCGACGGGCACGCCGCTGCCGGCGATGACGAAGGCGGATGCGGTCGAAATGTTGACGCTGTGCGAATTGTCGCCGCCGGTGCCGACAATGTCGATGGCGCCCTCGGGGGCTTCGACGCGCAGCATCTTGGCGCGCATGGTGGCGACAGCGCCGGCGATCTCGCTGACGGTCTCGCCGCGCACGCGCAATGCCATCAGGAAGCCGCCTATCTGGCCCGGAGTAGCATCGCCCGACATGATAATGTCGAAGGCCTCGCGCGCCTCCTCGAAAGAAAGAGCGCTGCCGGCGGCGACCTTGGCGATGTGGATCTTCAGTGCGCTCATCTGGCCAGGGCTTGGGTTACGGCCGTCTGATCGATGCGGACGTCATATTGCGTCTGCAACTGCGCTACCAACTGGTCGAGCAGGTCGTCGGACATGCCGGATGTGAAGGATTTCTGTGCGTCCTGGGGTACTGAGCTGGCGTCGGCCCCGGCCGGCTCGAATACCTCGGCAACCTTGAACAAGATTTGTCCGTCGCCGGTGGGCGAGGGGATCAGCCCGGTGCCGCCTTCGCCGACGCCGAACATCGCGGCGGCCCCTTCCTTGCCGAAATCGACGTCGTCAGCATCGCGCTTGACGCCGCGCTTGGTCTGTTTTTCGAGCTTGAGCTCACCGGCGATCACCTCGAGCGTCGCGCCGGCCTTGAGACGCTTCTCGAGCTCTTGCGCTTTTGCGGTGAGCCGTTTGGTGGTCTCCGCCGCGGTCCAGTCGGCCACGACCTTCTGGCGGACTTCGTCCAATGTGCGGTCACGGGCCGGCGTGATCGCGCTCACGTCGTAGAAGACGAAGCCGTTATCGGCGGTGGTGAGACCTTCATTGTCGGTTCCGGGTTCGGATTCGAACACTGCCTTGATGAGCGCCGGCGATTCCGGCAGGTCTTTGACGATGCTTCCATCCGGCCGTTGGCCGGTGCGGTCGATGGCGTCGATGGTGACGACCTTCAGCTTCAATTTGGCGGCTGCCTCGGCGAGCGAACTGCCCGAGGCGCGCGTATCCTCGTAATTGTCGTGCACGTCCAGCAAGATGCGGCTTGCCTCACCCAGTGCCAGGTCCTTGCGGATCTGCTCGGATACTTCGACCAGCGGCTTCACCACTTCCGGCTTGATCTCGGTGACGCGCAGCAGAACGGGACCAAATGCGCCTTGTACGACCGGGCTGACCTCATTGACGTTGAGCTTGAAGGCAGCGTCGGCGACCGCCTTGTCGGCGATCTTGTCCTTGGCCAGCGTGCCGAGCAGCGTGTCGGCCGGGGTCTTGCCCTCGGCGGCGACGATCTTGTCGAAGGTCGCGCCGGTCCTGAGCGAATCGAGCGCCGCCTTTGCGGCATCAGGCGTCTTGAATACAAGCTGCTCGATGGTGCGCATCTCCGGCGTGGTGTAGCGCGCCTTGTTCTTGTTGTAGTCGTCGCTGACCTGTTGGTCGGTCACCGCGCTCAAATCCATGATGTCTTCCGGCTCGAGCCTGACATAGGAGAACTTGCGGTATTCGGGAGCGGCGTAGGTTTTCTTGTTTTCCTCGAAATAGGCCGAAAGCACGCTGTCGGACGGCGCTTCTATCGGCTCGACAAGCGATTTCGGCAAGGTCAGGTAGTCGATGGTGCGATCTTCGCCGCGATAGAGCGCGACCGCCTTGAAGAATGTATCAGGGGCCTTGAGGCCATCCGAAACCGCCTCGACGATCTGCTGGCGGACCGCGACCTGGGCGCGGTTCTTCAAATAGTCTTCCGGCCGCATGCCGATCTGCCGAAGCAGGTACTCGAACGTTCTCCTGTCGAAGGTTCCGGCAGGCCCTTTGAACGCCGGGTCTTCACGCGTCAGTTCGGCGAGCCGGTCCTTGGACAGGCCGAGGCCGAGCTTGCGGGCCTGTTCGTCGAGGACGGCACCCGATACGAGTTGCGCCAGCACCTGGTTGTCGATGCCGAGCGCCGTCGCCTGCTCACGGCTGATGCGCTGGCCGAATTGCTGCGACATGACGCTGAGCTGGCGATCGTAGGCGAGGCGGTATTCGTTGATAGAGACCTTGGTGCCTCCGGCCGTGATCACGGCGTCATGGCCGGCAAGACCGCCCATCAGCCGTCCCGAGATACCCCAGACGGCGAAGCTCAACACCAACAATGACAGCAGCAGTTTCGCGACCCAGGTCCCCGCCGCACTTCTCAACATACCAAGCATGAGTACTTCCGATTTTTGCGCATTTCGCATGCGCCGAGTCTGAAACAAGCGCAATAGCGCCCTTCCTGCTCACTGTCGATTGCTTTATGGCCTGATTTTGATAGTGAGGGCCAGCTGGAAATTGCCCGGAGAAACAATCCCATGACGCCTGGAATCCGCCCGCTCGTCGCCGGCAACTGGAAAATGAACGGTACCAGCGCCTCGCTCAACGAGCTCAGGATGATCGGCAACGGCTTCATGAGCGGGCTCGACGCCGAGACCGAAGCGGTGCTCTGCGTGCCGGCGACCTTACTTGCGCACGCCGCCGAGATTCTGTCGCGCACACCGGTGCGGGCCGGCGGAGAGGATTGCCACACCGAGGAAAGCGGCGCCTATACCGGCTGCATTTCGGCCGAGATGCTGAAGGATGCAGGAGCCAGCCATGTCATTGTCGGCCATTCCGAATGCCGCGCCGATCGCAAGGAGGACGATGCCTTAGTGCAGGCCAAGGCCTCCGCCGCATGGCGTGCCGGGCTGGTGGCCATCATCTGCATTGGTGAGACAAGAGCCGAACGCGAAGCAGGAGCCACGCTCGACGTGCTGTCGCGCCAGGTCGCTGGCTCGGTCCCGCCAAACGCCACGGCTTCCAACACCGTCATTGCCTATGAGCCGGTATGGGCGATCGGCACCGGCTTGACCCCGACCGCCGCCGACGTCGCCGAGGCACATGCGCATATCCGCGAAGAACTGGCCCGGAAGCTCGGCAATACGGCGGCCAAGATGCGCATTCTCTACGGCGGCTCGGTCAAGCCGTCCAACGCCGTCGAGTTGCTAGGCGTCAGGAATGTCGATGGCGCGCTGGTCGGCGGCGCCAGCCTAAAGGCGGCGGACTTCCTCGGCATCGCGGAAGCCTATCGAAACATCGCTTGATACAAGGCTGCTTGCTGCATTTGAGCGGACGGCCGGCGCCGAAATCGTTGCAAAGGACGCATTGCTTCCCATATTCCGGCCACGGGCTTGGAAATGCCGTCAAAGCATTGTATTGAGCCGCCTCCAAATCAGCGGCCGCACCAGGCCTTGCCAGGATAAATTATGGAAACCGTACTGATCGTCGTCCACCTCATGGTCGTGCTCGCGCTTGTCGGCGTGGTGCTGCTGCAGCGCTCCGAAGGCGGCGGCCTCGGCATCGGCGGCGGATCGGGCTTCATGACCGCGCGTGGCGCCGCCAATGCGCTGACGCGGGCGACGGCGATCCTGGCCGCAGCTTTCTTCGTCACTTCGCTGACACTGTCGATCGTAGCGCGCTATGGCGAGAAGCCGATCGACATTCTCGATCGCGTGCCGGCGACCTCGGACGGGGCAGGCAAGGGCGTACTCAACCAATTGCCCGGAACCACGACGCCGACGCCGCCTTCGGGCACCACGGCGCCGACCCCGCCGTCCGGCAATGGCGCGGCAACGACGCCGCCGGCAACCGCTCCGGCGACGCCGCCAGCGACAAACGGCGCCACCGCGCCGGCCACGCCGCAGGTCCCCAACCAGTAATCGGGCATCTTATGCCGCGATCTGTTGTCGTTTGAACACAGTCGCGGCAAATGCCGCACGATCACGAAGATTCGACCGCACCGCGCGCTTGAGGCGCTTCCGGCTAATCGATTATAGGTTGCACGCGGCATTCTCGGCGTCCTTGGGGGGCGCCGGGCGATGCCGTGGGCAACAAGCATTGAACGATCGGATCTTCCCCATGCAGCTTCGCAGCTTCATTTTTGCCGGCCTTTGTGCCGTGCTCAGCCTAGGTGCGCCCGCTTACGCGGCCATGCCGACGGCAAACTCGGCCCATAAAGCCGCAGCAACAACCGACGTCGTCAACGTCGCTGCCAAAAGCGATGCGGCGCAATTGAAGCTTCTCAAGAAGAAGAAAGATCCGACGCCGGACGACCTTGCGCAGATCCGCAAGATCGAAGCCAAGATCGCAGCCGACAAGGAAGCCGCTCGCGCCAAAGCACTCGAAGCCAGGAAGCTGGCGATGCGGGAGGCGGCGAAAGCCAAAGCCGATGCGGAACGGCAGGCATTCCTTGCCAAGAAGAGCCAGCCGCTCGCGGCGGCGAAGGTGGCTGACGCTACGCCAGCCAAGAAGAAGAAGACCCTCAACATCATCGAACCGATTGCGCCGATCCAGTCGGCCGAGCCGATCCCGACCGAGGCCATGAACGTTGCCCTGACCGGCAACAATGGCGAGTTGCGCAGCGAACCGGTGGGGCAGAAGCCGCAGAGCGTCGGGCTGTTCGCGGGACTGTTCGGCGGCACAACTTCGTCGTCAATGTCGCTGCTTCCGGAAACACGCGCGCTCGACGCCGCACTCGAAAGGAAGCAGGCCAAGCGGCAGTTCAAGGTCAAGCCGGAATTCGTGCCGCAGGAGGTCGAATTCACTGGCTACAACCCGGGCACCATCGTCATCGATACCAGCGCTCGCCGTCTCTACCTCGTCGAATCATCGTCAACCGCCCGCCGTTATGCCATCGCGGTCGGCCGGGAAGGCCTGCAGTTCAAGGGTACGGTTGCCGTCGGCGACAAGCAGGAATGGCCGCGCTGGATTCCGACGCTGGATATGCAAAAGCGCGAACCCAAGCACTATGGCCAATACAAGGACGGTATGCCCGGCGGCGGCGACAATCCGCTCGGTGCGCGCGCCATCTATCTTTACGACGGCAAGAAGGATACCCACCTGCGCATTCACGGCACCATCGCGCCGCAGTCGATCGGAACCAGCGCCTCCAATGGCTGCTTCCGCATGATCAACGAGCACGTCATGGACCTTTACCGCCGGGTGAAAGTAGGCACCAAAGTCGTCATCATCTGACGCTTTGACAGATCGTGCCAAAAGGGCCGGCCTCGCCGGCCCTTTTGTTTTGATACGCCAACGACCAGAGCGCCTTCTTGGGAAAAAGCCTTCGCGGCGGTTTTTTCTCTGGCGGAATCAATTCGGCCGCGTTAAGCGATGACTCCCATGGCGCGATATGTATTCATCACAGGCGGCGTGGTTTCCTCACTTGGAAAAGGCATTGCTGCGGCGGCCCTTGGGGCTCTCTTGCAGGCGCGGGGCTATCGCGCACGCATCAAAAAGCTCGATCCCTATCTCAATGTCGATCCCGGCACGATGTCGCCCTATCAGCACGGCGAAGTCTTTGTGACCGATGACGGGGCCGAGACCGATCTCGATCTTGGCCATTATGAGCGCTTCACCGGCCGCTCGGCCAACCAGCAAGACAACATCACCACCGGCCGCATCTATAAGAACATCATCGAGCGCGAGCGGCGCGGCGACTATCTCGGCGCCACCGTGCAGGTCATTCCGCACGTCACCGACGAGATCAAGAACTTCGTCCTCAACGGCAATGACGATTACGATTTCGTGCTGTGCGAGATCGGCGGCACCGTCGGCGACATCGAAGCGATGCCGTTCCTGGAGGCGATCCGCCAGCTCGGCAACGACCTGCCGCGCAACAACGCCGTCTACGTCCACCTGACCTTAATGCCTTACATTCCGACGGCAGGCGAACTGAAGACCAAGCCGACGCAGCATTCGGTCAAGGAGTTGCGCGGCATCGGCATTGCACCCGACATACTGCTGGTCCGCGCCGACCGGCCGATCCCCAAGGAAGAGCGCAGAAAGCTGTCGCTGTTCTGCAATGTCCGCGAAAGCGCCGTCATCCAGGCGCTCGACGTCCCGCACATCTACGACGTGCCGATGGCCTATCACAATGAAGGGCTCGACTCGGAAGTGCTGGCCGCCTTCGGCATCGATCCGGCGCCGAAGCCGCGCATGGAACGGTGGCAAGCGGTGTCCAACCGCATCCACAATCCGGAAGGCGAAGTGACCATTGCCGTCGTCGGCAAATATACCGGCCTCAAGGACGCCTACAAATCGCTGATCGAGGCGTTATCGCATGGTGGCCTCGCCAACCGGGTGAAGGTCAAGCTCGACTGGATCGAAAGCGAGATATTCGAGAAGGAAGACCCGGCGCCGTGGCTGGAGAAGGTCCATGGCATTCTCGTCCCCGGCGGTTTTGGCGAGCGCGGCTCGGAGGGCAAGATCCTGGCGGCGAAGTTCGCGCGCGAGCGCAAGGTGCCGTATTTCGGCATCTGCTTCGGCATGCAGATGGCCTGCATCGAGGCGGCGCGTTCGCTGGCCGGCGTCGAGCACGCATCATCGACCGAGTTCGGCCCGACCGAGGAGCCGGTCGTCGGCTTGATGACCGAATGGCTGAAGGGCAACATGCTGGAAAAGCGCAGGGAAACCGGCGACCTTGGCGGGACCATGCGGCTCGGTGCCTACCAGGCCGACCTCGCCAAGGGATCGAAGATCGCTGAGATCTATGGCGATACCCAGATTTCCGAACGCCATCGTCACCGCTACGAGGTCAATGTCGACTACAAGGAGCGGCTCGAGAATTGCGGCCTGGTGTTTGCCGGCATGTCGCCGGATGGCGTGCTGCCGGAAACGGTCGAATATCCAGACCACCCCTGGTTCATCGGCGTGCAGTACCATCCCGAGCTGAAAAGCCGGCCGCTCGATCCACACCCGCTGTTTGCCAGCTTCATCGAGGCGGCGGTAGAGCAGTCGCGGCTGGTCTAGACTAGCCGCCCATGCAAACTTACGCCGCGCTGCTCTACAGCATTGTCCTGGGCGAGGGGCGGCGGGTTGTCATGTCCGATCTGAAGGCTATGGCCGAAGGCCTGGGCCTGAATAACCCGCGCACGCTGGTGGCGACCGGCAATCTTGTTTTCGAGGCGCAAGAAGCAGAACTTGCGGCGTTGGAGCAGCGGCTGGAGGCGGCGTTCGCAAAGACTTTCGGCCGCCACGTCGACATCGTCGTGCGCCGCGCCGACGGCTGGCTGAAGCTGGCGGCCGGCAATCCGTTCCCAGCCGAATCGGCTGAGGCCGCGGACCAGGTGGCGGTGCGCGTGATGCGGGCGCCCGTTCGCGACGAGGCCGCCGCGGCGCTTGAGGCCTATGCCGGCAAGGGCGAGAAGCTGCGGATTGTCGGCGGCGACATCTGGATCGTCTTTTCCCGCGAGACGCCGAGTTCGCGGCTGCTTGCAGCGGTCAGTCACAAACGCCTGGGCATCGGCACCTCGCGCAACTGGAACACCGTACGCCGCCTGGCCGAGATGGTCGCAGAATGAACGGGGCGGCTTGCGCCGCCCCGAATCGCTCAAGCCTTGGCTATCCTGGCTCCGGCACCGAGTGCCATCGTGCGCAGCACGTAATAGATGACGCCGGCAATTGCCACGCCGAAGAACCAGCCATAGACGCCCCACCATGACGGCAGCAGACTGGTGAAGTTGGGCAGGATCGAGGAGAAGACCGCGCCGATGCCGGCGGCGATGAAGGCATTGACATGCCAGCCGCCCTGGAAGCGGAATTCGCCATTCTCCCTGTAGAGCGCCTCGACGTCGACCTCGCCCTTCCGGATCAGGTAATAGTCGACCATCATCACGCCGAAGATCGGCCCCATCGTCGCGCCAATGATGTTGACGAAGGAGGCAGCACTGCCTTCCCAGGGCGCGAAGGGATAAAGCACAAGCGCTATCAACGCCGCGATGTAACCGCCCTTCTTGAAGTCGATCTGGCGTGGAAAGACGTTGGAGAAGTCGAAGGCTGGCGACACGAAGTTCGCCACCACATTGATGCCGAGCGTCGCCACCGCAAAAGTCAGCGCTGCGAGCGCCGCCAGGAACCAGCTGTCGAACTTCGCCGAGATCTGGTCGGGATGCAGCAGCACTTCGCCATAAACGTCGAAGGCGGCGATCGTCGTGACGCCGGCGACAAGCGAGAACAGGATGAGATTGACCGGCAGGCCCCAGATGTTGCCCTTGCGCAGCGATGCCTTGTCCGGCGCATAGCGGGCGAAATCGCAGAAGTTGAGATAGAGGGCGGAGAAATAGGTCACCCAGATAGCCGCCACCGCAAACAGCGAGGTCCAGGAGCCCGGCGTGCCCGGCACGCCCGCGTCCTTCGTCTTTTCCAGCAGCACATCCATCGGGATCTCGCTGGTGAAGGCGAAGGTGCCTGCCTTGATGCAAAGATAGATGGCCAGGATCAGCATCATCACCCACACCGCCGGTCCGGCCCAATCCTGGAAGCGGCGCACCGTTTCCATGCCCTTCTGGATGATCAGGAGCTGCAGCGCCCAGATGACGGCGAAGCAGATCACCTCGAGCCCGGAGTGGCCGAGGAAATGTGTGCTCTGGTTGAAGTCGGCGAACCATTGCGAGCGGATCAGCAGAGCTACGATCGCGCCTGAGGCAGCCGCCGTCTGCGCGCCGTACCAAAAGCAGGCGACGATGGCGCGCACCAGCGCCGGTATGTTGGCGCCCCAGATGCCGAAGGAGGCACGCGCCAGGACAGGGTAGGGCACCCCGGTCTTCACGCCGGCATAGCCGACCATGTTCATCAATGCATAGATGATCAGCGAACCGATACCGATGGCGATGATGAAGTTGACGAAGCCGCCGCAAAACAGGAACAGGCTGGCCGCCAGATAGTAGCCCCACAGGCTGTGGACATCCGACGTCCAGACGTTGAAGATCGAGAACGGTCCCCAGTTTCGAACCTTCGCCGGGGCGAGATCGTCATTGTACAGGTCCGGTGATGCGCCTTGTATGGTCATTGCTATGTCCTCCCTCGTTATGGCACGCGCCTCCACGGATGGCAGCAGGTTAAGCCTGACGCAGGGGAACCGGCAAGCAGACGATTTGCCGGCTTTGGCCTTAAAGACATTCAATGAGAACCGCGCTTATCGGCCGGACGATGCCGTGGCTGCGATGTTGATCTTCGCCCTTGATTCGGTCTCTGCCTGCTTGTCGGCCGGTCGAGCACCGGAGACCGCCGATGTCTCGAAACTGGCCTTGAGCCAGGCTATTGCGCCGGTCACGTCGTCGAGGGCATAGTTTGCGGCCGTCGGCCCGTTCGGCTTCACGCGGATGGAGATGCCGCCAATTTCATTGATCGCCTCGAAACCGTGTTCGTCCGATGTATCGTCTCCGAGGAATATCGGCCGCCGGCCGACAAAGGGCGGAATGTCCATAAAACGCCGGATGGCTGCACCTTTGACGGCTTCCAGGGGCATGAGCTCGACGCCGGCGTTTCCCGGAAGCACCCGATAACCCTTCGGAAGCCGGGCCAATGCCTGTTCGACGAGCTGGATTGCGGGCGCAAGCAGTTGCGGTGCTGCTCTTGTATGAACGGCAAGGACCGGCCCCTTGCGCTCGACATAGACCTTGCCGCTGCCCAGTTCGGCCTCGATCTCGTCGGCAAGGGCGGCGATGTCGGCCGGCGCGTCGGCGGTATCGATCGGACCGGTCGGCGTCAGCCGGTGCTCCAGCCCATACAGTCCGGCGATCCGCAGCTTCAGCGGATGGAACAGCTTGTCCACGGCGGGGATCGATCGGCCGGTGATGAAAGCGACCGCACCATCCAGCCCCCGCTCGATGCGTCCAAGCAGATTGCGCAATTCCTCGCCGACAAACACCGCGTCGGGATGGGCAGCGTGTTCCAGCAAGGTTCCGTCGATGTCGAGGAAGAGCGCCCATTGCCCTAGCGGCAGGTTCAAAGCCGGCGGTTGTTCAAAGCTTTTCACGATGCTGCCTTCCGTGCCCGCTCGAACATCGAGATGACGTTGTTGGTGTTCAATGGCGGGCGCTCGCCGGTTCCGGTCACCCTGTCGAGATCGCCGCGTTTGCGCAGGCGCGCGGCGTCCAGCAGCATGCTGCCGGCCCAGCGGTAGACATTGTTGTCGCGGACCATCTCGCGCATCGGCCGCAAACGTTCGTGCTGCTCTTCCGGCGTCATCGTCAGCGCCTGCAACAGCGCCTCGCTCATCATGGCCGCATCGTAGGGGTTAACGATCAGTGCTTCCAGCAGTTCGCGCGAGGCACCGGCGAAGGTGCTGAGCAAAAGCACGCCTTGTTCGTCGTCGCGCGCTGCGACGAATTCCTTGGCGACAAGGTTCATGCCGTCATGCAGGCTGGTGACCATGCAGATGTCGGCGGCGCGATAGACCTCGTAGACCTGCTCCTGCCGATGATGTTCGGCGACCATCAGGATAGGACTGTATGTCTCGCTGCCATAGCGTCGGTTGAGCTCGTCGGCATAGCGGCGGCATTCGTCGTGGAGTTGCTGGTAGGCGGGCAATGTCCCCCGGCTCGGCGCCGCGATCTGCAGGAAAACCACCTTGCCTATCCATTCGGGATATTTCGTGAACAATTCGTCCAAGGCATGGAAGCGATCGAGAATGCCTTTCGTGTAGTCGAGGCGCTCGACTCCGATGCACAGTTTGGTATCCGCTGACAGGCCGAATCTGTCGCGGACACGGGCGCGGCACTCCTCGACAGACGGCAGTTTTGCCAGCAATTGGGCCGGCCATTCTATGGAAATGGGATAAGCGTGGACCAATGTGGTCTGCCCACCATAGGAGATTGCCGCGTCTGCCCGTTCTATCCGGCTCTCCAGAAAGCGGTCGACACTTTCGGTGAAGTTGTTGGCATGGAATTGGGTGTGAAAGCCGATGATCGAACTGCCGAGCAGTCCCTCCAGGATCCGCTCACGCCACGGACAGATGCTAAACACTTCCGAATTGGGCCAGGGGATATGCCAGAAGGTGATGACTATCGCGTCCGGCAGGCGCTGGCGAATCATGCGCGGCAGCAGCGCAAAATGGTAGTCCTGCACCAGCACGATCGGCCGTTCGTTGCGGGCTTCGGCAACCACCGTATCGGCGAATTTGCGGTTGACGGCCTCGTAGGCGTCCCAGTCCGAGGCGCGAAACACGGGGCGGGTGAAGGCGATATGGCAAAGCGGCCATAGCCCCTCATTGGCGAAACCCAGATAATAGCCCTGATATTCCTCCTCCGTCAGCCAGACCCTGCGCAGCGTGTAGGACGGATTGCCTGGCGGCACCTGCACCCGGTCGTCCTTGTCGACTGTGAGGCGGTCTGCCGTGCCGCCGCCATAGGCGATCCAGGTGCCGGCACAGGCGCGGGTGATGGGCTCGAGTGCCGAAACCAGCCCGCTGGCCGGCACTAAAAGTTGCACGCCGTCATCCTTGATGTTGTGGATGTAGGGTTCGCGGTTGGACACGACGATGACCTGTGCGTCCGGCAGGTCATCGGCCAGGATCTTGCGCAAGGTGTCGGGCGACCACGTGACGAGTGCCGCATCGGCCGATTGGCCGTTCTTTTCGAACTCGCGCAGCACCTTGCGTGCCGCTTCCGACGCGACATCCTCGCTCGGCGTGTATGCGGCCGCCGTTGCGCGGCCGCGGCGCTGGCGGGATATCGATAGGAGAATGGCAAAAGCGGAAAAGCCAAAACTTGCAATCAGCAAAACCCAGAGCAGGTTTACAGTATAATCTGACATCGAATGTGATCTCGCCTCCGGCCGGCCGATAGCCGTTTCTATTTGTTTTTCTGGTTCGCTGCCGTGTGACGACGACAGCATCCCCCGCTGCCCATTTTGCAACGCACAAAGAGGCTATCGGTTCCGGACGATTGCAATGCCGGGCATCATTTCGATGCGTCGCAGCGCGGCGGCATCAAGTGCGCACGATGAGCGGCACCATCCCCTCATACCGATCGGCGAGAAAGGCGACGACCCGGTCGCCGACACGCTGGAATGTGAGGTCGACCACCGTCGAGCCGACACCCAGATGCCGCAATGTCAGCGTGTCGATGCCGATCGGCAGCCTTGGGCGGGTGACCCGGATTTCGCTCTTCCAGCCGTCGATTTCGAGGCCAAGGCAGGCCTGCATCAGCATGAAGGCCGATCCCGCCGACCAGGCCTGCGGCAGGCACGCGACGGGATAGGCGATCGGCGCTTCGCCCGGCGACCGGGTAAAGCCGCAGAACAGTTCCGGCAGCCGCATGTTGAAATGGACAGCCGATTCGAACGTGCCGCTCATCAGCCGGACCACGCTGTCGCGCACGCCGTAACGTGCCAGGCCGGCACCGCACATGGCGGTGTCGTGCGGCCAGATCGAGCCATTGTGGTAGGACATCGGATTGAAGAAAATCGCATCGTCGGCCAGCGTCCTCACTCCCCAACCAGAGTGGAACGACGCGGAGAGCAGCTGATCGGCGACCATCTGCGCCCGTTCCGGCTCGGGCAGCCCGACATAGAGAAGATGGCCGGCATTCGACGTCCGTACCTTGCAGAGCTCGCCTGCACCATCGATCGCCAGTGCATAGAAATTGAGATCGTCCATCCAGAAATGGCGTTCCACCGCGGCGCGCATGGTTTCGGCGCGTTCCTCCCAATGATCGGCCTTGTCGTCCTCGCCGCGGCGGCGGGCGAGCGCCGCCAGCCCACGGAACGCGGCAAAGACGTAGCCTTGCACCTCGACCAGGGCGATCGGCCCCTTGGGCATGCGGCCATCGGCATGGAAGACGGAATCGAAACTGTCCTTCCAGCCCTGGTTGGCGAGGCCGGTCTCGGCGCCGCGCTGGTAGGTAACGAAGCCGGTCGCGCGGCTTGTCTCCTCCGTCCATTCGGCCGCTGCACAGAGCGATGGCCACAGGCTGTCGACGAACGCCATGTCGCCGGTACGATCCGCATAGGCGCAAGCGAGATGAATGTAGAGCGGCGTGGTATCGACACCGCCGTAATAGCGGCCGAACGGGAGCTCCCGCAGCGCCGCCATCTCGCCCTTGCGGGTCTCGTGCATGATCTTGCCCGGCTGCGAATCGCTGAACGGCGACGTTTCGGTTGCCTGATGCTGGGCGAGAAAGGCAAGTACGCCGCGCGCCAACCCAGGATTCAACCACAGCATCTGCAGTGCGGAAATCACCCCGTCACGGCCAAACGCCGTCGAGAACCAGGGTATGCCGGCATAGGGGTAAGGTCCGGTTGCAAGCTCGGTGGTCAGCAACGCCACGTCTGCGCGCGCGCGTTCGATCCAGTCGTTGAAGACGCGGCCGGAGCTGTGCACCGTCGCGCCGTGGCGGCGTTTGGCGCGCATGCCGAAGCGAGCGCGGGCGGCGGCAGCCCGAAAACGGTCACGGTCGGGTGTTTCCGCCACTTCCGGGCCGACCTCGATATAGAGGACCTCGCTGCTGCGCTTCGTCACCGCAACCAGGAAATCCGCGCGGCTGGCGGTCAAATTGTCCGGCGCCTGCGAGAACGAGATCGCCGACAGGCGCACGAGCTGGTCCAGCCCGTCATATCGAAGCACCACGGATGTCGGACTGGTCTCGGCGGCGTGGGCTATTCCGCGCTTGAGCCGGGTCGAACCGCGCACCTCGAACATGTCGCGGAAATCTGCTGCGAAATGCAACGAAACCCGAATGGCCGACGATTCCTGGCTGTAGTTGGAAAGTGTGATGCGCTCGAACAGCCGGTCCTGCCAAAGCAGCCTGACGCGTTCTATGTGGATCGCGCCCTGCGGAATGTCGCGGCCACCGACACTCTGGATCGGCAGATTGGTCAGGTTCGAGGTGAAAAGCACATTGTCCTGGCTGAGCGATGCGCCCAGCAGCGACATTTGCCGGCCACCGATCGTCAGCCGGAATTCCGAAAGCACACGCGTGTCGTCTCGGAAAAAGCCGTCGCCGGCGCCGCGGATGTCGCCATAAGCGTCGGCCACCGCGAAGCAGTCGCCTTGCTTGAGGGCGAACAGTCGGTGCGGCTCCCGGGGCGCAACCTCGTCGAGCGAGGCAAGGGCTACGGCGGGATCAAGCTTACGCTCGTCGAGTTGATTCATACGTCACAAGCTCTGTCGTTTCGTTTCCGTCCACAATGACGCCGATCAGGACGCTCTCGCTTCACCGGGAGTGCCGATCAGGCGCGCATAGGTAGTCACATAGTCGTGGGCCATTCTCGTGGCAGAAAAACGGTTTTCGAATACGGCTCTCACCTGTCGCCTGTCGAGGCGCAGCAATTCCGGTATCGAGGCGACAGCAGCATCGACTGAATCGACAAGGAAACCGGTCACGCCGTGGTCGATGATCTCCGGCAGGGCACCGCATTTCCAGGCGATCACCGGCGTGCCGCAGGCCATAGCCTCTATCGCGGCAAGACCGAACGGCTCCGGCCAATCGATCGGAAACAGCAGGCCGGCCGCCTTGCCGAGGAATTCCGCTTTTCTGTCCTCTTCGATCTCGCCGATGTAGTCGACACGGTCGCCGTCGATCAGCGGCTCGACCGTGCTGTGGAAAAAAGCGCGGTCGTCATCGCCGATCTTTGCCGCAACCTTCAGTTTCAGCCCGGAACGCAAGGCGATCTCAATGGCACGGTCCGGGCGCTTGTCGCGCGACAGCCGGCCGAGAAAGGCCAGATACGGCTCGTCCGTATCCGTCTCGAAAGTCGGCTCGTAGATATTGATCGGCAGCCCGTGATGGATGGTCGCCAGCCAATTGGCCTTGGGTAGGCCGGTTCTCTGGCTGCGCGAAATCGAGATCATCGGAAAGCGCGGAAAACGTTCGTAGGCCGGGGCCAGGTCGACATAGTCGAGCCTGCCATGCGGTGTCGTCACCGTCCGGTCAGGCATGTGTTCGAAGAAAGGAAAATGCAGGAAGTGGCTGAGATGGAAATGGATGATGTCGAACTGTTGCGCCCGGTTCCTCACCTCGGCGAGCATCGCGAGATGCGCCGCGGTTTCGGATTTGTGCGGGCGCGGATCGAGACGGAGCGCGCGCTCGCGACACGCCACCAATTTTGCCGATGTCTTGGTATCGCCGCTGGCGAACAGGGTCACGTCATGGCCAAGCTCGACCAATCCTTCGGTCAGATAGGAGACGATGCGCTCCGTCCCTCCATAGAACCGGGGTGGCACGGATTCATGGAGCGGCGCCACATGGGCTATTCTCATGTTTTGGCATTTCCCTCAAAAAAGACTGCTCGTGGCATCGAAATGCATCAGCCGCGCTAACGTTCCCGTACCATAGCAAGATGTCATCCAATTGGGGCAAGATGTCAGGCAATTGGGCCTGCCGGGCGTTCCACCGCTGCTCGTCTGGTCCGGCCAACATTTTCCAAGCCAAGCCCTCTTTGCCGGGAACCAAAGCCCGGTTCGCGAGTTTAGTGGGGTTCGATCGCACGCATCCGGTCGACGGGGAGGAAATGATGGACCGCTTGCAATTCTTTTCACCCGTGCGGATTTTGCGCGGACAGGGACAGCCCGTGGAGGAGATCGACAGCGTTGCCGAAGCAATGGCATTCTTGCGAAAATGGCCGGCCGGGCGGCGCGGGCCCGTTTACCAGTGCGCCGTGAATTGCTGCGCTGCGGCCATGGCCGGCCGGATGTCGGCCGAGGAAGCGCGAAAGGCTTTTACCGGCTTTGCCCGGATCACCCGCCTGCTCGAGGGCGATCGGCCGTTGCCGATGAGCGGCGAGGATCGGCATCGCGATCACGCGTTGAGGCGATAGGCGCCAACTGCCGCTGATCGTCAGAGCACGGGTGGCATTCAGCCGGAGCGCCCGATCGGCGACCGATGCGCTTTTGCGAACAGGCGTTTGAGCTGGGCTACAGCACCGTTCTCGGCGATGTAATCGCAATAGGCAACGTAAGCGGGGTCGCGTGACAGATGGCGTTCCTCGGTGATGGCGCGGAGTGCGTAGAAGGCGTTGAGTCCGAGCAGGATGGCGGAGTGCGGAGTGCCGTAGCGCTTCAGCGGGTCCTGCGGCGGTGAGGAAAGGTACGGAGATCAGCCACCAGGAGAGGTTCTTCGAAACATAGGCCGGATGCTTGATGCAGCGATGCGGTCCCCTGGTAATGATTTCCGCGATTGGTGAGATTGGAAAATCTCAGGCCAAAGCTCACGGTGGACCAGACAAAAATCAAGATGCAGAAGAGGACAGCCGATCCCCAGAAAACTTGGAGCGCCGGTGAGGGGATCACCGCCTTCCAGTTGGCGCCCGTTTCGTAGTTCAGGTAGGCACGGGTGGCGGTGTTGATGGGTTCATAACAGGCAAGACAAATCAGCCAGCCGAACACGGCGGGCTCGACGCTGCGGATATGGTTGTCGAGTACGCACAGCGTGAAGATATAGCTGACGATCGCGACAAGAACATCCACCATGAACAGGAGATCGATTGCAAAAGCGTGCCAGCGCATGATGTCGAGCTGATACGGTTGTTCAAGCCCGGCAAGGATCGAACCCAGTGTGGAGCACAGATAGACGAACATCAGCGGCAGGAAGAAGCCTTAGACTGCGGCAATGGTCGTGAGCGTAACGATGACGCCGATGAGCTTGCGCACGACGCGTTCTCAGCGGTCGGGCTCAGGGGCGGCATAGAAAGTTGAACGAAGGGCAGACAATGGTGCCGCATTGCGGTATTTCGACCGGAAAAGGCCAGAGATGCACTTTGGGGGAATGGATAATGTCGAAACGGCTTAGACTGGTCCTGGGAACTGCCGGCGCAATCGCCGTCGCCATCGTCTGGGGGATCGTCGCGACGTCGATGGGGGTGCCATCGATTCTGATCACCGTCGGAGCGGTCGCTATCGGCGCAGGCATCTACAGCTATCAAAGCCGGATCTGATCCGGTACCCGGCGACGCGGCATAGCCCAAAAATCCCACGGCCGCAGACTGACGGCGGCAATGCTCAGTGTACGAAAATTACCAACGACAGCGTTCTGTGGAACGAGTGGCCTCTCGAAGCTATTGTGTGACGGTCCGAGACCCCGCCTCGGGCCATTGGGTCACCCAGCCGAGTGGTCCGCTGCTACCCAATGGCAGCGGACCTTTCACCCGGAAGACGGACATTGTGCCGAATCGAGGGAGAACGATGGTCGTCGACGAGATTGCAGCGCGGCGCCTGAAAATTCTGATCGAGCAATATATCGAGACCAGGAAGAGGCGCCACGATGAGGTTTCTACCGCAGCGGCTGAGATCGCGATCATGGCTGTCATGCCGAATTGCCCGGTCTCCGGAAAAGCCCTGGACGACATGATTGCGGCATGTGCGTTCGAACATGGGCTGGGGGTGCTGTTCGATCGACCTGACGCATGAAGGCCTGAATGCCATGAATCCCGATGTCAAAATCGTACAGTGCTGTCCTGTACGAATCCAACGCTGTTCCTGAGACCGCTCGCGACGACATAAACCAACCATCCGGAGCAGGCATGCCGAGATATTTTTTTCATTTCCGAAACAATGACGGCCGCTTGACGGAAGATTTCGAGGGGCAGGAGCTGGATGGCCTGTCTGCCGCCCAGGACAACGCCATGGCTTCGGCCAAGGAAATCCTGGCCGAGGGTCTGCTCAGCGGCAGCCCAGTCCTGACAGGTCTTTTCTTCGAAATCTGCGACGAGAACCGGAAGCTGGCGCTCGACCTTGATTTGGCCAAAAAGCCCGGCAATGCGGGCGAGCTTTGATCGAGCCTGGCTGAAAAACCGCATCTCGCGGCAAGACGGTCGTTGGTGCAAATCAGCACCATAGGTAAATTAGTAGCATAGCTGCCGGCACAAAGCAAGAACAAACATGGCTTGCCTTGCCGAAAGGGCGTACGTTTCAGGAACTCGAGGGCAGGGCCCGGGTAGGGGGCGCCAAGCGACATTGCGGTTTCCAACCGATGTGTCGATCTGTCGGGCTGGTGTTCGTCAACTTCCCGAAACGTCTTCGCAGGATGCTGTGATCAGGAGTTCCTTTCTCCCGCGGTTACGTTTACAGGACGTCCTGGACAGTGTCGTTTGCGCGCCAGCAACTGGTCCGGCGCCAAGGCCCAGCGCACAGTCGTCCTCCGTCAAGGAAACCAGTCCGGCGCCTCTTTTGGAGAACAATGATTTGTGGTGGTCAAATAAGCAAAAGAGATTCAAGGGAACGTGGGACGACCGACTGGACGGCCTATTCTCAGCAGAGGTCGACTACGCCGGGAAATCCATTCTCGATGTTGGCTGCAACATGGGTGTTGTCGCCTATGAGATATCCAAGCTAGGACCGACTTCGATCCATGGGATCGACATTCTCAAGCCGCATATCGAGACGGCCAGGATGATCTTCCTGGGTTGTCCGGTTCAAAGCCGGTTCGATTGTCTCGATCTTGGCAGCCGGAAGCTGCAAAATGTTCTCCAACCGCAGTATGACATCGTCATGCTGCTGGCGGTCTACCATCACATGCAATGGAGCCTCGGCGCGGATAAGGCGCGACGCGTGCTGTGCGATATCGCCAGGCGTGCTCAAACGATCGTTGCCCGCGTTCCTCCTGGCAAGGATAGAGAGATGATCGCGGTGCTTTCGGATGTGGGCTTTTCAATCAAAAGCAATCACACCTCGCCTCTTGGAAGCCATCTCATGGTCCTCGGGAAACACTGACCGGGCATAGCGCCGCCGACGGCGAATGGCGCAAGAGCCGCGTGGCTGGGTCCGCTATGCTCGTACGCGAGGAACCGACGGTCGCAAGCCGATGACGTGCAAGGATCCGGTTCGGCATTGACTGCGGTCGGGAACGAAGCCACAGACAGGTGACCGAAACCGTTTCGCGCTTCAAGACAACACGAAGACCGGACGGGATCGCAACGGGCGGCGACGAGATGATTGCAAAGAAACGAGTGTCAACTGCCCCAGCATATCCGCTGATCAAGCGTCTGATTGGCGAAAATCTGCCGCCGCACAAGATGCTGTATTTGACAGGTTTGCTGTGCTCGATCGCTGCTGCTGCGGCGACCGGGGCAGCGGCCTGGATCATGAAAGTCATGATCAACACCATCTATGTCGAGCGAGACGCTGCCGCTGTATCGGGTATCAGCGTCGTCATCATCGGCATTTTCCTGGTGAAGGGCATAGCTGCCTACTGCCAGACCATCACCACGGGGAAGATTCGCCGGGCTATCGTTTCAGACCTTCAAAACCGTCAATTTTCCCGAATGGTGTATTTCGACATCAGCCGTTTCGCGAACCAGCATCCGGCAAAATTTATCTCCAAAATCATGTTCAACGCGCGCGCCGGGGCGACCGTTATTCTCACCCTCACGAGCAGCGCCGTCTCTGATCTGCTGACCCTGATTGCCTTGGCCAGCGTCATGGTCAAGCAGGACCCGGTAATGTCGCTAATATCCGTGGCGGTTCTGCCGATGCTGTTCCTGTCAGTCGGCGCGATAACCAGGAAGCTCAAGGCGCTGGCGAGGGGCGAGACGGAATTGGCCGCACAGGTCCAGTCGATCGGCACGGAAGCCGTCGAAGGCATCCGCACCATCAAGTCCTTCCAGCTCGAGGACAAGGCGGTTGCCAGCTTTGCAAAGGCCGTCCGCAAGATGGAAAGACGTGGCATCCAGATCAACCGGACGTCAGCATTGATGAGCCCATTGATGGAGACCGGCGGCGGCGTGATCATCGGGCTTTTCGTTATGTACGCCAGCTGGCAGACCCTCGGCAACGGCAAGACGCCCGGCGAATTCATGGCCTTCATTACCGCGTTCCTGCTTGCCTATGAGCCTGCCAAGCGGTTGGCCCGGGTCAATGTCGACATCCAGAAGCAAATGGTCGCCGTCGAACAGATGTATGATTTGATCGACACTCCCGAGCAGCGGCGACTCGCAATCGCGGGCGAGCGCCTGGCCGACGTCGATGGTGGTATCCGCTTTGAAGATGTGGCCTTTTCCTATGACGGCAACAGCCCCGCGCTCGAGGGTGTTTCCTTCGACGTGCGACCTCGTGAGAAGCTGGCGATCGTCGGCCGCTCCGGCGCCGGCAAGACCACCATCGTCAATCTGATCCTACGCCTGATGGAGCCGGACAAGGGCAGGATCCTGATCGACGGAAAGGACATTTCGAAGATCAGCCTGGCCGACGTTCGCGACAATATCGCACTGGTGTCACAGGACGTCTTCCTGTTCGAAGGCTCGATCCGCGACAACATTCGCGACGGCCGCCCGAACGCCACGGATCAGGAAATCGAGTCCGCTGCGAACCTCGCCCGGGTCACCAGCTTTGCTTCGGCGCTCGAAAACGGGCTCGACACGCTTGTCGGGCCGAGCGGCACCAATCTGTCGGGCGGGCAGAAACAACGCGTCGCCATCGCACGCGCCCTGCTCAAGAATGCTGCGGTAATCGTCTATGATGAAGCGACATCGGCGCTTGACGGTGAAAACGAACGGGCAGTCATGGAGGCAGCCTTCGACAACACATTTCAGCGCACAGTGATCTGCATTGCGCACAGGCTGTCCACAATCAAGGCGGCCGATCGTATTCTCGTGTTTGACGCCGGACAGCTTGTCGATGCTGGAACGCATGACCAGCTTGCCAAGCACAGCGAGATATATCGTTCGATATTCCACCTGGAGACGCCCGATCCGATGGTCGAAAGCGGCAAAAAGCTGCGGCAGAGCGTATTGCGCTGAAGGCCGATGACCAGCTTTTATCACGGTTCCTATGTCCGGTATGTGATTGGTGGACTGGGCCTTCAGGTGCGCCGGTACAAAAAGGCGGTGCGCAGGTTGTTTTCGGGTCCCAAGCAGCCGCAGTCCATTCTTGAGCTGCAAGCTAAGGTTGAGGCCCTGATCGTTCGCAGGGACTGGAAAGGCCTTGAAGCCGGTACCAATGAGATAGCTGTCGCGGCCGATCATAATCGCGACCCGGAGCTGATGCAGAAGGCGGGCCAGGCATTCGAACGGCTTGGCAACTTTGCGCGGGCAGCTGAGCTTCGGCTTTCCGCTCGCCGGCTGCGGAAAGGGAAAAGCGCGAACGAGTGGACCGGCGAGAATCTCGGATCGGATACACTGCTGATCGACCTTGTGGAGGATGACCCGCGCAGCCTTGGCCGGGTTATCCGCCACGCGCGACTGGCCGGCGCTGCCGCTGCCTATGCGCAAAGCGCAACAATCCGGGTCGAGCCGCGCCTGGTACCAATTCTGCAGCGAACGTTCCCGAAGGCGACCGTGGTACCGGCGCAGCGGGATGTGGTCGCCAACAAACATGCGACTTTCGAAGATCTCGCCTGGGTGTTCGGACGCGATGCCGAAAAGCTTGCTGCCGACTTCGTGCCGCTGCGGGCAGATCCTGAACACGTCCAGACATTCCGCAAGCGCTATCGCTCGATGACGGATCTGCCGCTGGTCGGCCTCTCCTGGGGCAGCAAATCCCACACCAAGGACGTGCCTGATTTTCCTGAATGGGCACGGTTCATCGCCCAGACACAAGCGACATTCGTTTCGCTCCAGTACGGACAGATCAAGCCGGCGTTGCGGCGCCTTCGCAACGGCAATGACGCGCGTCTGATCTTTGACGACGGCGTCGACCAGATGGTCGACATGGACCGTTTCGCGGCACAGGTCGCCGCACTCGATGCTGTCGTGACGATCAGCAATACGGCAGCCCATCTTGCCGGAGCCCTTGGCGTGCCGACTGTTTTCCTCATCGACGATAATTTTCAGACGGCATGGCCGGTGACCGGCGACCGGACACCCTGGTATCCGAAGGGCATTGTCATTCGCAAGGAGGGGCTCACTTGGTCGCTGGTGCTCGACGAGGCCGGCCGGCGGCTCTCATCGATCCTGACGACGCTTTCCGACGCTCCCCGAGGACGATAGAACATCGCCGTGCAGAACAGACGAACCATCCTTCAGAAAGCAAAAACCGCCGATCTGCGCCCGCAGGGCGCCGTCGGCAAGCGGCTGCAGAAGGTTCTCGAGCGGGCAAAGGAACTTCTTAGACGTCCCTCGCGCCACGCCGACGAAAGTGCCGAAAGGCATATGAGGCTGATGGAGGAAAGCGTGCAGCGTGGTGACTGGCAAACTGCTCGCGACCATGCACTGGCGCTTGGCGCGCTTGGTGAGCAGCTTGGCGATCTCGGCCTGATCAAGAAAGCGGGGCGCGGACTGAGGCGTCTCGACGGAGGAAATCGCATCTGGCAGCTGATGGCGGCGAGCAAGCAGCGCGGCAGACCCGATTGGGATGGCAGTGATCTTGCGGGTCGCACGCTTCTCGTCGATCGTCGCGAAGGCGACCTGGCAATCTTTTTCCAGTTCGCGTCGCTGCTTGGTCCAGTCGTCGCGGCTGCCGGTCGATGCATCGTCTTCGTCGAGCCGCGACTGGCACCGCTTTATCGCAGAACATATCCTGCGCTCGATGTCAGGATTGAAGGGGAAGAGGACATGGCGGCAGTGGACGCCGATGTCGTTGCCGGGTTCGAGACACTCGCAAAGCATTTCTGGCCGGACGACCCGGCGGCACGCGCGCCCTTCGTTCCGCTGGAGCCGGACCGCCGACTGGTTGCCGAGCTGCGCGGCACCTATCTCGATGGCGGCCCAGGTCCGCTGATCGGATTTGCCTGGGGAAGCCTCAACAAGAGCAAGGATCTGCCGGCCCTGGACGACTGGCGGACGCTGTTCGCCAGCCTGCCGGGGCGCCTCGTCAGCTTGCAATATGGCGATGTCGGGCCGGCCCTCTCTGAGTTCGAGCGCCATGCGCCCGGGCGCATCATCCATGACGCTTCCGTCGACCAGTTGACGGACATGGACCGCTTTGCCGCCCAAATCGCGGCACTCGACGCGGTGGTGACGATCAGCAATACCGGTGCCAATCTGGCCGGAGCGCTCGGCGTGCCGACGGTTGTCATGCTCGACGACGGGTTTCGACTGTCCTGGCCTGCCTTCGGCGAGACCGTCGCCGCATATCCGAGCGTTCGACTGGTCCGAAAAGGCGGCCGAGCCTGGGCGTCGGCAGTGCAGGAAGCAGGCGGACGCCTCATGCAAATCATCGGCGGAGCTGGCGATGGAAGGTAGCCTACTTCTCGGCCGGTTGCGCCGCGCTGTCGCGCTTGCAGGCTACAAATACAAGGTCTGGTTCCGACGTCACCGGCGGCAGCTCTTCCTTCGCTGGCGTGACGGCGACATTGCCGATCAGATGGCGGATTATCGGCGAAGCGTCGAGTCCCGCGATTGGCTGGCGGCACTGCCGAAAGCCCTGGCTCTTGGATCCATTGCAAAATCGAGGGGCGAGGTCCACCTGATCGACGAGCTCAGCAAGGCGCTGATGCGGATGGGCGCCTATGGCGCAGCCGCCGAACTCAGGATTGCACGACGCCACATCGTCAACGGCCGCGTCGATGGCGAGTGGCTGGGCCAGGATATTTCTGGCCAGACACTGCTGATCGATCTGATGGAAACCGAAAAGCAGGGTCTGGCCACCGCGATCCATCATGCGAGCTCCGTCGGCTGTGCCCTGGCGCGCGCCGCCCATTCGATCGTCCTGGTCGAGCGCCGCCTGGTACCGCTCTTTCAACGCACTTTTCCGACTGCCGATGTGCGGCCGGTCGGCGCTGGCGGCAAGGCCGTCTATGCCGAGGCGCAGGCCTTCGCCGGCGTCCAGCATCTGACTGCCGTTTTCGAGACCGACGAGGCAACGATCCGCGAGCATTTCGTGCCCCTTAAGCCGGATCCGGCCCGGGTCGCTGAACTTCGCGCCCGCTACCAGAAGGAAGGGCGGCCGTTGGTCGGTATCGCATGGGGCAGCTCCAATCCCGGCAAAGACCTGCCGCCGCTTGCCGCCTGGCGAAACCTGATCGGCCGCCCGGACCTCCGGTTCGTCTCGCTGCAGTACGGCCAGATCGAGACCGATCTAAAGATCCTGACCGACGGTGAGCCGGAGCGCATTCTTCATGACAGATCGGTCGATCAGCTCGTCGACATGGACCTTTTCGCCGCGCAGGTTGCCGCGATGGACGCCGTGGTGACCATCAGCAATACCGGAGCGCATCTGGCGGGCGCGCTCGGCATCCCCTCGGTTTTCATTCTGGGCGACGGCTTCAAGCGCTCCTGGCCGGTCGAGGGCGGCCGCACGCCCTACTATCCATCGGCCGTGCTGGTCTCGAAACGGGAACGCTCCTGGTCCGTGGTGATGAGCGAGGCCGAGGCCATCCTGGCGCCATGGATCACAAAAGTGAGTGGCTAGTGCATGTCGTCCGAAAGCGCGTCACTGAATACGCATCGACGCGATCCGCATTAAGCGTTCGGCCGACGGATCGCTGAATGGAGCGCCCGTGTCGAACACTCGTCGCAACAGGCCAAAAAACATAAGGCATTCCGAACCGGGATATAGTAAAGGCCAATTCGCCCCGCAGAGGATCGCAATTCTTGCCGGCATTTCTGCCTTGTGTTCGAATCAGCCGTAGGCTTAGGCGCCCAGTAATGGGGTTGGTCTGGCCGGCAGCGGTTCGGGCGCCAGCTCTGATAATCTAAAGGAGGTCTCTCCCATGTCCTTTCTAAAATTTTTCCAGGCCAAAGCGCCGGCTCTTCCTCTTATCGTATCCTTTCCAAAATCAGGGCGCACGTGGCTGCGTGTCATGCTGGACGATCTCGGGGTTGAAGTTCAATACATTCACGACGGAACCGACCACAAGTTACTTCGACCAAAATCGAGCCTCAAGGAGAATAAATCTCGATACAAGAAGAGAAGAACAATAATGCTTGTTCGCGACCCAAGAGATACGGTGGTCTCAGGGTACTTTCAGGTTCAGAAGCGCCACATGCTTCCAGCCGGATCGTTCAGTGATTTTATCAGAAGCGACAATCATGGGATTGAAAAGATCATCAGGTTCAATCTGCAATGGTTCGCAGCCATGCCCCGGATGCGCGAAATCCGGTATCTTCAATATGAAGATATGCATCGGGATACGGCTGGTGTCCTTCGCGCGATCCTTGGATTCCTGAACCAGCAAGCTGACGATCAGACGCTTGTCGACGTGGCGAACAACCGAACCTTCGACAAGATGAAAGTGAGTGAATCGACCGGTGATCTGTCCGATCGATACGGCAAGATATTACAGCCGCGCGATGCGAATGATCCCGAAAGCTTCAAGGTGCGCAAGGGTAAGATAGGCGGTTACGGCGAATATCTTTCCGAGAACGACGTGGCCTATTGTGACGAGCAGTTGGCCCAGTTCGAATATTGGGAGAAGCTGGACAAGGTCTTTAGCACGAACGGCTTGTGCTATGCTCGCGTCGATAACCGCGCCCGGGTCGCCTTGGGTTAGGGGGCATTGCCGACATGGTGATGCGGACCGGATTCATTTGCGGCTGCGGCCATAGCGGGACGACGTTGATTGCAACGATCCTTGCGTCGCATCCTGACGTCTACCTGCCGCTCCAGGAAACCAACATTTTCTTCAAGTGGACGCCACTGGCCATGTTCCGCTTCTGGAAACTGAAGCGGGCGGCGCGCGAGGCTGGAAAGAAGGTGCTGCTTGAAAAGACACCGCGGCATATCCGCCGTGTGGCCCGCATTCGTCGGCTCGTGCCCGGCGCGCGTTTCATCATGCCGGTGCGAGATGGGCGCGACGTCGTGGCGTCGCTGACCAAACGACTTGACGACCCAAAGGAGGCTCTCGACCGCTGGATCAACGATAATGCGCTGGTTCTCGCGGAACGGGGAAAGCCGGATGTGCTGATCTATCGCTATGAGGATCTGGTCGAGAATCCGGCCAAAGTCGTCGAGCAGATATGCGGCTTTCTTGATGTGACCTTCAGCCCGGATCTCCTCGACTACCACAAGAACCCGCAGCAATGGTTCAAGCCGACCGACGCCAGCGTCGAGACGCCACACGAGGTGCTCCGGAACCAACAGATCAATCAGCCAATCTATGACGGGAGCGGGAGATGGCGCTCCGAACTTGGAAACGCCGAGTTACAGGACCTGGTACAAGGACGAGGTGCCCAGCTCATGAAAGCGTTCGGTTATGCATGATGTTGGTTCGGCATCTGCTGGAGTGCCGTCTACCAATCAATTTTGTCGATCAAACCCGTTTGGAATAGGCTGTGAGCGCCTTCGTACAGCATTGACTGTTCGCTCATCGCGCTGAGAGCGGCTTTACCGCTCGATACCTCATGATACTGGCGATATTTGGAAGCGCCGTTCCAATACTGACCTTCCGCCACCGCGACCTGCGCCTTGTCGTTGAAATCCGCGAAGAACTTGAAATGAAGCAGGCCGGCCAATCCCTTTATATAGTTTCGCCAGTAGGGCAGCGGTGCGTGAATCGACGTAAAAATCGTCTGGCGATCAACATATATCAGAGGAAACTTGGTCAACTTGTGCTGCCTGGCGAAAAGCCGGGTCCTCGGGCCGCCTGTGATCTTGAGATGCCGGGGGCTCCTCGTCACCTCATAGCCGCTGCCGTCGAAATGGTCCGCAACCTGCCATGGCGGCACGATGGGATCGAAGGGTACGTCCCAGATGTTTCCGCTCGGATACATGTCGATCATCGGCGCCAGCAGGCGTGTCATTCCGCGCCGCTTGAGCCAGGCGGCCATCGCGCCGAGCGGATTCTGATCCATGCCGTCATAGACAAGATATTCGTCCGCATCGACGGTCAGATACCAGCGAGGCTGACCATAAATCTGCACAAGACGCTGCCGCCAAAGATTTCCCAGGTCCGACTGAGAATAGGTGAGCGGCGAGCTGAATAGATCGACATCTGGCTGCTCGGCCAGAAGCTCAGCTGTTCCGTCGGTCGAGCGATCATCGAGGACGGCGAATCTGGTGACGCCGAGCTCGCGATAGTGCTTCAGGAACGGGCGTAGCCTGTCCGCCTCGTTGCGGATGACGAGGATCAAAGGCAGGTCATTCACTTTGAGGGGCGTTATCGGCCGCAGCGATGACACTTCTGCCCGCCTTCCGAAGGTGCGTCTCAGCCGATATATGGCGGTGTCGGTAATCGTCCGGCGGACAATGGCGGGCCAGGTTGCTTTGCTCAAGCCGTCGATTCCCCCTCATAGCGGTCACTACCCGGCTGGAGCTGGCGCTGATCCGCTGTTTGCAGTTAATTTCTACATGCAGCACCGTCAGGCAAATCGCAAGCAGTCGCGGACAATGGACACAGGCCTGTTCTGAGTTCCGCGAATGAGCTTTCCAACTGTTGCCGATGCGCGCTGGCCTCTATAGACATCGTCAGATGGCAACAAGGCCGGAGCCCTGACCCCATGCATGCCGGCATTCGTGGCATCGAAAATCAATTCGACAGGCCGATCCTGTTCGTGCGCCAGCGTTATGCGCCCTTTGGCGGCGGCGAGATCATGCTGGAAAACATCATGGCTGCATTTGCCGCGCGTCAGCGGCCGGTGGCCGTGCTCTCCGGCGACTGGCCGCGCTATGAAGGCATAGAATTCATCCATTGCGCCGGCCGCCGCTTTCCGCGTTCGCTGCGGGCGGCGTCCTTTGCTCAAGCCGCCTGCCGCAAGATCGCCGAGATGCCACCGGCGCTGGTGCAGAGCAACGATCGCCTCCCGTGCTGCGATGTTTTCCGGGCCGGGGAGGGCGTTCATGCCGCCTATCTTGCCGAACGGCGGCGTTTCGAGACGCGGCTTGGCAGGGCGGCAATGGCGCTGAGCCCCTTTCACCGCCAGACGCTGCGCCTCGAGCGCGCAACCTATGCCAGCCCACGGCTCAAAGCTGTCATAGCGATTTCGAAGATGGTCGCCGAGGACATTGTCCGTCACTATGATTATCCGGCCGAAAATGTGCACCATATTCCCAACGGGGTGGACCTCGACCGCTTCAATCCGCAGCTGCGCCAACAGCATCGGGCCGCGGTCCGCGCGCGGCTCGACGTCGACGAAAACAGGCGGGTCGTCCTGTTTGTCGGCTCGGGCTTTGCGCGAAAAGGACTGCTTGCACTGATGAAGGCTGTCGCCACGCTCGATGGCGAGCCGGAATTGTGGGTCATCGGCCACGATTCGCGCGCCAACGCCTTCAGGCAGGCCGGTAACAGGCTCGGTCTCGGCGCACGGCTCAAGATGCTGGGGCCGCAGAAAGACATGCTGCCGTGGTACGGCGCGGCCGATATTGCCGTGCTGCCTTCCATCTATGATCCTTTCGGCACAGTGGTCATCGAAGCGATGGCCAGCGGCTTGCCCGTCGTGGTAAGCACCGGCTGTGGAGCACGCGAGCTTGTCGAGCGGTTCGAGCCGACGCTCGTTTGCGATGCGGCCAGCGAAAGTGACCTCGCAGCAGCGCTCGCCTACGCGCTGCAGTTGGCGTCAGGACCTGAAACCGGAGCCCGGGTGAGAGCGGCGGCCGAACACTATAATTTCAATGTCATGATCAAGCGAATGATGGCGCTGTATGAAAGCCTTGATCTGAAATGATTTTCGACTTTGTTGAATTAGATTAGTACCCTCAATGTGCTAACGGGCCGGGAGCCGATGCTGCAGATGCATTCGAATGACAGTGGCAGCCTTGATGCCGGAACCTTCTGACCGTGCGGGTGCTCTCGGTCATTATCATCACCCGCAACGAGGAGGCGTCCATCGCGCGCTGCCTTCGCTCGGTGGATTTTGCAGACGAAATCATCGTTCTCGACAATGACAGCAGCGACAGCACCAGGGAGATTGCCGGTGACTTGGGGGCCAAGGTCTTGATGACCCTTGATTGGCCCGGTTTCGGCGCGCAAAAAAACCGTGCGCTGGCCGCGGCAACGGGGGATTGGATCCTCTCGCTGGATGCCGATGAGTGGGTGGAGGCGCCGCTCCGCACGGAAATCAGGGCCGCAGTCGCCGACCCAAAAGCCTATGACGGCTTCGAAATACCGAGAAGATCGCGCTTTTGCGGACACATTGTCCGCCATAGTGGCTGGTCGCCCGATCTGGTGCTCAGGCTCTTCCGTCGCCGCTCCGGGCGCTTCAGCGACGACACCGTGCACGAGAAAGTAGTGCTGAACGGAAAGGTCGGGCGATTGTCCCAGCCGATCGAGCACGACTCGATCACCGACCTGGCAGATGCCCACGACAAGATCGGCCGGTACGCAGAAGCATCCGCCGCGCAGCTGCTTGCCGAGGGCAAAAAAAGCTCGATAGGCAAGGCAGTTTTGCGTTCCGTCTGGGCCTATGTGCGCAGCTATATTCTCCGGCTGGGATTTCTGGACGGTTCCATTGGTGCGATGGTGGCCGCGTATTCGGCCAGCTACACCTATCAGAAATGGGCGCGTGTCGCATTGGGAATGCGAGGCCAGGTCCACCCAAAAAAGCAAGGCTGAGGCCAGGACAAATCTGTGAGAAACCGGCTCGGTTGACCGCAATTGTTGCCGAGCCATCGCCAACTAGTTAGTGTACGACCGTTAAAATCGAAAGCCAGGGTAGTGAATATGACTGATGCGTTTAGGGTATTTATCGGATGGGACAGCCGTGAGCCGATCGCGTACGACGTCGCGCGACACTCGCTGCTCAAACATGCGTCGGCGCCTGTCTCCGTCATTCCGATCAAACAGGACGAGATGCGTGCCCGCAGGCTGTATTGGCGGGAAAAAGATCCACTCGCCTCGACGGAGTTCACTTACACGCGCTTCCTCACGCCTTTTCTCGCCGACTACACGGGTTGGGCCCTGTTTTGTGATTGCGATTTCCTGTGGCTTGGTGATGTCGCAGGCCTGCTGAAATATACGGACTCGGACAAGGCGGTCTATTGCGTCCAGCATGACTATACGCCGAAGGCCACAACCAAGATGGATGGCGTGGTCCAGACATCCTATCCTCGGAAAAACTGGTCGTCGCTGATGCTGTTCAATTGCGCGCATCCTTCGGTCAAATCGCTCACGCCAGAGGTCGTGAATCAGGAAAGTGGCGCCTATCTTCACCGAATGCAGTGGGTTGCCGACAAAGATTTGGGTTCATTGCCGGTAGAGTGGAATTGGCTCGAAGGCTGGAACGAAAAGCCTGCTGTCGGCACACCTAAGGCGGTCCACTATACGAGCGGCGGCCCGTGGTTTGCCGAGTGGCAGAATGTCGACTATGCCGACTTGTGGATAGCAGAACGCGACGAGTTCCTGGCTTCCGATCAGGCAGAATCTTCTCAGAGCGCAGTTCGATAAGAGCATCGTGTTTGGCAGCTGACCTGGGCGCTTCCGAAGTGGCATCGGCGTCGGCAACAACGCGTGGTGCCGCCTCGGGGCGGGACCGGGGCAGATTGCGCCTAGGAATCTGGCGGTTCCGGCTGGGGAAGCATGACGCGCTGAGATAAGGATCAGCTCGCGGCAATATGATCGGTTTGGGGTCCGTCAGCTCTTTCATCGGCCTAGCCGGCACGCGAAAGTCGACCATGTCGTCACTGCGAAGACGCCTCGATCGTTTCCTGGAAAACCGCGGGCGTAAAATACCGCGGCTGCGGCTGAACCATGTCGAGCGCCTGGCGCTGGTCCGTCGCCATGGTGATTTTTCCCTTGCCTATTCGACCGCCGTGCAGAAGGGGCTTCACTACTTCGGCGATGCCCAGGGCTACATCGCTTACGGCAGCAAAACGCGACATCACTTCGCGCTCGGTGATCCAATGGCTGCCCCGGCCGATCGGCGCGACTATATCGAACGTTTCATCGAGGTTGCCGGCAGCCCGTGGTTCGTGCAGATCGGCGAACAGACGGCGCACGTGCTTGCCGGACTTGGCTATCAGGTCAACCGCCTCGGCGTCGACACCAGGCTTGTCCTGCCCGGCCACGACTTTTCCGGAAAGCGCAATGAGACAGTGCGTTATTCCGAACGCTGGCTCTTGAGGAAGGGGTTTTCCTTCGCGGAGGACAATGGGACCGTCTTCCTCGGCGAGATTGCCAGGCTCTCCCAGAATTGGCGGGCCGACCGCATCGTCAAGCGCTGGGAGATGAGGTTTCTCAACAGGCCTTTTGCCGATCACCTTGGCGTCGATATGCGCCGTTTCGTCCTGCACGGTCCGGATGGAGAGCTCGTGGCCTTGCTGGATTTCGATCCGCTGTTCAGCGACGGCAAGGTCATCGGCTACACCACCTCGTTCAAGCGCAAGCACATCGATGCCTCGGCGCATGCCGAGATCGGCCTGACCAAATTCGCGGTCGACCGCTTTCGCGACGAAGGTGTTTCCGTGGTCACCCTCGGCCTGTCGCCGCTTGTCGAAATCGGACCTAGCGGGTTTGCCGAAAGCGATTTCTGGCGGCGCGCCTTCCAGCGTGCCTATGAATCGCCGTGGGTCAATCGCACCCGCTTCAACCTGCAGGGGCAGGCGGCCTTCAAGCGCCGGTTCCATGGTGTCGAAGAGCCGACCTATCTCGCCTTTCGCAAAGGGACCTTTTTCGAAGCGCTTTCTTTGCTCCGGCTGATCAGGGCCGTCTAGTGCCTGGTGGATGAGGGCTCGTCATCTCCCAGCATGGTCGACACCACGCCGGCCAGGCTTGGTTCTTTAGGTGGGAAAGGAATGCCGCGGCGGGAGCAAAAAGACCGGCTGCGACGCGCCGGACCATTCTGCTGCGTCCCCCAGTCCCGCCGGCTACTTTTGGCAGCACGAGAACGGCTCCGCATCAGCGCGCGCCAAGGGGCGGATTCACGGTTGCTGCTGCGTACCGCCAGGAATAACGAGAGTACCCTGGCCCGGCCTTGAGTATCTGAAGCCTATGAAGAACAAAGCAACGATGATCAAACAAATGACGATGACCGCGACGACGCTGCCAGGATGGTGTCCGGTATCTGGCGGTTGGACCATTGCCTTCCCGTATGGCTATCGCCGCTGACCTTCTTCATCTTCCAACCGAGCATGACGACTGTCAATGGATACAGGAGCTACCCCCGCCATCCAATCAGCAGCCGGTAGTGTCGAACACGTTACGCGCTTGCCGACCGAAGCTGATGATGGACCGAACCACAACTTATCCTAAGCACGCCTCCATCGCTGCGAAGCGTTGAATGGCGGCGAATCCGCAGCGGAAAAGCGACGTTTTCGGCCACCGTCAGATGCGGAAACAGCGTGTAGCGTTGGAACACCATGCCGATGTTGCGCTTGTGCGAAGGCACTGCAAGCAGTGATTTTCCTTCCAGCAAGACATCGCCGGAAGTCGGGTCCTGAAAGCCGGCGATCACCGAAATGACCGAAATCATAGATGCAATCCGGTCGCGCAAGCCGGACGAGGCGGCGGCGGCGGCGCGGCGGCATGTCGAATCCGCGTGGCAGATCGCCCGCAACACGCATCGCTTTGGCTGACTGGTATGCCGCCGGCGGTGCATCGTTCCACGGCAGGCATCTAACTGGTGCGTACAGTGACATTGTGACATGCCAATTTGCTTTCAGTTGCGGCGGCAAAATCGTATATCGGGTTAGTTAGGTGTGTATCTCTTGCCAAATTGCTCTGTCATTCGAACGGAGTATCGGACGGATTGAGACAGAGAAACTAGAAAAATGAATATGTTACGCCACAAAGTGGCCGTGGCACCCATGATGGATTGGACGGACCGGCACTGCCGGTTCTTCCATCGCCAGCTGACGCGCGAGGCGCTGCTCTACACCGAGATGGTGGTGGCCGATGCGGTCATCCACGGCGCACGCGGGCGGCTGCTTGGCTTCGACGACAGCGAACATCCGGTGGCGCTGCAACTCGGCGGCGCCGATCCGGGAAAGCTGGCCGAGGCGGCGCGCATCGGCGAAGCCTTCGGCTATGATGAAATCAACCTCAATGTCGGCTGCCCGTCCGACCGCGTCCAGTCGGGCACCTTCGGAGCCTGCCTGATGAAGGCGCCTGTGCTCGTCGCAGATTGCGTTGCGGCGATGAAGGCGGCGGTGAAAATACCGGTTACCGTCAAGTGCCGCATCGGCGTCGATGAGCAGGATCCGGAACCGGCACTCGATGCGTTGGCCGATGGTGTTTTCGCGACCGGCGCCGACGCGCTGTGGGTGCACGCGTAGACGACCCTGTACCCGGCATGCGGACGAACGAGAATTGACAGAAAGGACGACGGCCTTGCACTCACCCCCTTGACCGTCGAGCGATTAGACGACCCGCTGCGCGGGATGGGCGCGTGGGTGAGGTAGAGATCACGAACCGGACGGCGCGCTCGCATTGCGGATGGTTCGGCAGCGGCAGAGCATCACGAGCTTCTTCAACGAGGGAGCCCGACCCTAGCTAAAGCGGGGCGCCTGTGACTTTCACACGAGCCACGACTGGAGGCCCTTTCAATCCACCGGGTGCTACCGGCTTCTTGACCTCATCACATACGGCTCCCGCCACGTCATCCACGGTCTTCAGTCCCGGAAGACTTTTTTTCAAAATCCGGACAATGGGACCGACATCGGCCCGATATGCACAAATCACCTCGATCCGATCGACAACTTTACCAGCTTCGCTTTGAAAACTTGTGGACTGACAGGAGCTTAAAGAGATGCTTGTGACCATCACAATCAGATTGCGGCGGCGAAACAATTGAAATCCTCCTAATTTGAAGCGTTCAAATTTGATCCGGAAGCAGCTACCACTGGCTGGCAAGGTCGCGATCTGCTGTCGATCGCCACCATAAAGTCGCTGAGAGACAACAGACGGTACTCATGTTGTCCATCACAGGTCGTGAACTTCGTGTCGGCCGATATCTCGACATCGCGCCACTGCTTTATTGCCCCCAACCCCTTGCTGGCGTCGCGCACCTTTGATGCTACTTGCCTTTTCGAATAGATCCTCCACTCCACGTCGTTCCCGGACTTCCCCGGCATTTTTACGACGCGGAGAACATCGGCTGGAGCAAGCCCCGGGCCAAAATTCGATTTGTCTGACCATCTGCCAAAATCGACGCTCTTCCACGTGTGGCCGACTTTGATCCACGTCTGGGAGGGATCGAGCAGGCAGACTTTAGGATCGATCACGCCCGCGGCAAGTTTGCCATAATCTTCGTTGTCGACGCCGTTGCGATATGCGTTGAGGGGATAGGAACACTGCTGGATGCGGTATTTGACCAGGACCGGCTTCCTATAAATGAGTGGGTAGGTGGAGATCATACTTGATACCACCCCGGCAACGAAGGCGACGGCCTGGGAGGTTCCACCTTGTGTGGTAGCGATAGAAGAATTTCCGACCCAGCCGATAATGTGGCCTCCACCGGGAGCCGCAACGTGCACGAATTTCACGGCATCGACATCTCTAACCGAGGCTGCGGCGTTTTGTGAAAGGGTCGCAGAGTCTCTCCTACAATCGTCGCATGACGACACGATTATCACACTGTCATGGTCCCCCCAGGTCTGGGGAAAATTACTCGTCGTCGCACTAAGTGTTACAGGCCCATCAACATTGGTTGGAGCCGCGGCAATGATGATGTTTGTGAAGCCCGGAACAACGGAGGCTCCAGAGGTTTTTTGGCGCATATCTTCGTTTTTGAATGGACCGGTGCCCGAGTTCACTTCGAAATCAGACGCAAAAAGGTAAACATCGAGCGATGGACGCAACCCGCCATCTCTAAGATGACTCATAACATGTTCTTCACGATCCGGATCTTCTTTAACAATATCGTAGGATTCTAGCAAGACGTAAGGCCACAAACCTTGAAATCCTGTCTTCTCCTGGTCTGCTATTATTCCAGCAAGAAGATTAGCGTGGTCGCGTTCTTTTACAAAGGGGTCTACCCACTTGCAGCTTCTCTTTTCAATGGTATCAAATTCTACTTGAGCGGCGCCGAGAGCGCGCCCAAGATTACCTGATGGCGCGAGAGGCGAATCCATCATGTATATCTGAGTTGGCTCGCCACGCGCACCGCGAGCACGGGCCTCCTGATAGAGTCGATCAGCGTCTGGGTCGCTGTCGACAATATCGATATAGTTCAGGTCCGGCCAGAGTTTACCCTGTTTGCACGTGCCATTCACGTAGTCGGGTTTCAAATCATCGAATCCCGAATCATCGAATCCTGAATGCAAAGTAACAGTCGAAGAGCCGGCGCCGCGCAGACTGACCGTCATGTTTGGTATATCGCTGTTCAAGAGCTGGCTGTAAGCAATCTGAGCCAAGGAAAAATCTTTAATCGGAAATACGGCCTTATATCTAGAATACTGGAAAGTACGCATAAAATCATCATTATTGTTCGGGAGTACAACTACAGAAAGATCCCTCCAGTTCTTTTTTATTCCATCGAGATATTCCTGAGTATCCTCTCTCCTATAGACTGACTTCTCTTGCCATAAGGTGGTCAAGTCAACCGCCGGCATCTGAATGGACTCACCTGCCGCAATATTTTTGAAGTTGCCTGAGAATCGTCTGTTCAGCTTTTCCACCCGAGGAAGAAGCGGATCGCAGGGCGGCGGATATCCCATCGACAACAACAACTGGCAGACTGAACCTCCGGCCTGAATCGTTAAAGGGCGGGAAGGCAGGGCAACCCCGGCTGCTTCGAGTAAATCCAGAACCTTAGCCAAATTGGATGAGACCAGTCCACCATCCAGCGACACCACCACGCCGGAACTGTAGACCTCATCTCCAGGTGTCTTGGATTGAGCCCTGCATGATTCCGCCAACGCGATCGTTGCAACCGAAGCAAGAAAAAGACGCAAAAATAGAGAAACACCCCTCATGATGTTTGCCCCCTCCGGGTCGACCGGTTTTTTTAGCTTTTTATAATATAACCGACGTGTCTCGTATTGACAACATAAGAATCATGGGCGCCGTATATATATTGTAGATCGCCGCCTATGGGGGGACGAAGTGTCCGATATCGCTGAGCGCGTTGGCATTGTCTCGATCTCGTTGGTCCTTGCTATGACGGCGAAAGCTGGAAATTCGGATGAAGCAACGTCAACCGTATGCAGCACGCGCGAGTCCACTTCAGAATTTGGCCGATGGGTCAATCCGGACGTTATCTTAAATGTTGACAATAAGTCCTATACAATTTCACCGGCAGAATATGATCTCGTCGACATAGGAAGCTGGCGACTTCAATTGTCTGACAACACAAATTCAAGCGTAAACTGGCTCGTGACAGTGCGCGACCGTCAGGGCCGTCCTCTTTCCATCATTCGTCGAACCGATCAAGCGAGCACCGCCAAGAGCATCTTTACCGAGCGTTTGATCTCGAGTGAGTTGGAGGTCGACGTGGATGGGCTTGAGAAGGGGGACGGCGAAATCAAAGTGACTGGAGCGACCGCATATCCAGGGGAAGGCGGCGATGTGCGCCTCTTCTCGGTGCAAGGAGCGACCCCCAACTGGGGAAGCCCCTATCCGTCAGGCGGCGCCGAAGTCTTTCGATTGGCAGACTCCGTCGGCATGCTGCTCACGGGGGCTACGGATCCTCAGACGTTGTCACAGAAAAGCTGGTCATGTTCGGGTGTGCTGATTGGAGAATCCTTGTTTCTTACAAACTGGCATTGTGGAGGCGAGCGTTGGCTGAAGCATGAGCTCTATTGGAATGACGAGGTACGTGGAAACTGTCTGATGGATTTTCGGTGGGACGAAGGGACAGCCCGCTCTCAGTTCTCATGTGGAGAGATTGCCGCGCAAAGTGAAAAACTGGACTACGCCCTGCTGGAGTTAGGGCCCTTGGCTGGCGGCCCATCGCTTTCGTCCCTGCCGGCAGCGGTGCCGATCGATATGTCCGGGGTGCCGGATCAGATATTCATACTCCATCATGCCCGGTCGAAGCCCAAGCTGTTGAGCAAAAATTGCCATGCGACAAGCGAGGACAACAATCCGGATCTCTTTTTGCATGATTGTGACACCGATCCTGGTGCGTCAGGCGGCCCTGTCTTCGATTCCAATACGAAGCGATTGGTTGGCATCCACCATGCGGGCTTTGTCAGAGACGAGAACTGCCAGGTCGTGAAAGCCTTCAATGAGGGCGTGCGCATCTCGCCAATCATCTCAGATGCCTGCACAAATAAAAAGAACGAAGGGTTGCAAAAACTTTGCCGAGAACTCAAGCAATGACCTTTTCCCGTGGCAATTGCCGACCACAATTGACGTTCACAAGCGCCGTCCACCGATGCATCTTCATCCTTGTACTGCTCTTTGTGACGGCAGTTTCAACCGGACATGTGCTCGCAGATGTGTCGAAGGAGGAATTTGCAGCTATAGCTGGAAAGCAGTTGGGCAGTCCTGAATTTCAAGAGTTTCTTCGGAAGCTGCCGAGTATAAGGTACGATCCTGCCCATGAGCCCTACTACGTCGTAGAGGGCGACCTTCGATTGACCGCAAGGCAGTTGTGGGCACGAGTAAACGGGGTGTCAGACGGGAGCGAGAAGGTTAACCCGAACTCAGAGCTAAATGTGATGATGCGGGCCGGAGTCCCGGACAAATGGCCAGTAGGTCACCGTCAATTGACTTACGCGATAGACAAACGAACGTTCGACAAGAGGCAGTACGCAGTTATAAAACGAAACTTCAAGGCAGCAGTTGTTCCGTGGGTAGTATCGTGTGAATGCGGTCTGTCTATAACGCATGCTCCACAGTTTGACCGGGCCCCGACGACTAATGAGGTGACCTTTGTGATACAATATGACGCGAGCCCCTCACCCTTTCTGGCTCTTGCCCCATTTCCAGGAGATCCGAAATCGACACGTATATTGAAGATATTCAGCGGCTATTTCACCGACCAGGAGTATGACAAAATTGGTATGCTGCGACACGAAATAGGTCATATCTTGGGATACCGGCACAGCCACCTCGGAGTTAAGGGATGTTCCTACTACGGCGCAGAGGACAACAATTGGAAGGCGCTCAGCCCCTACACCGGAAATTCAGTGATGCACTATGTATGTAATGGAGGCGGCTCGCCGAAATTCATACTTTCTAAGTCGGACAAGCAAGATCATAAAAAGTTTCATTCGAATTAAAAGTTAAGGGGTGTCCCATGCCATGTTGCGATAGAATGAGTCGTCGCGAGTGCCTGAAGGTTGCTGGTGTTGGACTAGGATGCCTCCTTTTGCCGCGCGATGTCTTGGGTAAAGGGGTGGAAGCTGAACCGGACTTCGCCACGATCGCGTCTCGTGCCGTCGATGCAGGGCTGATTTCGCCGAAATCGGCAGCCAATGCGCTGCCTAGCGACGAGGAAAAGATTTTCATATTGGCGAGCATTGTTGAGGCGTCTTTGGAAAAGCGTTTCGACAATGCGCAGCCTGGCGGTCTCACTTCTGACAGCGGGGCGCTCTTGAGCCAACTCAACGCGGCCGTGAAACCGAGGGTAAAAAAACCGAAGGCCCCTTCGTTCGCTCTCCTAAAGGGCACTTACCGAGAGCAATTCGACCAATGTTCGCCAAACCCTGCCAACTTGGCTGAAATAAAGAAGTGGACCGGCTTTTTCGCGAAAAAGAGAAATCGTGATCAATATGAAGCCGTGCAGCGGCTGACCGGAGTACCCTGGCATGTTGTTGCTACCCTTCATTTCCGCGAGGCGAGCGCAAATTTCCTGGGGCACTTGCATAACGGCGACCCACTTCGAGCGCTAACGAGACAGGTACCAAAGGGCCGGCCGCCAAAGCCTTGGCCGCCGGAGCCGTGGGAGCCTGTGTCCGCTTGGATAGCGAGTGCACGTGACGCGCTGAGCATCGAAGGATTCTCGGGAAAACCTCCCGGTTCATGGACGGTTGAGAGAACACTATACCGCTTTGAAAAATATAACGGATTTGGATATTACTTCCACAAAACATCGTCGGCATATCTTTGGAACTTCAGCAGCATTGGCAAGCGAGGCGGCTACGCGAGCGACGGAAAGTGGAATAAGAACTACGTCTCTCGTCAAATTGGTTCGGCTGTACTCCTGAAACAGATGTTGTCGGACGGAATAATCGATGTTAAATTTGAAAGTTGAGTAAGGGAGGTACAAATGAAGATTATGAAGTGCCTGGCTGTTGCTATCGCAATCTTTTTCGTGCCGGTGCACGCCTTTTCATGCCCGGTGGGATTCAAACAATGCGGAGCTTCCTGCTGCGTTCAATAGTCAACCCTTTTGATGGCGTCGACGTAGATGAAGGAGCGAGCGGGCGCAGAACGGCTAAAAAGCGGCACAATTGCTGCCATTCGGTCGTGAACTCTCCGATGACCGAAGCGGCTCAAATTTGCCTGTTGCTGTGAGGTCATTTGCTTTCCAGACGGCGTGCTAGCCGTACGCCAGCCCCGCCGCCATTCTCAAGGGTGGGGTCTGTAGCCTTAATCCGCTCAAGAGCACTGGGCTTCGCAAGCTCAATCTCGCGCTTTTCCAGCCATGCCGCTGCGGCCTGCTTGCGGTCGAACGTGCGGCCCACTCGATGGAGGATCTTGCCGGCACGCTTTATTAGGAGTTGTGCCTGATACGCAGTCGACCCATCTGCCGACGTAGGCTCCTTATCGGTACTGCACGAGCGACATCGGTACTGCATTGCAGTACCTTGGCGCCCAAAATGAGCCAAAATCGGCGAAAACGGGCCGAAAACGGTACTGCATCGATTCGGCGCAAGTGCTTATGATAGAAGAAAAAATGAGCAATTACAAGAACTTCCGCCTGGCAATCGCACCGATGATGGATTGGACGGACCGGCACTGCCGGTTCTTCCATCGCCAGCTGACGCGCGAGGCGCTGCTCTACACCGAGATGGTGGTGGCCGATGCGGTCATCCACGGCGCACGCGAGCGGCTGCTCGGCTTCGACGACAGCGAACATCCGGTGGCGCTGCAACTCGGCGGCGCCGATCCGGGAAAGCTGGCCGAGGCGGCGCGCATCGGCGAAGCCTTCGGCTATGATGAAATCAACCTCAATGTCGGCTGCCCGTCCGACCGCGTCCAGTCGGGCACCTTCGGAGCCTGCCTGATGAAGGCGCCTGTGCTCGTCGCAGATTGCGTTGCGGCGATGAAGGCGGCGGTGAAAATACCGATTACCGTCAAGTGCCGCATCGGCGTCGATGAGCAGGATCCGGAACCGGCACTCGATGCGTTGGCCGATGGTGTTTTCGCGGCCGGCGCCGACGCGCTGTGGGTGCACGCCCGCAAGGCCTGGCTGGAAGGACTGAGCCCAAAGGAAAATCGTGACATCCCCCCGCTCGACTATGACCGCGTCTATCGGCTGAAAGCCAGAAAACAAAACAAATTCATCGGCATCAACGGCGGCATTCAATCTCTCGCAGAAGCGCTGACGCATCTCGACCATGTCGATGGCGCCATGCTCGGCCGCGCTGCCTATCACACGCCAGGGATACTGACCGGCATGGATGCCGCGTTTTACGGCAGCACAGCTGAGTTGTTCGACTTTGCCGCGCTGATCGACGCCATGGCGAACTATGCAGCACGCCATATCGAACAGGGTGGACGGCTCGGGCATGTCACCCGGCACATGGTCGGGCTGTTTCACGGCCTGCCTGGTGCACGCCGCTACCGGCAGATCCTCTCCACCGAGGCGACACGGCCGGGTGCCGGACCGGAGGTGCTGAAGTCAGCCTTCGCCGAGGTCGATTTCGGCAGGACCGCAGAGGCGGCCTGAGCAAACTCAATCCCGCAAGATCATGCGGTCGCCGCGCACGTCGAAACCCGACAGCGAGCCGATGAAATTCATGCCGAGCAGGCTCTGACCGAGGGTGCCGGGTGCGGCGATCATGATGGGCATGTCCTTGCGCACGATGCCGCCGATCGACAGTTCGTCGCTTCGCACCGCCGCTGCGCGCGTCATGCCGTTGGCGGTCGAGATCGGGATGGTGAAGTGGAGGGCCGCCGAATTGAACCCGGCCGCCACAGCGTCCTCGGCGGTCAGCACTGTGCTGGTCGCGCCGGTATCAACAACCGTCAGGATCGGCGTGCCGTTGATCGTGACGCGCGCTTCGAAATGGCCGCTGCCGGCCTTGTCCAGGGTGACGGTGGCATGGCCTTCTTCCACGCCCAGCGCCAGCGGACTGCCGGGAACAAGGCCGGCGGTGACGCGGCTGGCGAAATCCTGCAACTCATAGCGGTACTGATAGCCGGCGATCAGCGCCAGCACGATGGCGCCCCAGGCGCCGAGGCTGCGGGCCATGGTGCCCAATGGCCTGCCCGATCTGAGCAGGCCGGCGCCGACGAGTGCCGCTAAGGCGCCAAGCCAGATCAATTGGCTGAAATCGTAATTCTCAATGCCGAATGTACTGCCGGCGGAATCGTTGAGCATGAGCAGGAGTACACCTGCCCCGATGGCGACGATCAGAATCCACAGCAGTCGGTTCATCTCTGCGGCCGGCTCACGAGAGGGCGTCGCGTTCGCGTGCCATGCGGCTGCGACGGGTTTCCCGGCGTGGGCGTCGCTCGACCGCTTCCAGCCTTGCCGGGAGCTCGGCCATGACGCTGCGGCGGGTTTGCGGGGTCATGTCGATCCAGGCTGCGATTTCCTCGCGCGTGCGGCCGCAACCGAAACAGAAGCCGGTCTTCATGTCGATCGAGCAGACCAGGATGCACGGGGATTCAATGGCCGTCATAAGGATTTCCTTGGCTAGCCTCCACATGGTGCAACGACAAAGTCAATGCAAGCCCTCCGGGATGCGCCGCCAACGGGTGCTTTCGCGTCAATACCTCGAAGTTGTGCCAAGGTTGTGCCGGCCCGCCAAGGCGGCTATGCCGCTCACCAATTCACAAGGACGATTGCCATCGATATGACCAGCGCACTGCCTTTCGACGATTTTCGCGACCTCCTGGTGAGCCTGCCGCCGGCAGATATGGTTGCCAGCACCCGCGTTCGCCAGTTGTTTGCGAAGGCAGACAAGCCCGAAGGCTCGCTTGGCCGCATCGAGGACATCGCCGCCTGGCTCGCCGGCTGGAGCGGTCGCGCGCCGCCGGTGGTGACGCGACCATTGGTGGCGATCTTTGCCGGCAATCATGGCGTCACCCGCCACGGCATTTCGCCGCGCCCCGCCGCCGCTACGGCAAATGCAGTCGAGCTCTGCGCCGCCGGCGGCGCAGCGATCAACCAGATCTGCATCGCCAACGATCTCGGCTTGAAGGTGTTCGATCTGGCTCTGCACATTCCGACAGCCGACATCACCGAGGATGCGGCACTGGACGAGCGCGGTTGCGCCGCCACCATAGCCTTCGGCATGGAGGCGATTGCCGGCGGCACCGACCTGCTTTGCCTTGGCGACCTCGGCGTTGGCAATTCGACTGTCGCCGCGGCCCTTTGCACGGCACTGTTCGGCGGCACCGGCGCCGACTGGGTCGGCCCTGGATCTGGGGCCGACGCAGCGATGCAAAGGCGCAAGGCGGAGGTGGTCGATGCCGCGGTCGCGTTTCACCGCACGAGCCTCAAGGACCCGCTGGAAGCGCTGCGCCGGGTTGGTGGACGGGAATTCGCAGCGATCTGCGGCGCCATTCTGGCGGCGCGGATGCAGAAGATCCCGGTGCTGCTCGATGGGTTTGCGGTGACTGCGGCCGCTGGCGTCCTACATACCGCCAACCCCGCCGCGCTCGATCACTGTCTCCTCGCAAGCCTGTCGCCGGAGCCTGGCCATGCCAAGGCCGCCGAGCGCCTCGGCCTTCGCCCGCTGCTCGATCTGGGCGTCAGTCAAGGCGAGGGGGTAGGAGCGGCGCTTGCCGCCGGCCTGGTCAAGGCGGCCGCGCTGACCAGCTCCGGCATGGCAGCCGCGGTCGGCGGTTAAGCATTCAGCGCCGGCGCGAAGCAACCGCCTTGGTCGGCAGCGCCGGCAGTTCCTCCATCACCCGGCTCAGCGGGAAGATGGCGATCGCCTCGGTCCCTTCGCGCAGCCTGGAATGGAGCTGGAATTCGCCGCCATGCATGGCCAGCAGGCCTTGCACGATCGGCAGGCCAAGCCCTGTACCCTGTTCGGCGCTCTTGATGGCGATCGAGCCCTGGCCGAAGGCCGAGAGCACGATCGGAATCTCGTCTTCCGGTATGCCCGGCCCATTGTCCTTGACGGAGAGATATTGCCCGCCGCCCGCCGTCCATCCGACGCGCACGCGGATTTCGCCGCCGGTCGCGGTGAACTTGATGGCGTTGGACAAGAGGTTGAGCACAATCTGCCGCACCGCGCGTTCGTCGGCAAACAGGCGCGGCAAGGCGTTTTCGAAATCCTGGACGATGCGGATGTCCTTGTTGCGCGCCTTCAACTCCATCATGTGGCAGCAATCCTCGACGACGGAAAGCAGCATCATCGGCTCCTCGTTGAGCTGATAACGGCCCGCTTCGATACGCGACAGGTCGAGGATTTCGTTGATCAGGTCGAGCAGATGCTGTCCGGAGTCGTGCACGTCACGGGCATAGTCGCGATATGTCGGGTTGCTCATCGGGCCGAGCACCTCGTTGGCCATCACTTCGGAAAAGCCGAGAATGGCGTTGAGCGGCGTGCGCAATTCGTGGCTCATCGAGGCCAGGAAACGCGATTTCGCCAGATTGGCGTCTTCCGCCCGCCGCCGTGCCTCGTCCGACATCGATTTCGCCGTCTCCAGTTCGGCGATCAGCGCATCCTTTTCGGAGCGGAACGAAAACAGCATCAGCGAGGAACGGTTGAGCTGGCGCGCCACATAGGCGAAGAACGGCAGCGACGAGATCAGCAACCCGGCCATGATCACTTCGACCGGCATCCATAATTTTGCACTGGCATAGGCATAGATGGCGACCGGAAGCGCGAAGGTCGCCAACAGCGCACCGCGAAGGGACGATGCCAGGATCGCGGTTGCCGACATGGCGAGCAGCAGCACCACCGCCTTGGCGACCTGGAACTGATCGATTTGGCAAGCTTCGCAGCCAAGCCATGCGAACCAGGCCCAGCCAAGCCCGCAAAGAAAATGGCCGATCAGGAAATCCCTGTGCGTCTCCAGCGGGTTGAGCTCGGACGCTTGAGTGACGCGTCTGGCCATGAACGCAACGATGGTATAGCAGATGAATGTGAACAGCGCCCAGACGCCGATCTCCTTGCCGAGGCCCGCGAACAAGCCTGCCGCGGCCGTTGCCAGAACGAGCAGCGGGATAACGATCACGCCGCCGGTCATCGAAAGCGCGTGGAGCTTCAACAACTCGCGGTCGAAGTCGGGATTTCCGGCTTGCTGCGAAAGACGGTCGCGCGTCTTGCGCACCGCGCGCGCGACGTCGCTGTTGCGATGGCGTTTCCTGCGGTCCACAATAAACTTGTCCGCCGTGGTCGAGCGTTGCAGGGGCATGAAGTCTTCAATTTACGCGGGCAGCAATTTCAAATCGTTAAGCTACGTTCGAATGATTAACCAACGGTTTGCCATATGAGCCGTTCGTGGTCGCGATGGCCGCGCCAGCGATACTATGCGCCGCGTCCGCGAAGCCTGTGGCGCCGACTGATGGACTATGGGCTGACACTCATCGTGCTCGGCCTGCTGATCCTCCTGGCGGCGCGCCTCGACCGGGTGGAGACGCGCAAGACGGAGGGCGCGGCCACCGTCAATGATGGCGATAGCATCACGCTCGGCAGCGAGCGCATCCGCATGCGTGGCATCGATGCGCCGGAATATTCGCAAATCTGCCGCAAGGACGGTGCCGACTATCCTTGCGGCAAGCTCGCGCGGCAGTCCCTGGTGCGGTTGATAGCCGGCAAAGCGGTCTCCTGCAGCGGCTGGCAGCGCGACCGCTACGGCAGGCTGCTCGGCGACTGCAAGGCCGGCGGCAAGGATCTCAACCGCGCACAGGTCGAGGCCGGCTGGGCGGTCGCCTTTGGCGATTTCGAGACCGAGGAAGCTGCTGCGCGCGCGGACAAAGCCGGCATCTGGGGCGGAACTTTCGACGAGCCGAAGAACTGGCGCGAGAGCCACGGCCATGAGCTGGTCGAAAGAAAGCACGGCACCTTGGCGTCGATCGGCGATGCCCTGCGTGAAATTTTTCGCTTCTGGTGAGTTGTGCTTATAGTTCGTCGGGACGGACGAGGAGGATGGAGATGAAGCTGTTCGACGGCGGGCGCGCGCCCAATCCACGTCGGGTTCGGATTTTTCTGGCCGAAAAGGGACTTCAGGTTCCGCTGATGCCCGTCGACATGGGCGCGCTGGAGCACAAAGAGCAGCCGGTCAGCTCGCGCAATCCGCTGAAGCGTCTGCCGGTGCTCGAGCTCGATGACGGCACCATCATCACCGAATCCGTCGCAATCTGTCGTTACTTCGAGGAACTGCACCCCGAGCCGGCTTTGTTCGGGCATGGGGCGCTCGGCAAGGCAATCGTCGAGATGTGGCAAAGACGTCTGGAGTTCAATTTGTTCGGCTGCGTCGCCGCGGCCTTCCGGCACATCCACCCCGCAATGAGGGAATGGGAGATCCCGCAAATCCCCGAATGGGGCGAGGCCAACAAGCCGAAGGCGGTCGAATTCCTGAGATTTCTGGACACTGAGCTCGCCGGCAGGGAATTCGTCGCCGGCGATGCCTATTCGATCGCTGACATCACCGGGCTGGTCGCCATCGATTTCATGAAGCCGGCTCGCATCAAGGTACCCGAAGAGTGCACCAACGTGCTGCGCTGGCATCGGGAAATCTCCAGCCGGCCGAGTGCCGCCGCCTGATAACGAGTCCCAAATGAGCGAACAGTTGGAAGCCCTGGCGGCGAGGGTGCGTGCCTGCCGCATCTGCGTCGATAAGCCAGCCGGCAGGCCGTTGCCGCACCAGCCGCGTCCGGTGCTCCGGCCATCGTCGAGCGCCCGCATCCTGATCGCCAGCCAGGCGCCGGGTACCAAGGTCCACATCACAGGGATGCCGTTCACCGATGCCTCCGGCGACCGGCTGCGAAGCTGGCTGGGCGTCGGCAGCGAGGAATTCTATGATACGGACAAGTTTGCCATCGTGCCGATGGGTTTTTGCTTTCCCGGTCAGGACGCCAAGGGCGCCGACCTGCCGCCGCGCCGCGAATGTGCGCCGGCCTGGCGCGCATTGCTGATGGCGCTGATGCCGCAGGTCGATCTGGTACTGACGATCGGCATCTACGCGCAAAGCTGGCATATGGGCGCGGCGCGCCGTCCCTCGCTGACCGAAACAGTCATGGACTGGCGCGCCATCTGGGCAGCGTCGACTGACCCGAAGATCGTGCCGCTGCCGCACCCGTCCTGGCGCAACACCGGCTGGCTGAAGCGCAATCCATGGTTTGAAATGGATTTGCTGCCCTTTCTGAGATCGGAAATCCGCTATCGCCTCGGCTAAGTGTTCAGCAAGAAATCACTCGCTTTTGCGCTATTCAACAGAATTTCTTTCTTGTAATAGGCTTGAGCAAGAGGGAATATGGTAATCTATTCCTCGAAGTGCGTCGCATGACGGGACGCGCGTTAAATTCTTGTTTTCATGCATGTCGTTGTGCCAAAGCCGCGCATTTTGACGATTTGCATCAGGGGAGCACCCAATGGACCGCCTCGATAGAAAAATTCTCCGCCTCCTGCAGGAGGATGCGACGCTTGCAGTCGCCGACGTCGCCAAGAAGGTCGGCCTGTCGACGACGCCGTGCTGGCGGCGCATCCAGAAGCTCGAAGAAGAGGGGGTCATCAAGCGGCGCGTTGCCATCCTCGATCATGAAAAGGTCAATGTGCGGGTGACGGTGTTCGTCTCGATCCGCACCAATTCGCACAGCCATGAATGGCTGCGGCGCTTTTCGGAGGTCATCCAGGAATTCCCGGAAGTGGTCGAATTCTACCGCATGAGCGGCGACGTCGACTATCTCTTGCGCGTCGTGGTGCCCGATATCGCCGCCTACGACGCCTTCTACAAGCGGCTGATCGCCAAGATCGAGATCCGCGACGTGTCGTCTTCCTTCGCCATGGAGCAGATCAAATACACGACCGAGATGCCGCTGGATTACATGGTGCTCGACAAGGAGTCCGGCGCCAACGCCGCCTGAGATTCTTTTGCTTAGTTTTTCTTTTTGTTGAGGAAAGTCCAGGGCGAGTTGACCGGCAGCGTGATCGTGTCCGGCACGGTGCCGACGTCGACCACCTCGGCCTTGCGCACAGCGTAGCCCGACTGGATGACACTTACGCCGTCAAGGATAAAAAGCTGACTCTTCTCCATGCCCGGCTGCAAGGCGCCGGTCACCGAAACCGGCTGGTAGGCCTCAGACATCCGGTAGGGTTGGGCAGGCGTAACGAGGACGATCTGGTTGGGCGGCGGCGTCGGCATATGGCTGCAGGCCCCCGTCCAGGGCACCAGCAGGAATTGGTAGACGAGATCACCGTCGCGATCGACCGGCAGTGCATAGCCCGCGAGTTGTACGGTCTTGTCCTGCAAGTTGAGTGACAGCGTTTCGCCATGATCCGGCATTTTGGCCGCGATCATCGGCAGCCCGACGCTTTCGGCGGCTGCCTGGCTCGCCGGGCGCAGATCCTTCCAGAAAATATGCATCGTCCCGGCGCAAGCGTTGCCTGCGACAACAGAGACGAACACTGCGGCTGCAAGCGTCGCGCCTGACTTGAGACGGTTTTTCATTCCTGCTCCACTGCTGGGCCTTGATCTGCGGCCTATGCCAGCAAGTAAAGCTGCCGCTGTCGCCAAGGTCAACGTTCAAGCCGCATGACATGCCGGCGCGAGCCGGTCATGCCGATCTCGCGAAAGCCGCGGGCGACGAACATGTCACGAAAACCCATGAAGCTGTAGCTCGGCGATGCCTGGTCGACCGGATAAGCCTCGATCGTCGTGGCACCTTTGGCAAAGGCGTGATCGATGGCTGCATCAAGCAATGCGCTTGCCAGCCCGCCACCGCGCAACGCTCTCGGCACAAAGAAGCAGACGATCGACCAGATCCCGGCCTCGCGGTCATCCTGCTGCCGTGACAACTTGCGGTAGGTCTGGCGCGGCGCGACCGAGCACCAGCCGACAGTCCGGCCATCGAACTGGGCGACAATGCCGACCGGTGTGCCGGTGTCGATCAGCGCCATCATCGCGCGTTTCTTCTCGTCGTTCTCGACATGCTCGCGGCGGTCGAGATTGCGCCAAGCCGTACACCAGCAGTATTTCGGCCCGCCGGGTTGTTCGAACAGGTTTTCGAAATCGGCGCGCGTCGATTGCGTCACCTCCGTGAAGCGCACTTCGCTCAGGTCAAGCTTTTCTGGCGGCGAGCCGTTCGAGCGTCTTGGCATCGGAGAGTTCCTTCACGGCATCCTTGCCGATCCAGCGAGCAGTCCTGTCTGTCGAGGCCGCCAGTTTTAGCGCCACGGCAAGGGCAGGGCCGTGCAAATTCATCGATCGCTTGCCGATCGAACGAAGCGCCCAGTTCACGGCCTTCTTCACAAAATTGCGGCCGTCGGTCGCATGCGCTTCGATGATCGGCAGGAATTCGAGGAAGGTCGTCTCGGGTTCCTTCTTCCGGTGGACTACCGACCAGGCCATCATCGCAAAAGCCGTGCGTCGAACAAATTCCCGTTCGTCGACCGCGAATTCGGCGATCAATTCCTTCCAGCAATCCGTATCGACAAAGAGATCGGAGACCCCGTCGACGATATCCCACGAGTCGAAAGTCGCCGCCCATCGTCTTGCATCCGCGGCGGAGAACCGCTCCGGATCGGCTGTCACGGAAGCGATGAACTGCGCCTCCATGATGCCTGTCTGCCAAAGCTCAAAAGCCCGCTCATGGTTGCGCTTGATTTTCTTGGCAATCTGCCGCTGCACGCCATGCGAGATACCGAGCGCACGTTCGATCTTGATGCCGTAGCGCAGCATGCCAAGTCGATTTTCCTCCGAGGCGATCGAGCGCAGATGAGCGACAATTTCATCGGCGCTGGATTGAGGCGAAAGCTCGGCCACGGCGAAATCCTATTTCTCCAGCCGCGCCAGCAGCGAGGACGTGTCCCAGCGCTTGCCGCCCATCGCCTGCACGTCCTTGTAGAACTGGTCGACGAGTGCCGTCACCGGCAGTTTGGCGCCGTTGCGGTCGGCCTCGGCGAGGCAGATGCCAAGATCCTTGCGCATCCAGTCGACAGCGAAGCCGAAATCATATTTGCCGGCATTCATCGTCTTGTGCCGGTTCTCCATCTGCCAGGAACCGGCCGCACCCTTGGAAATCACCTCTATGACCTTTTCGATGTCGAGCCCAGCCTTCTTGCCGAAATGAATGCCCTCGGCCAGGCCCTGAACGAGGCCGGCGATGCAGATTTGGTTGATCATCTTGGTGAGCTGGCCAGCCCCGGCCGGTCCCATCAATCCGACCATGCGGGCATAAGCATCTATGACAGGCTTCGCCCTGTCGAAGGCGTCGGGCTCGCCGCCGACCATCACGGTCAGCATGCCGTTCTCGGCGCCTGCCTGACCGCCGGAGACCGGGGCGTCGAGGAACGAACACCCGAGCGCTTGCGCCTGCTGCGCCAGTTCGCGCGCGACCTCGGCCGATGCGGTGGTGTTGTCGATGAAGATGGCGCCTTTCATCATGGAATTGAAGGCGCCTCCGGCGCCGGTCGTCACCGAGCGCAGGTCGTCGTCATTGCCGACGCAGGAAAAGACGAAGTCCTTGCCCTCGGCCGCCTCGGCTGGCGTCGCGGCGAGGCTGCCGCCATGCTGGGCAACCCACTGCTCGGCCTTCGCCCTGGTGCGGTTGTAGACGGTGACGTCGTGACCACCCTTGTTCTTGAGATGCCCGGCCATCGGATAGCCCATGACGCCAAGACCGAGAAATGCCACCGAAGCCATGTTTTCGAATCCCTTAGAAGCCTGCTTTGCCGGTCTTCTTACCGGATCAGGCAAGGCGATGGGAGTCAGCGGTGCAGATGGATGGTGATGCGCCGTTCGATCCACTCGACACCGTGGCGCAGTGTTTCAACGATGACCAGGTAGATGATCGCCGCCCAGATATACGACTGAAAGTCGAAGGTGCGCGCATAGGTGAGCCGGGTGATCCCCATCAAATCGTAGACCGTGATGATGGCGACGATTGCCGAGCCCTTGATCATCAGGATGATCTCGTTGCCATAGGGGCGCAGCGCCACAATCAGCGCCTGTGGCAGGATGATTTTCCACATCGTCTGTAGTTTATGCAGGCCGAGCGAGGCGGCACCTTCCCATTGGCCCCTCGGCACGCTCTCAATCGCGCCACGCAAGATCTCAGCCTGGTACGCGGCCGTATTCAGCGAAAAGGCGAAGATCGCGCAGTTGAACGCTTCGCGGAAGAAGCCCCATAGTCCGACCATCTCGAGCTCCGGCCGGAAGGAGCCGACCCCGTAGTAGACCAGGAAGGTCTGCGCCAACAGCGGCGTGCCGCGAAAGAAATAGACATAGGCATAGGCGAACCCCGAAAGGATCGGGTTCTTCGACATGCGTGCATAGGCGATCGGCACCGACAGGATCGCGCCAAGCACAATCGAGATGGCAACCAGCAACAGGGTGATGCCGAGGCCGGATATGTAACCGGGTGCATATTTCTGGAAGAACACTGGGTTCCACGCAGCGACCAGGTAGACGACCATGCCAATGCCGAGAGCGATCCACAGGCCGACCAGGACATGGCCGAGGATGCGTTGGCGCGACCAGCCGCGTGCGGGCGGCGGCGGCCGGTCGACCTTCAGCGTGTCGGTGGCAAGGCTCATCGCTTGACCTCGCTGCCGCCGACCGCTCGTTCGATCGCGTTGATGCCGAAGGAGGAGACGATCGCCAGCAGGAGATAGATCAGACCGGCAAAACCGTAAAACAGGAACGCGTGCTTGGTGACGCGAGCGGCAACCCCGCTCTGCCGGAGGATCTCGTTGAGGCCGACGGCCGAGACGAGCGCGGTGTCCTTGAGCAGGATAAGCCAGAGATTGGCAAGTCCGGGCAAGGCGATGCGGATCAACTGCGGCAGCACGATCAGCCGCATAGTCTGGCCGCTGGACAGGCCAACCGAATAGCCTCCCTCATATTGCCCTTTTGGAATGGCGCGGAACGCGGATAAAAACACCTCGCTGGAATAAGAGGAAAAAATGAAGCACAGCGCGATCATACCGGCGACGAAGCTGTTGACGTCGGCGGACGTTCCGGGGCTCACCAGCCGGACAAAGTACTGCAGGATCAATGGGATGCCGAAGAAGATCAGAAACAGCGTGAGCAGCTCGGGTATTCCGCGAAAAATCGTGGTGTAGATGTTCCCGGCCAGTCTCAGCGACGGCTCTTCCGACTGTTTGGCCAGCGCCACGAAAAAGCCGAGCGTCAGCCCGAAGGGCAGAGTGGCCAGCGCAAGACATACCGTAACAAATACACCCGCAGCGATATCGTCGAGCCAGCCTTCGGGTCCCCAACTGAGAAGCGTCAGTGCGCTCTGCATCCGCCTGCCTGTTCTCCTTGAGGCTCTTTGAGACCCGTACCGCATCACCCCTGGTGCGCGGCAACCTTATAAGAACGGCGGGAATCTCCCGCCGTTCACGTCTTCCTATGTCGGTCGATCAGGATTCGCCGCCATAAACATCATATTTGAAGTATTTGTCGTTGATTTCCTTGTACTTTCCGTTTGCGCGGATGGCGTCGATCGCCGCATTGAACTTGTTGACGAGGTCGGTCTCGCCCTTGCGCACGGCAATGCCGGCGCCCGGACCGTGGATTTCGATAACCGGCTTGATTGTGCCGACCAGCTTGCAGCAGGCGCCGTCCGGCGAATCCAGCCATTGCTGCAGCACGACGACGTCGTCATTGGCGGCATCGAGCCGACCATTGGCCAGATCGAGCTGGTATTCCTGTGCGGTCGGGTACGGCTTGACCGTGCTTTCGGTATAAGTCTTGGTCGAATAGTTGAAATGCGTGGTGGACGCCTGCACGCCGATCGTCTTGCCGGCCAAATCTTCCTTGGTGACACCCTTGATGTCGGTGTCCTTGGGCGCGGCGATCGCCGGCGGCGTATTGTAATATTTGTGGGTGAAGTCGACCTTCTCGGCGCGTTCCGGCGTGATCGACATCGACGCGACGATGGCGTCGAACTTGCCTGCCTGAAGGGCTGGAATGATGCCGTCCCAGTCCTGCGCGACGAAGGTGCACTTCACCTTCATCTCGTCGCACAGCGCCTTGGCGATGTCGATATCAAAGCCCACGAGTTGGCCGTCGGCGGTGAGGTTGTTGAATGGCGGATACGCTCCCTCGGTGCCGATCCTCAAGGTTTTTTCCTGGGCCTGGGCAACGCCAAGCGTCAGCAGCGCAGCCGAAGCGGCGAGCGCGATACGCAGTGCAATACGCATAATGGTCCTCTCTGTTGGTCCCGGCCGTCGTTCCCGAACGGCTCTGTGGGCGGTGCTTTTGACCGCCCGCTGGCGCGATACTCCCATTGTTTCCCAAGAAAAAGCAACTGCAAAAACCGTCGCTTGAGGGAAGGTCATGTTCAGAAAACGGTGACGCTGGGTCAAACGCCTAGATGGAGAGAAAGTGGCCGGAACCCCCTGCGGCCGCGATCTCAGCGCGTCAGGCCGGTGGCGCGCTCGATGAAGTCAGCTATCGAATTCGTGTCGTCGAGATCAAAGGCCGGCAGGTCTTCGCCGACAATGTGGAAGTCGGAGGCGATGGCGACAATGTGTGGATCGGCTGCAGAGAGCGGTGTCCGGTCCTTGGCCTCGAGCCGTCGCGTCTCGATTTTCTTGTGCGCCTCGCGCTTGTAACCCTCGACCAGCACGATATCGGAGGGTGCCAGCCGTGACAGGATCGCGTCCAGCGTCGGCTCGTCCTCGCCGCGCAATTCGTGCATCAGCGCCCAGCGCCTGCCCGACACGACCGCGACCTCCATCGCTCCCGCCTGCCGGTGGCGAAAGCTGTCCGCTCCGGGTTTGTCGATGTCGAAATCATGATGGGCGTGTTTTACCGTCGACACTTTCCAGCCGCGCCGGACGAGCTCGGCCACCAGCTTTTCGGTCAATGTCGTCTTGCCGGAGTTCTTCCAGCCGGTGATGCCAAAGATACGTCTTTTCATGGCTCGATGCTCTGCAACAGATGCGCGGCCTGGGCAAGGTCGTCGGGAGTGTTGATGTTGAAGAACGGATCGATCTCGGCTCCGCCGGATTTCAGGATGGGAAATTCCACCTCGACAAAACCGTGCCGGTCGATGAACGCCGCAACGCGCCGGTTGTCTTCCTCGACGAGAAATTGTCGCAAGGCCTGATCTAACCCTAGCGGCCACAGTGCAAAGGTCGGATGTCGTTTTCCGCCGGAAAAGGAGACCGCGATAGAGCCCGGGCGCGCATAGGCTGCCGCGAGCAGCCGCTCGACCATGTCCTTGGGCAGGAAAGGCGTATCGCCGGCAGCCGTGACCAGCGCCTGGCAGGCCGTGTCGGAAGCCCATTCGAGGCCGGTCAGTATCCCGGCAAGCGGCCCGGCATAACCTTTGACGGTGTCGGCAAGCACCGGAAGCCCCGTCGCGGCAAACCGTGTCGGATCGCCATTGGCGTTTAGCGCAAGCGGGCCGACCTGCGGGCCAAGGCGCGAAACGACACGGTCGAGCAGGGTGCCGTCGCCAAGCGCAAGCAGGGTCTTGTCGCCGCCACCCATCCGGCTCGATCGGCCGCCGGCCAGAATGATCCCTGCGATATGTCGGCCCATCGTTTGCTGCCTAGACCCAATGACCAAAATCCAGTTTTCAAATCGGACAGTCGTCGACAGTCATCCTATATGCCGTCCGGCGCCATGTCCGGTCCAGTGCTTTCGGCGGCTGTTTTTCGCCGGCCGACGATCCGTTCGCGGTAGAGTGCATAGAGGCCTGAGGCGATGATGATCGTGGCACCGACGATCATCGGCAGATCCGGGACATCGCCGAAGATCGTGAAGCCAAGCAGGATCGACCAGAGCAGGGCGGTGTAACGGAACGGCGCGATGAAGGAGATATCGCCCACCCGCATCGCCGTGATGATGGAGTGGTAGCCGATGAGCACGAGCACTGCCGCCAGCGCCAGAAACGCCGTGCTTTGTCCTGTCATCGGTGTCCAACCGCCCATCGGTGAAAGCAATGCCGCGCCCAGAAACGTCATGGCAAGGGCGGTGGCGCTCGACACCAGCAATGTCGGAATTGCCTGCGGTATCCGCTTGGTGGCGAGATCGCGCACCGCACAGCATGCCACGCTGGCCAGCGCCAGCAGAGAAAAGACGCTGAACCCTTCGAAGCCCGGCCGCACGATGATCAGCACGCCGGCAAAACCGACGGCAATAGCCAGCCAGCGCCGCCAGCCGACGCCCTCGTTGAGCACAAGCGCTGCGCCCATCGTTACCGCCAGCGGCAGCGCCTGCAGCACGGCGGAGACATTGGCGATCGGAAGATGCGCCAGAGCAACCAAGAACGACACCGTGGCGCCGGCCTCGCTGGCAACGCGCAGCGCAACGGTCGGCTGCAGCATCGAACCTGGCCGGGCAAGCGCGCCGCGTTGCCACGCAAGCAGGCCAACGAAAAGCGAAGCGAAGGCGCCGCGGATCAGCATGACCTGCGCCATGTTCATCGATTCCGACGAGAATTTGGTGATAGCGTCGTTGAGGGTGAAACCAGCCATGGCCACCATCATGAACAACGCGCCGCGCAGGTTTGGCGAAAGAGGCAAGGCAGATTACCGGGTGAATCCTGCAGCAAGCGTCTAGCAGGCACCCGCAAAACAGCAACGTCAAAGGGCTGGGCCACAGCCTTTCTATGGCCCGTAACATCTGTCGCGCAAGAGCGGCAGGGCTTATTTGGGCGTCAGTACCTCGGTGCCGTTGCCTTCCTTACCGGCAATCGTCCACAGGCCACGCAGCGAGCCGTCGTCCTGCACCTTGTAGACGACAAGACCGACCGCCTTGCCCATGACATAACCGGCGGAGAAGGCATCGTCGTTGCGCATGCAGATGCCGTCCGAGGACGAGCCGCCCGTCTCCCAATGGATCGTGCAGGTCGTCTCGCTGGTCAGCGTGATCGCGCCTGCGTTGGCCGAGAACGGCGCTTCGGCGTCGGCAGTCGAACGGATGTCCACGCCGGGTCACGAAGCGAATGAGCTCGCTCGCCGCATCGGGAAATGGAACGTCGTCAACACGATCTGGCCAACCCCCGGTGCGCAGCCGATCGTGATGACCGGGCTGGTGGCCGAACGTACGATGATCGGCCCCTTCATGCAGGAGGTGATGCGCCCGGCGCCCGGGTCGAAAATCCCGGACTTCCAGCGGATAGCCTATTTGAGCTATGACCGGGTGGAGGGCCGCTGGAAGTATGTCTCCATGGACACCCGTTTCCCGGCAGGGATCATGCCCGCCTGGAGTTTTGGTGGCGAGGAGGACGGCAAGATTTCACTGCTTTTCGAGCCGCTTGGTTTCGTCGGCTTCGGGCCCGAGGTCGAAGGGCGATTCACGGCCTCCGATTTCATCATTTCCAGGGACGGCGACAATCACGAAGTGGCCGAGCAACACTTCCTCCAGGCCAATGGCAGCGGCAAACAATGGCTTGCCGTACGATACGACTACACGCGCCAACAACCGTGACTCGCAAGCAAAAACAATAGGCTGCGAATAAGTTCTGACGTTGCCGGATGCTCACGGTCCCTTGAGGCTACCGGCGATCGCATCGACGAGCGGGTCGTATTTCGATTTCAGGGCTGGCGGATAGTCGATCCAGACCGTGCGGATGACACCATCTTTTCCGAACAGGCGGCGTTCGTAGAAGATGTTCCCGCCTTTGATGCCCGACAGCACCGCCCAGTCCTTGCCGGTCTTGCTGTAGGTGATCCTGTAGCCAGGTTCCTTGCTGGCCCTCTCGGCGGAGAGGAAGGCTTTCGGGGTGTCATCATCGACATTGAGAATGCCTGAACAGATCAGGCTGGCGCCATCGGCAGTGAGCCACTGTTGTCCATCGCCATTATCCGGCTCAGCCTGGCGAAGAGTGAAGATTTCATCCGGAAAGGTGCAGACGGTACCGAAGCGCTCGTTCGTATAGGTAAATGGCGCGGCAACTGCCATAGTCCCCGCCATCACTCCGAAAAACGTCAGGACTACAAGAAACCGCTGCACGCCTTGCCTCGCGCTGATACCAAGGCGATTGTTCTTGCACGAAATCGGCTAAAAATCAGCCGCCGGTGACGCTCATATGCCGCGACACCGACGGACGGTTGGTGCGGCGATCGATGATGAAGTCATGGCCTTTGGGCTTGCGGTCGATTGCTTCGTCGATGGCATCGGCGACCAGCTCGTTGCCTTCCGACGCACGCAGTGGCGCGCGCAGGTCTGCGGCATCTTCCTGGCCGAGGCACATGTAAAGGGTGCCGGTACAGGTCAGCCGGACCCGATTGCAGCTTTCGCAGAAATTATGCGTCATCGGCGTGATGAAGCCCAGCCGCCCGCGGGTCTCGGCGACATGGACGTAGCGGGCCGGGCCACCGGTCTTGTAGGGAATATCGCTCAGCGTGAATTGGCGCTCGAGTGCTGCACGCAGCAGCGACAGCGGCAAATACTGATCGGTGCGGTCGGCATCGATCTCGCCCATCGGCATGGTTTCGATGACCGTCAGATCCATGCCGCGGCCATGCGCCCAGCGTAGCATGTCTGGCAATTCGGCGTCATTGAAGTCCTTCAACGCCACCGCGTTGAGCTTTACCTTCAGCCCGGCCGCCTGCGCGGCGTCGATGCCATCCATGACCTTGTCCAGATTGCCCCAGCGGGTGATCTGTCGAAATTTGTCGGCATCAAGAGTATCGAGCGAGACGTTAATGCGTTTGACGCCGCAGTCGGCGAGCTCGGCGGCAAAGCGGGAAAGCTGCGATCCATTGGTGGTCAGCGTCAGCTCTTCCAGCGCACCGCTCTCGAGATGCCGCGAAAGCTGGCGCACAAGATGCATGATGTTCTTGCGTACCAGCGGCTCACCGCCGGTGAGGCGGAGCTTGCGCACGCCCTTTTCGATGAAGACCGTGCAGAGCCGGTCGAGCTCTTCCAGCGATAGCAGGTCCTTCTTGGGCAGGAAGGTCATGTCCTCTGCCATGCAATAGGTGCAGCGAAAATCGCAGCGGTCGGTAACCGACACGCGCAGGTAGGTGATCGTGCGACCGAAAGGATCGATCATATCCATGCTGTGCGCTTCCCGTGGCCGTGAACGGCTTCGTTATATATAGCTATGTGATACGAGCCAACTTGCCATTCAAGATATAAGCTCGCGATCTCCGGTAACATTCCGACGCCGACAGATCATGTCGGAACTTTCGATGCGGCCTTTTCCCTCGACACGAAGCGGCGTAGGGAAGGGCGGTTCTCCGCAGGATCCACCACCATGACAGCGCCGAAGGAACTCAGGGTCTCGAAAGATCGCAAGCTGCTTTCCGTGACCTTTCCGGGACATCAGCCGTTCGAGTTGCCGGCCGAGCTTTTGCGGGTCGCCTCGCCATCGGCCGAGGTGCAGGGCCATTCGCCCGAACAGCGCGTCACCGTTCCCGGCAAGCGCAATGTGGCGATCCTGAAGATCGAGCCGGTCGGCAACTATGCCGTGCGCATCACCTTCGACGATTTCCACGACACCGGTATCTTCACCTGGAACTACCTGCATACGCTGGGTCATGAGAAGGACGCACGCTGGGCCGCCTATCTCACCGAGCTGGAAGAGAAGGGGCTGAGCCGCGACCGCTGAATGGTTTCGCGGTATGCTCAGCGCAGGATCGCCAGTATCTCGCCGGTGTCATAGTAAAACGGCGTGCCTTCGATCAGTCGGTCATCCTTGAAGCGCAAGACTTCGGCAAACGGCTGTATGATTGTTGCACCAGTGGCTCGCGATGTCAGCGAAAGCATGCAGCTCATGAACACCACGTTATCGTTCTGGGCGGTTTGAAGATCCTCCACCGCCACGTCGCTCCAGATTTCCCGCATGTTGCGGAAAAGAGCGCCAACGCCGTCGAGGCCATTCCAGTCACCGGCATAGGGCAGGGACTGCGGCTCATGCACCACAATCTCGGCATGGAATGCGCTGGCAAGCACATCGAGGCTTTCCGACCCTGATTGCAGGAAACGCATTTCAACATTGAACATGTTTTCAATAAGTTCCATGGCGGTGCGTCGCCGGTCGAGCGGTTTATCCATTTTCGGTCTCCGTATCCGTCGGTGCGATTGTGTAGGTGAAAGCGGTTTGCCCTTCTTCGCGTTGCCGCGACACCCGTTTCCTGATGACCGGCAAGCGGGCACGATGTCGTGAAAACGTCATGCATCTGGAGTAGCGCCGGCAAAGCTTTGGAGACGAAAACATGTCCATGATCACCAGCGTCGAACAGCTCGAAACGCTCTATGGCCAGCCTGGCGAGGCGTCGGTGGTCAAAGAACTCGATCAGCTGATTCCCGAATACGCAGCTATCATCGAGGCTTCGCCGTTCGCCGTGCTCGCAACCTGCGGGCCTGAAGGGCTGGACTGCTCGCCGCGCGGCGATCTCGCCGGCTTCGTCCGCATCCACGATCCGAAAACGCTGATGATGCCGGACCGGCGCGGCAACAACCGTGCCGATTCGCTAAGGAACATCGTTCGCGATCCGCGCGTCGCGCTCCTATTCCTGGTGCCGGGTTCCGGCACGACGCTGCGCGTCAATGGCCGCGCCCACATCACCACCGATGCCGCACTCTGCGCCTCGTTCGCAGTCGAGGGCAAGCCGGCGCGCTCGGTGACGGTCATCGAGATCGCTGCGGTCTATTTCCAGTGCGCCCGCGCCATCCACCGGTCGGAGCTGTGGAACCCGGCAAGGCATGTCGACCCGAGATCGCCACCGACTCCCGGTCAAATCCTGGAAATCACCAGCCGCAAGAACATCGACGGCGAGGTCTACGACAAGGAATGGCCGGAGCGCGCGAAAAAATCGATGTGGTGAAGCACTTGTTGGTGGAGCACTGGGCTGTCAGGCGGTCTTCAAAACCTCGGCAACCCTACGCATCTGTTCGCCGATCATGTCGCATTGTTCCGGCGTCGACTGGCTCATCGCCTTCTCGATCAGCGCCATATGGACCTTCAGCGCCTGCATCAGCAGTGCCTCGCCGGCCTCGGTCAACGTCAGCCGCAGCACGCGCTTGTCCTTCTCGTCGCCCTCGCGGCGCAGCAGGCCGCGCGTCTCCAGCTGCGGCAAAAGCATGGTGATGTTGGAGCGACCGACCAGCAGCCGGCGAGCGAGGTCGTGCTGCGACATGCCGGGATGACGGTAGAGGTTCATCAGCACGTCGAGCTGCGCCGGCTTCAGGTCGAGCGGCGCCAGCTTCACCGCCAGGGTGCGTTCCAGCACGTGGCATGCGCGCGCCACTGCCACCCAGTTGCGAAAGCGCGGGTTGTCCCAGGGCAGGTCTTGCTTAATGTTCATGTTTGAACTATTATGTTCATGCTTGAACCAATGAATGGATCGCCACTATGGCATCATTTGGACTGAAGGTCATCCGCGGCACGTTCGGAGTGGCTGAGCATGTGGCACCGCGACTCACCGGGCGCGCTGCATTCGAGCTGTTCTGCCGCACGCCGCATGAGAAGAGCTTGAGTGAAGGCGAGCGCCGCGCAATCGATCGCGCCGCCGATTTCATGACCCAGGCACGACATCACCGGCTAAAGACCAGAACCGGCTGCGTCATGGTGCATGAATTCCGGCCCGAGCCGGGCAGGGCCACTGCCGGCACCGTGCTCGTCATCCATGGTTGGCGTTCGCGCACCGAATACATGCGCACGCTGATCGAGGCCTATCGCGATGCTGGCTATAAGGTCGTCTCGCTCGACCTGCCGGGCCACGGCCAGTCGCAGGGCCGCCGGCTTACCCTGGTCAGTGCGGTCGATGCGGCACGGGTTGCCGGCGAGTGGTTCGGGCCGTTTGCCGCGATCGTCGGCCATTCCTTTGGTGGTGCCGTTGCCGCCAATGCAGTTGCCGGTTCAATCAGGAACATCCCGCGATTGGCGGCCGGGCGATTGGTGCTTATCGCTGCGCCGAGCTCCCTGCCGGCAATCTTTGCTGATTTCAGTCGCATGCTGAATGTCGGCTCGCGCTCGCAGGTCGCCATGGCCGACCGGGTCGAGCGTATCGCCGGCCGACCGTTGCACGAGTTTACCGGTGATCGCCAGCTGGCAAGCACGCTGCTGCCGACGCTGGTGATCCACGCGCCGGACGACCGCGAAGTGTCCGCCGATCATGCAAGGCTCTACGCGCGCGCCGGAGACCATGTGCGGCTGTACTGGGCCGACGGGCTCGGCCACCGCCGCATTCTCGCCGACAAGGGTGTGGTGGAGCGTGCCGTTGGCTTCGTTGCCGGCAGGCTGGAGCCGTCTCTGCAGTGATCTGAATGTCTGTTCTTGTCTGCTGGGTTCGATCGTCACGCCGCCACCCCGGTGCCGGCCATCGCTATCCAAGCCGCCATTGCCCCGGCCACCGTCGCCAGAAGGGCCGAGCGCGACGCGCCGAGCGCTTATTCGGCCAGCAAGGCTGCCTTGGTTGGCCTGACCAAAGGCCTTTGCCCGCGATCTCGGTCCGCGCGGCATCACCGCCAATGTCGTCCATCCGGGGTCGACCGATACCGGCAGCCGGCCCGCACGCCGAGCATCAGCGCCAGAAGATGGCGATGCCTCGCTTCGGAACGGCCGACGAGATCGCCGGCATGGTCGCCTGGCTTGCCGGTCCCGAAGGACGCTTCGTGACAGGCGCGGCATTGACCATCGACGGCGGCGCAAACGCGTGAGACTTGGTCACTGGACGGTTGCCGTTCTGGCCGAGGACGGCGTCGGATTCGCTTGACCGTCACGACGTTGTGAAACCGTTCTGCAACAGACGTTCCGAAATTTATGGAAGCTTAACGAAATCAGTATGAATCAGTGTAGTCACGCCTTACATCCGCCATGGGGTGGGCGAGACCGTGAAAGCGGTGCGGAACGGGATCCGGTTCAACCGGAGCGGGTGATCCATGAAACTCCTTGGAAGCAAAGCAACCGTGCTGCCGTTCGCGGTGGCCGCGGCAATGCTGGCCTTCGGGACGCCGCAGGTTGAAGCGCAAGGGTTCTTCGACATGCTTTTCGGCGGCGGCGTCAAACACGCACCGCCGAAAGGTAGCTTTCCGCCGCCACCGTCAAAATACAAGCCCAAGGCGCCAGCCGCTTCCGGTGGGGGTGGTGGTGCGCAAATCAGCAGCCCGTCCTATTACACCTACAAGAGCGATCCGCTGGTGCGCGTCGATTTTTCGGCACTGTCGGCAGCGCCTGAACCGGCAACGCCTCAGGATGCTGCGTTCGAGCCGGCGGCCACCGGGGCTACATTCCGCGAAGCCATTGCCGGGCTCGACGGCTATGACCTCTACGCCGAGAAGGACATCGCCAAGGCCCTAGTCGCCTATTACTCGGCCAATCCGGATTTCATCTGGGTGACAGGAACCAGTCCCAGCAGCCGCGCCCAGGATGCGGTGCGGGTGCTGGGCGAGGCCGCGAGCTACGGCCTGACGCCCGCCGACTACATCGTCGAAGTTCCGGCAGCAGGCGCATCGGCGGGCAATGCCGACGAACGCCTGAAAGAGCTGGTCCGCTTCGAGATGGCGCTGTCGGCGCGTGTCCTGCGCTACGCCCGTGACGCACAAAGCGGCCGCGTCGATCCCAACCGCATCACCGGCTACTACGATTTTCCGCCGAAGCCGCTCGACATGGAGGGGGTGCTGAAGACGCTGGCCCACACCCAGCAGGTGCGCACTTATCTCGAATCACGGCATCCACAGAATTCCGAGTATCAGGCGCTGCGCGTCGAACTGGAATCGCTACAGGCAAGCGCCGAGGACGAGATCGTCATCGATCCCAATCTGCTGTTGAAACCGGGGCAGACCAGCCCCGAGCTGCCGAAGCTTTTGACAAGGATCGCGCGCAATCTCGATGACGAGATGGGCGGTGCCTATGGCGAGGTGCTGGCGAGGCTCGCCACCAGCGAGGTCTACGATCCGGAGCTGGTGCCGGTGATCAAGGCGGTGCAGAAACGGGCCGGCATGAAAGGCGACGGCGTCATCGGCCCGCGTACCGTCGCATCGTTGGCCGGAACGTCCAAGGCCGACAAAATTCAGAAGGTTCGGGTTGCGCTCGAAGAATTGCGCTGGCTGCCTTCCGACCTCGGCAGCCCGCGCGTCTTCATCAACCAGCCGGCTTTCACCGCGAGCTATATCGACGACGGCGAGGAAAAGCTGAAGACCCGCGCCGTGGTCGGCAGGCCCACCAGCCAGACTGCTTTCTTCTATGATCAGATCGAGCAGGTCGACTTTCATCCCTATTGGGGCGTGCCGCAGTCGATCCTGGTCAACGAGATGTTGCCGCGGCTGCGGCGGGATCCTGGCTATCTCGACCGCGCCGGCTATGAGGTGGTCAATGCCCGCGGCAAGCGCATTCCCTCATCCTCAGTCGATTGGGGTGCCTATGGCGCAAAGATACCCTACGGCGTGCGCCAGCTGCCGAGCGAGGCCAATGCGCTGGGCGAGCTGAAGATACTGTTTCCCAACAAGCACGCCATCTACATGCACGACACACCACAGAAGTCATTTTTCCAGCGCGACATGCGCGCGCTCAGCCATGGTTGCGTTCGCTTGCAGGATCCGCGCGGCATGGCGGCTGCCGTGCTCGGTACCTCGGTCGACTACATCGAGGACAGACTGAAACACGGACATTCGACCGAGGACGTGACACGCAAGATCCCGGTCTATGTCGCCTATTTCACCGCATGGCCGGACCTGTCCGGCAAGGTCGAATACTTCAACGACGTCTACGGCCGCGATACAAGGCTGCAGCAGGCGCTCGACAGCACGGAAGCGGTGCGTTCGCCGGCAAGCTGACGAATGCGGTTCTAGCGCTGAAACAGTGGACGCCGGAAACCCGCATCGCGTCCGGCGATGAGCCAATAGACCAAGCCCGCGACAACGCCTGCGGCGGCAATGATGCCGATATCGGCCCAGCGCTCCGGGTTCGTGTCGTCCGGTACACTGGGCCAGATCAAGGCGAAGCCGCCAACCGCGGCCGCCGCGCCGAAGATCATGTGCAGCCAAAAACTGCGCAGCGAGAAAAACTCGGCAATCAGTGCGAAGATCAGCGTCTGCAGGCCGGTCAGCACGATTGTCAGAAAATAGATGAACATGCCGAGCGGCGGCAACAGCAGCACCGCAACCGGGGTGACACCCATGACGTCGAAATAATTCGGTGCATTTGGCAGCGAACTCAGCCCGCCATAGATCGCCGCCACCGCGATCAGCCCAACCAGTACCGCTATGAAATAACCCGCGAGCATCATCAGAAAGCGTTTCAATACGTGCTTTACCGTCGCCATGCCCACCCCCGCGCGCAATGATAGCACCCAGTCAGCCATCAAAGTCATATCTACGCAAGGGTGTGCCGAAGGCCGCGGGCCTTCGAGGAGCGGCATTTTTTAGAATCTGGACCGTTGGCGGCCAGCCTCATTTCGGCGCGGCTGTCACCGGATCATAGGTGATTTCAACTTTCGCCTTGTCGTTCGTGTAATAAATGACGGTGTAGGCGCCGCTGTCCCAATCGATTTCCTTGATGTAGCGGAAGTCGTCGCGCTGCTCGACCTTGGCGATGATTTCCGACAGCTTCTTGGCATTCTGCGGCGGCACCGGATTTTCGTCCGCGGCAAAGGCCGATCCGCCGACAAGCAGCACGGCGGCCGCCAAAACAAGTCTGGACATGGCTTTCCCTCACATTTCGATGAGCAGAAACTCATCTACATACGGGTTTGTTCCCGGACTCGGGCTTGCGGATCGTCCAGACCGGCAATTGTGCCAAGCGTAAGTATGCCTGTCAGTCTTATAGCTTGCGGAAAAAGCGCACGGAAAACCAATGCGATCATGCGCTGGTTCTCGATCACGGCAGCCTTCCCCGTCGGTGATGGCTAAGTGCCGAAAAGATGGTGGGCGATGCAGGGATTGAACCTGCGACCCCACCCGTGTGAAGGGTGTGCTCTCCCGCTGAGCTAATCGCCCGCTCGTTGCCCGAAGGCCAAGCGCGCCGCGATATAAGGGAGGCCGGCCTGCGAAGTCAACCACTTGTCGGCCGTCATTTGGCCGTCTGGACTATGACCGGCTTCAGCCTTCCGCCGCGGCCATCAGCCCTTGTACCAGATCGAGCGTCAGCGAATCGAAATGCGAGATCACCGCCGACGGTTCGAACTCCCGCACATGACGATCGGTGTAGCCGAAATCGACTGCCACTACCGGAATGCCGGCGGCCTTTGCCGTGTCGATGTCTGTCTGCGAATCACCGACCATCAGTGCACGGTGCGGATCGCCGCCGGCACGCGCGATGGTCTGCGTGAGATGGCGCGGGTCGGGCTTGCGGAACGGAAAACTGTCCTGGCCGCAGATCGCCGCGAAATGCCTGGTCATACCGAGCGCCTCGATCAGCGCCACCGAATTGGCCTCATATTTATTGGTGCAGATGGCCAGCAGGTAACCGGCTGCCTCGAACCGTGCGATCGCCTCGGGAACGCCCGGGTAGGGGCGCGACTTGCCGGGAATGTTAACGGTGTAATGGTCCAGAAACAGCTTTAGCAGCCGATCGTGCTCCTCCACGGCCAGCGACCTGTGCTGCGCTGCATGGGCGCGCTCGATCATCACGCGGCCGCCATGGCCGACGAAACGCTTGAAGCCGGCTTCGTCTACGGCCGCGAGCTGGCTGGCGGCAAGGCTGTGGTTGAGACTGTCGAGCAGGTCCGGCGCCGTGTCGATCAGCGTCCCGTCGAGGTCGAACACGATGGTCGGTCGGGTCATGGCCTGTCCTGTGACGATTTGATTGCCGGCAGGCGATAACCGCTGCGGCCCGTTCAGGCAAGCCGGCTTATCCACCGCAGGCAAGGTCCTTTGACCCGCTCGGCAAAAATGCTACGAGCGCCGAAACAAATCTTGGGGCCCGGCATGGATGCGAGGCAATTGAAGGTTGAGGCCGCGCGGGCAGCGCTTGCCCATGTCACGGATGGCATGCGGCTCGGCATCGGCACCGGCACGACAGCGGATGAGTTCGTGCGGCTGCTCGCCGACAAGGTCGCCACCGGCCTGACTGTCATCGGCGTGCCGACCTCGGAGCGCACCGCCGTCCTTTGCACCCAGCTTGGTGTGCCGCTGTCGACCCTCGAGGAAACACCGGAGCTCGACCTCACCATCGACGGCGCCGACGAGATCGATCCGGCGCTGACATTGGTCAAGGGCGGCGGTGGCGCGCTGCTGCGCGAGAAGATTGTCGCGGCGGCCTCCGCCCGCATGATCGTCATCGCCGACAGCTCCAAGATGGTCGAGATGATCGGCCGCTTTCCGCTGCCCATCGAAGTCAACCGGTTTGGCCTGCGCGCCACCGAAATTGCGGTTGGCGCGGCGGCTGCAAACCTGAGCCTTTCCGGCCCTGTTACATTGAGGATGACGGGGAGCCAGCCATTTGTTACAGACGGCGGCCATTTTATCCTCGATGCATCTTTTGGCCGCATTCCGGATACAAGAGCGCTTTCGAATGCTCTCCACGCCATTCCCGGCGTGGTCGAGCATGGTCTTTTCATCGGGCTGGCGACAACGGCCATCATAGCCGGCGGCGACGGCATCCAAACCGTCCATGCCGCCCGAAAACCAAGGAGTTTTACCGATCATGATGTTGCATAACCGGGTTGGCCGCTTTTTTGCCATTCTGGCGGCCTCGGCCGTTTTCGCGTTTTCGTCGCCGGCATTTTCGCAGGACGTCACTGATGCGCATCTGAAGGCGGCGCGTGCCGCGGTCGCGGCGATCCATGCGACGGATACGTTCGACAACATCCTGCCGCAAGCGGCCGCGGCGCTCGAGCAGCAGCTGATCCAGAAGAACCCGGACATGCAGGAACTGATCGCCAAGACGATCAACGAGAAGGCGATGGCCTTGGCATCGCGCCGCGCCGACCTGGAAAAGGAAGCAGCGCTTGCCTACGCAAAGGTGTTCTCGGAAAAGGAACTCAATGAAATCGCCGCCTTCTACAATTCCGATTCCGGCAAGAAGCTGCTCGACAACGGCCCGATCGTGACGCGCGAACTGGTGAAGGCTGCCGAGATCTGGCAGAACGGCCTGGCTCGCGATCTCGCCCAGCAGGTCGGCGAGACCCTGGGTGCAGCGGCGAATGCCAAGGCGCAGGCTGCACCTGCCGAGGGTGCCGCCCCGGCAGACGGGGCTGCTCCCACGGACGCCACGCCGAATTGATCGGGGACTTCCGAGTGGCCTGACCGCCACTGGACCAGAAAGCCCGGCAAGTCCGGGCTTTTCTTTTGGTGGCTGGCAGCCTACCTGTCTCGTTGTTTGAGGGGCAGGAGCTGGACCATGGCCGGTTACGACTACGATCTTTTCGTCATCGGCGGCGGCTCCGGCGGGGTGAGGGCGGCGCGCGTCGCGGCTCTACTCGGCAAGCGTGTCGGCATTGCCGAGGAATTTCGTTACGGCGGCACCTGCGTGATCCGCGGCTGCGTGCCGAAGAAGCTTTATGTCTACGCCTCGCAATTCCCCGAGCATTTCGCCGACGCTGCCGGTTTTGGCTGGACGGTGCCTGAGGCGCATTTCGACTGGCAGAAGCTGGTCGCCAACAAGGACCGCGAAATCAGCCGGCTGGAGGCCGTCTACAAGAAGAACGTGCAGGGCGCCGGCGGTGAGGTCTTTCATTCGCGCGCCACCCTGGTCGATCCGCATGTGGTGCATCTTCTCGGTGAGGATCGCACCGTTACCGCCGACCAGATCCTGATCGCTACCGGCGGGCGCCCGGCGCCGCATCCGGCATTGCCCGGCCATGAGCACTGCATCTTTTCCAACGAAGCCTTCGACCTCAAGGAGCTGCCGAAGGCAATCATGATCGAGGGCGGCGGCTATATCGCCGTCGAATTCGCCAATATCTTTCATGGGCTGGGCGTCGACACGACTCTGGTCTATCGCGGCAAGGAGATACTCAGCCGCTTCGACATGGACCTCAGACGCATGCTGCACGAGACGATGGAAAAGAAGGGGATAAAAATCCTCTGCCACGCCGTGTCCGAGTGGGTCAGGAAGCGCCCTGACGGCCGGCTCGACGCGCTTGTCACCGGCGGCACCGTGCTGACGGTCGACCAGGTCATGCTCGCCATCGGCCGCATTCCCAATACCGAGAACATGGGGCTGGAAGGCGTCGGCATCGAGATGACCAAAACCGGGGCAATCCAGGTCGACGAATACTCCCGCACGAACATCGACAACATCTGGGCGATCGGTGACGTCACCCACCGCGTGCAATTGACGCCGGTGGCGATCCACGAGTCGATGTGCTTCGTCGAGACCGCCTTCAAGGACAATCCGATGGCGCCCGACCATGACACGATCGCTACCGCAGTCTTTTCACAGCCCGAGATCGGCACGGTCGGCCTGTCGGAGGATGAGGCGGCAAAGCGCTTTTCGGATCTTGAAATCTACCGCGCCACCTTCCGGCCGATGCGGCACACGCTTTCCGGCCGCGATGAAAAGATGCTGATGAAGCTGGTCGTCGACGGCGCGTCGAAAAGAGTCCTCGGCGCCCATATCCTCGGGCCGGACGCCGGCGAAATGGCGCAGCTTCTCGGCATACCGCTGAAGGCCGGGCTGACCAAAGATGATTTCGATCGCACCATGGCGGTGCATCCGACCGCGGCGGAAGAACTCGTCACCATGTACAAACCGACTTACCGGGTGAGAGATGGTGAGCGCGTCTGACGCGACGACGACCCATCGCGGCAACGAGATTGCCGCGATGGAAGTGCGTGATCTTACAGCAATGTTCCGCGCAGGATTACCAGCGCCACAGAAAAATAGATCACCAGCCCGGTGACGTCGACCAGCGTGGCGACGAACGGGGCCGATGCGCTGGCCGGGTCGAAGCCGATGCGCTTCAGGGCGAACGGCAACATCGATCCAGACAGCGAGCCGAAAGTGACGATGCCAACCAGCGTGGCGCCGATCGTCATTGCGATCAGCGGCCAGTGCGGGCCGTAGTCGTAGAAGCCGAAATATTGCCAGAGCGCGATGCGGCCGACGCCGACTACGCCAAGGATCGAGCCAAGCACCAGGCCGGTGGGCAGCTCCCGCAGGGCCACCCGCCACCAGTCGCCAAGGCCGATCTCGCGCAGCGCCAGGGCTCGGATGACGAGCGAGGTCGCCTGCGAGCCGGAATTGCCGCCGGAGCTCATGATCAATGGAATGAACAGGGTCAGCACGATCGCCTTTTCCAGCTCGCCCTCGTAGCTCTGCATCGCATTGGCGGTCAGCATCTCGCTGATAAACAGCGCACACAGCCACCCGGCGCGCTTCTGGATCATCGCCAGAAAACCTATCTTCATATAGGGCTCGTCGAGAGCCTCCATGCCGCCGAAACGATGCACGTCCTCGGTCGTTTCCGAGATCATCGTATCGATGATGTCGTCGATGGTGACGATGCCGAGGAGCTTGCCGTTGTCCACGACCGGGACGGCGAGCAGATCATATTTGGAGATCAACTGAGCAACCTTTTCACTATCGGTCAGCGGTGAAACAGTGATAGGCGCACGATCCGGCGCTATTGCCATGATCAGTTCGTCGGGTTCGCCAGCGATCAGTCGACGCAGGCTGGTCGAGCGCAACAGGACCTGCGTTTGCGGATCGACGATGTAGATCGCGTAGACGGTTTCGCGCGTCCGCTCGACCTTGCGAATGTAATCCAGCGTGCGGGCAACGCTCCAGTCCGGCGGCACGCCGACATATTCAGTCGTCATGAGCGAGGCGGCGCTGCCCTCGGGGTAGCCGAGAATAGCAAGCAGCGTCGCGCGCAGCGGTGGCGCCAGGCCGCCGAGCAGCTCGGAACGAGCCGGTTCGTTCAGATCGCGCAGTATGTCGGCGGCGCGGTCGACCGACATGGCGGCAAGCAGTCTGCCTGCCTTGATGCGGGGTAGTGCCTCGACGAGTTCGGATGCGCCGTTGAGCTTCGGCTGGTCGAAGATCTCGACCAGCCGCTCGAACGGCACTTCGCAAAGCAGCTCCGATGCCGTCTCGCGAGGCTCCTGGTTCAGCGCCTCGACCATGTCGGCGACATGTTCGTTGGCAAGTACGCGGGCGATGGCATCGCCGCCCGCAACGGGGGAAAACTCGTTCATGGCTCACTCCTTGCCGTCCGGCAGGACGTGAGCCTGTCAGATCACGTCAAGCGGACGGCGGTTGCGTTCGACTGTGACTGTCGCCAGGCATGGCGCGGTGACCTTTCTGCTCGCGGGTTCGAGTTGAGATTCTGCAAGCCGGCGCAACATAGGAGCGTGCCTTGCCAAGTCAATCGCGAGAGCGGGTTAAAACGGCGGCAGACCGACCGGATCGCGAGACTGTGATCGGGCTACGTCACAGGCAGGCTGGATGCTGGCAATGGTGCCGCAGCTATCTCTGCTTAAGCCGGCGGGGAAAGCGCAGCCACTTGTCCTCGGCCGGCCGCGTCGGCTGCGTGAGGATGGTGGTGAGCTCGACCGGCAAGCTCGGAACCAGCGGCTTCTTGGTGGCGACGCCGTCGGCGATCGCAACGACGCTGTGGTAGAATTCGGTGCCCGCGAGCGATCTCGGTGGCGTCGCCTCATGCATGATCGAGATCACAGTTGCATCAGGGCAATTGTCCTTGATCGCCTGGTGGAAGGCGATCCGTCCATCGGGGTCGAGAGCGCCAGTGGCTTCATCGAGGAACAGCAATCCCGGCTGCTGCAGCACGATACGGGCGACAACCAGCTTCTGTTTCTGCCCACCCGAGAGAACCTGATCCCAGATCTTTCCTTCACGGCTCTCATCGGCCAAATGCTCGATGAAATCGCCGAGGCCGGCCTTGTGCAGGGCGGATGCGACCTGCACGTCGGGATAATCATGCTCGGAACCCGGCAGGCAGACCAATTGCTTCAGCGAAACCTGCTGCAGCTTCACCTCCTGGGCGGCGTAGAAACTCCTGACCCCTTCCGGGAAGACGATGGTGCCGCGGCCATAGGGCCAAAGGCCGTTGATCGCCTTGATCAGCGAGGTCTTGCCGCAACCGGATTCGCCCTTCAGGAAAGTCCATTCGCCACGCCGGAAGCGCAAGTTCGCGGCACTCAGGAAGGGCGTTGCGTCCTCGCCCTGATGCGCTAGCTCTAGTTTCTGGATGGTCAGGCCGAAAACAGGGTTTTGGCGGTCGTAGCGAAAATCGGAGCGGCCGGTCTGCTGATAAAATTCCTGCGGGTGCTGAACGTTTTCGATCGCGTTTGCGAGTTCGGTGACGCGCTGGCTGTTGGCCCGCAGCGCGGCGATGGCAGGCATGACATGGATGAACCACGAGCATTGACTGATCAGCGAGTTGACCATCTCGGAGCCGGTTATGTAGCCCTTGAGATCGAACCCGTTATGGATGAAGGGAACCAAGCCTGGCCCGTAGGCGACAATGCGGGCACCGATGAAATTGTAGATCAGCTCGAACGAATTGTAGCCTGTGTTGACGATGTTCAGCCGCGCCCAGGTGCGGTCGATGTCGACATAGCGCTGGCTGTGCACTGCCTTCTGCACGTTCTCGCCTTGCGATGCGGCGACATGAAAACTGCGGCGCAGAAAGGTGATCAGCTCGCCGCGATAGCTGCCTTCGGCCTGCTGCATCCTGACATTGAGCCGTTCCAGCAGCCTGCCCAGCTTGACGGCGATCCAGGTGTTCAACGGTACGTAGGTGGCGACTGCCAGAAAGGCGAGGACGGCGCTGCCATAGCTGCCGAGGAACTCCAGCCCTTTGACCTCCGCCGAGTGTGCAAGCAGTTGCTGGCCGACGAAATACAATGAAGTAGCAACGGCCAAAACCCCCATCGCGAGGCCGATGGCGCCGCCCGTCATATCCTTGATCGATTCCTGGATGCGCTGGTCGATATTGTCGGGAGCGGCGGCACCTGACGAGCCATGCTGAGCGTGGAAATGGGTGTGATTGGAATCAAGCAGGGCTTCGTTGAACTGGCTGTCCAGCCAGCCGCGCCACTTGCGATGCAACGTTGCGGACACCAGGCTGCGGATACCGGTAAAACCCGCATCCTTGAGCAAGACCAGGAGGACAAGTATCCCGGCATTGGCCAGCAGTGTCTGAAGCGGGGTGGTGTTCGCGGCATCATGGAAAAAGGCGATCGAGTTGACCAGCTCTCCGGATGCTACGGCAAACCACACGCCTGACTTGCTGGAGAGCGCGGTGAGCAGGGCGATCACCAGCGTCAAGGTCCAGGCTTCCACCCACTTGTCCGAAAACCAGTAGGCCCGCATCAGGCCCCAGAAGCTGCGCATCGACGATACGGGCGTAAGGGGCGACTGCCTTGCGGCACCGCGGAGCCATTTTTCCGATATTGAATGTCGCGTTGGTCTATCGACCCGAATCACTATCCCGCCCAAACGATTTTTCTTTTATTACGGACAGTAACACCAATTGATCATTTTCCATTAGCTTTTCACCAGCCGCGGGTGGCTTAACTCGCCGGCCGTTGCAGTGGAGCAACAGAGTGGATGATCACGGGGCTGTGCCGTCGGAATTCTAGGCGCTTGATATCAATGCAATTTCAATATGTTACCTGCCTGCGCCGGAGAAAGTAAGGACCTTCCCTTGGGGAAGGCCCTCACACAGCTTTGTGAACGTAGAAGCGCCGTCCAGCGGTCGATCTTCACAGCCTGAACCGATCTTCAGCGCGCCCCTACGGCCAGGTCCGACCTCGTTGGCGGCCAGAACGCGACCTGTATGATTCGTGGGTGAAGCCGCCTTGTCGGGAGAGCCCGTAATCAGCCAAGCAACGACGTTGCCCCTACGTCCAGGATGCGGACCGACATCGAATTCCGACACAGATCACGAACCCGGGCGAGCAGGGCCTAGGGCAACAGCTGGAGCAAGGGGCCGTTTTCCTGCCAGTCCTCCACCAAGGGATTGACCTGCACCGGCAAGCATGGCCATGGCTTTTTCGTCAGCAAGGCCAAGGTGACGGTGAAGTAGTCGAAAATAGTCCGGCTCAGTTCGCCGTCTCCAGTTCGCCGCGTGCCTTGGCCGCAGCCACCTGGCGCAGCGCATCGGCAAGCGTATCGGCGTCCTGGGCGCCCATCACCGCATATTTGCCTTCAAGCAGAAAGCACGGCACGCCCGATATGCCCATGCGCGAAGCAGTGGCGATTTCGGTGCGCACCGCCTCTACATCGGCGTCCGTCGACAGAAGCGTTTCGACGACGGAGGCATCCATGCCGGCCTCGCGGGCGGCTTCGATCAGCACGGCATGATCGCCGAGATTGGCGCCTTCTTCGAAATTCAGCTGGAACAGCCGGCGCACCAGCCGGTTCTGAACGGCCTCGCCGGCCGTCCCGGCCCAGCGAATGAGCCGGTGCGCATCCAGCGTATTGGGCGCGACCTTGATGGCGTCGAAGGCAAAGGAAATCCCCTCAGCCTCGCCCAACGGCTCGATCCGGGCATGGATTTCGCGGATGCGTTGCTCGCTGCCGAATTTCGCCACCATGTAGTCGCGGCGGTTCTTGCCTTCGGGCGGAATCGTCGGGTCGAGCTGGAAGGGCCGCCAACGTATGTGAACGTCGATGTCGACGGCGGCAATCGCCTTGTCGAGCCGTTTCTGGCCGATAAAGCACCAGGGGCACACGACGTCGGAGACCACATCGACGGTAATCGAGTTCTCGTCGTTCATCTTGATCTCCTGTTCTGAAGAGGTCACTTCGGTTTGCGCCACCAGGTCGGCAACTGATAACCGTATATGGGCGTCTTTTGCGGATGTTCCAGATAGTTCCAATAAGCGAGCCATTGCTGGTTGTTGTGCTGGGTCGGCACCATGTAATTGCCTGAGATCAGCAGCCGGTCGAGGACCCGGACAGCAGCGACATAGTCCTCCTTCGAGCGGGCTCTCAACATCGCCTCGATCGCCGCGTCCACTGCGGGGTCGGCGACACCCGCTAGGTTGAACGAGCCTTCGGCCTTGGCGGCAGCGGATCCCCAGCGCCCGGCTTGCTCGATACCGGGCGACAGCGAGTTGTTGAAACCAGTCGAGCCGACCAGCACCTCGAAATCGAAACGCTGCTTGCGCGACTGGATCTGATCGCCGTCGAGGCTGCGGATGCCGACATCGATGCCGAGCTTCTCAAGGGTGCGCTGATAGATAGCGGCAAGTCGCTCTTCGTCCTGCGAGGCGGTCAGGATCTCGAAACCGAACGGCTTTCCCTGGGGATCGAGCATCGCGCCGTCCTGCACCGTATAGCCCGCGCTCTTCAGCAGCTCGAATGCCGCCTTCAGCACCTTGCGGTCCTGGCCGGAGCCGTCGGTAACCGGCGGCCTGTAGGTGCCGTCCATGACATCTGCGGGCACACGGCCGGGGTAGGGGGCCAGCAGGGCCTTTTCCTTTTCGCTGGCCGGGTGGCCGAGCGCGGACAGCTCGGAATTCTGCCAAAAGCTCATCGTGCGCGTGTATTTGCCGCCGAACAGATTCTTGTTGGCCCATTCGAAATCGTAGAGCATGCCGAGCGCGCGCCGCACGACCGGATTGGAAAATTTCGGCAGCCGCGTGTTGAACAGGAAACCGTTGACCACCGGCGGAATGCTGGTATCGAAAGTTTCGGCAATGACCTCGCCCCTGTGGAAGGCCGGAAAGTCGAGATCGCGCTCGCGTTTGACTGGGTCGCTGTCGTCGTCGATGGCGCAGATGCCTTTCTTGAACGCTTCCTGCTTGGCGTTGGCGTTGAGGAAATACTCGATGGTGATCTGGTCGTAATTGTCGAAGCCGCGCTTGGACGGCACGTCCTTGCCCCAATAGGGCGGATTGCGCTTGAACACGATGCGCTGGCCGGGCACGACTTGCGCCACCGTGTAAGGCCCGCTGCCGATCACCGGCTTCAGCGTCGTCCTGTCGAAAGTGTCCTTGTTGAACGCGTGTTTCGGGATGATCGGCGTCAGCGCAATGATTAGCGGAAATTCGCGGTCCGCCTTTTCGTTGAAAGTGAAGCGCACACTGCGGTCGCCGGTCTTTTCGAGCTTGGCGATCGCTTTCATTCGCTGGCTGTAAGGTGGCCGACCCTTCTCGGTGAAGACATCATAGGTGAACAACACGTCTTCCGGCGTCACCGGCTCGCCGTCCGACCATTTGGCCCTGGGATCGAGGTGGAATTCGATGCTCTTGCGCTCGGGATCCATGTCGGCGGTATCGGCGAGCAGGCCGTAGAGACTGAAGGCCTCGTCGTAGTTGCGCTGCATCAACGGCTCGAAGACAAGATTGCCAAAAGCTTGATCCATCATGCCGCGCGCGGTGGTGCGCAGACTTCTCAGGATGAACGGATTGAGATTGTCGAAGCTGCCGACGACACAAAAGGTAATGCTGCCGCCTTTCGGCGCGTCGGGATTGACGTAGTTGAAATGATCATAGTCGGCCGGCAGCGCCGGCTCGCCCTGCATGGCAAGCGCGTGCTTCGGTTCCGACAAAGCCGGCTGCAGGGAAAGGTCGACAAACAAGATTGTGGCGATCAGCCAAACGACAACGCGGCCCATGACCGTCTCCTTCCCGATTCGATGCGCAGCATACATGAGCCGGTCGTGCACCGGCCAATCCCTCGACCCAGTCCCTCGGCCAAGATTCGCGCGGCCCGGGCTGGATTCGGCGTCGCTTGCAGTGTAACACGCCGTCCGAAGTCATTCTGTTGCCTCATTTCGGCAACAGGTAGCTGGACCACACGGCATGAAAAAAGCCGGTCCCGGGATCATTTGAGAGGAATGCACGACATGACGAGCCTGAACAGCAACGCGTACCGCCTGTCGGTCATGGCCGCTGGCGTGGTCGGCATTCTGGGCGCCGGGATTCCCGCTGCTGTCGCGCAGCAGCAACAGCAGATTCCGCAAGGCTGGTTCAAGGCCTGCACCAAGCAGGAAGATGTCGACATTTGCAATGTCCAGAACATCACCACCGCCGGCAATGGTCAGCTCATCACCGGCGTCAGCCTGATCGAATTGAAGGGCAAGGTGAACCGCAAGGTGTTCCAGGTGACGGTTCCGACCGGCCGTTTGGTTCCTCCCGGCATCGGCCTCCAGATCGACGCCGGCAAGGCGCAGAAGCTCGAGTACGTGATCTGTTTCCCGGATCGCTGCGTGGCGGAAGTGCCGCTGACCGATCAGCTCGTCGCGTCCTTCAAGAAAGGTTCGAACCTGACGCTGACCTCGGTCAATTTCCAGAACCAGCCGAACCCGATCAAGATCGCGCTGACCGGCTTCAGCGGCGCCTTCGACGGCCCGCCGCTGCAGCAGTCGGACATCGAGGACCGACAGAAGAAGCTCCAGGAGTTCGTCGCCAAGAACAATCAGGATTTTGCCAAGAAGCTCAAGGAAGAGCAGGAAAAGGCAAAGGCCGCCAACTGATCGACGGGTTTTCGAACAAAACAAAAAGCGGGGTTCATACCCCGCTTTTTTATTGAATCGGCTGATTATCGGGTCCAGACTTGTCTCAAGCCTGTCCGAGCCCAGCCAGATCCCGACTAAGTCAATGTCTCAATTGGTGCTTCGGCTCGTAGCGCCCGTCCGGCTTCTTGTCGAACATTTCACCAATCTGCGGATGCCGAACCGGTTCGCCCGACCGGTCCTCGAGTAAATTCTGCTCGGACACATAGGCGATGTATTCCGTCTCCGAATTCTCGGCGAGCAGATGATAGAAGGGCTGGTCCTTGCGCGGCCGCACGTCAGCGGGGATCGCCTCGTACCATTCGTCGGTATTGGCGAATTGCGGATCGACGTCGAAAATGACGCCGCGGAACGGAAACAGCCGGTGGCGAACCACCTGTCCGATCGAGAATTTGGCTGTTTTCATCGCACTCACCACTTGAACTTCTTGAACGCCACGCATCCTGGAACACGCAAGGAAACGCTCCAGAATTTTAGATTCTACACACCGGTCAGGCAAAGATCGGCCCAGGCCTCACGGTCGACATCGTCATTATTTGGCGCAGACGCCGCGTCAATTCAATCCCGATCAGCTTGATGCCGGGTTGAGCATCCCAAGATGCGGATCAAGGGCGGTGGCCAAGATCGCTATCGCTCAGCCGGTTTTCGCAATCCGCCAAAAAACGCCGCAAAACCGCTGCCGGGTCGAAGACCCTCGCGCATGAAAAACGCCCGCAACGGCGCAAACCCCTCAAGCGCGCCAAGACCAGCGCTGCGCATCAGCTGGGCCGGCAGCATGTCGGAAAGCAACGACATGTTCAGCAGGTTGACCGCGCTGCTGCGCGCCAGAATGTCCGGCCGCCGCTTGAAATCATAGGCTGCAAGCGCCTGGGCGGCGCCCGGGTCCGAGCGGTTTCTGCTTGCGGTACCAATCAGGTCGTCAATGTCCCGGATGCCGAGATTAAGCCCTTGCGCGCCGATTGGGGGAAACACGTGGGCGGCTTCACCGACAAGTGCCACGCGGCGATGCGCAAACCGCCACGGGCTCACCGCTGAAAGTGGGTAGACCTGCCGGCCGGGCTCAACCGACACGCGGCCCAGCATCGATTGCATCCGCTGTTCGACCCGCGTCGAAAGCTCCGCCTCGTCGAGTGCTGCAAGATCCTTGGCGATTTCGGGTTCGAGCACCCAGACAAGGCTGGACCGGTTGCCGGGCAGGGGAACCTGTGTGAACGGACCGGTCTCGGTGTGGATTTCGGTCGAGGTGAATGCATGGTCGCTGCGGTGACCGAAATTGAGCACCAGCGCCGCCTGCGGAAAGGATCGGACCGAGGTCCGGATGCCGGCTGCCTCGCGGGCCGGCGATTGACGGCCATCGGCGGCAACTGCCAACGATGCCTCGATCTCGCTACCGTCGGCGAGAACGGCATGGGCATGGTCGGCATCGAGGCGCCATGCCTCCACCATCGACTTTCGCCATTCGATGCCCGAATGCGCGACAGCCTCGGCTAGCGTGCGGTTGAGAACGCTGTTGGGCAAGTTCAGCCCGAATTGCTCTTCGTTGATCTCGCTGGCGCGAAAGGTCACTGTCGGGCTGCGGATCAGCCGGTTGGTTGCGTCAACGATACGCATCACCTTGAGCGGCGCTGCGTGCGGCCTGATTACGTCGAAGATCCCTAGCCGTTCGAACATCTCTAGGGCAGGGTTCATCAAGGCTGTCGTCCGGCCGTCGGGGCCGGCTGCGTCGGGTCCGACGAGCGTCACGGGAAAGCCCGCCTCGGCAAAGCCAAGCGCCGCGATCAGCCCCGCAGGGCCGCTGCCGGCGACCAGTATCCGTGCTGTTTCCCGATGGTTCAAATTCGGCTTCCGGATTGCGAGGTGAGGCCTGTCCGACCTGCTGGTCCATATAGGTCAGGTGATGCCGCTTGATCAACGCGGCGATTCGGCCCATTCGGTTGCCATGACCGGCCAACAAGACGATTTCAGCCACCTCGACGGTACCGGCCGCGCGATGGCGAGCGTTGCGCGCAACCCGCGACTGACCGTGAGCGTTGTTGCCGGCATGGGCATCGCCCTTGCCTGGCTCCTTCTCGGCGTAATGGCAGTTCGGGGGGCGGCAAGCCGGCTCCCGGGCGCCGATGTACCGGGCGACGCCGTGCTGGAATACCTGCCGCTACTGCCGTTGCCGGATTTCCTTGCGCGTTTCTTCGCCCTCTGCCTTGCGCCGGCGCCGCTTCGCGCTAGCCTAGGCGCGCAAGGCGGGGCACTCACCGCGATGTGGCTTTTGATGGCCATCGCGACCATGCTGCCCTCCGCGGCGCCGATGATCCGCACCTATTGCGAGATCGCGGATACCGCCCGGATCAAGAGGCAGCCGGCCGTCCATCCGCTGATCCTGGTCGCTGGATATTTGAGCGTCTGGCTTGTCGCCTCGGCCATGTTCGCTGCCCTGACGCTCGCAATCCATGCATTCGCCTCATCCGGGCAGATGCTCGATCCGCTGGTTGGAATTGCCGGGGCAGCCGCGCTGTCGATGGCTGGTCTCTATCAGTTCAGCTGGCTGAAGGAAGTCTGTCTGGACAAGTGCAGAAATCCGTTCTCGGTCCTGTTCGCCAACTGGAGCGCCAGGCCCATTCGTATTTTGCGGCTCGGCATGAAGCAGGGCCTGTGGTGCCTTGGATGCTGCTGGGCTCTAATGCTGGTAATGTTTGCCGTCGGTGTGATGAACGTGTTCTGGATGGCGCTGATCGGCTTGTTCAGCCTGGTCGAAAAACAGACGGCAGGCAATCTGCCGACGCGGCTGGTCGGTGCGATACTGCTTGTCTGGGCAGCAGCGCTACTAGTAGTCTCGACATGAGGGGGACAATTCGATGACAGACCAAAACTGGGCAATGAAGGGAGAACTCGTCCTCTCCTGCAATTGCACGGTTTTTTGCCCTTGCGTTCTGTCGCTCGGCAACCATCCGCCTACGGAAGGCTATTGCCAAACCTGGGCGGGGTTCCGCATCGATGCCGGCCATTTCGGCGACGTCGACCTGTCCGGTCTCAATCTTGGGCTGATCATGGAAATCCCCGGCTATATGAGCCGCGGCAACTGGACGGCCGGCCTTTTCATCGACAAGCGCGCCTCGGTTTACGCTGTGAAGGGACTGACGAAGATATTCACCGGCAAGGCCGGTGGAACCACATCGCTGCTTTCCATCCTGGTCGGACAGTTCCTCGGCGTCGAGCAGGTGCCGATCACCTATGAGACGCGTGAGAAAACACGCATCTTCCAGATACCGAAGATCATCGATGGTGCGGTGACGCCGATCGCCGGCAAGGATCGCGACAAGGATACGGTCATCAGCAATTCGGAATACTGGATTGCGCCGGAAATCATCGTCGCCAAATCCGACAAGAGCAAAATGCGGGCCTTTGGACGCAACTGGAACTTTGCTGGCCGCTCGGCCGAAATCTGCAAGCTGGATTGGCGGGGCCCGTGAGCAAGAAGACGACGGCCAGGAAAATCGCCGACCGGATTCCGCGGCCGAAGAAGAAAGTCACATGGCCTCAGGCGCGGGCGTTCTCGGTCCATCTCTTGACCGCGTCGGGCTCATTCCTGGCGTTTCTGTCGCTGGTGGCAGCAAGCGAGCAGCGCTGGACGGCGATGTTCTGGTGGCTGGGCCTGGCGCTTTTCGTCGACGGCATCGACGGGCCGATCGCCAGGAAGCTCGACGTCAAGGAAATCCTGCCGACATGGTCGGGCGAACTGCTCGACAACATCATCGACTACGTGACCTACGTGTTGATTCCGGCCTTCGCGCTCTATCAGCGCGGCTTCATGGGCGAGCGCCTGTCGTTCCTGTCTGCCGCGATAATCGTGGTGTCGAGCGCGATCTACTATGCCGATACCGGCATGAAGACGAAGGAGAATTTCTTCAAAGGCTTTCCGGTCGTCTGGAACATGGTGGTGTTCACGCTGTTCGTCATCGAACCAGGACAATGGGTTTCCTTCGCCGTGGTCGTGGTGGCCGGCATTCTCACCTTCGTGCCGATCAATTTCATCCATCCGGTGCGGGTGAAGCGGCTGCGGCGCGTCAATCTCGGCATGACGCTGCTTTGGTGCGCTTTCGGCGCGCTGGCGCTGGCGCAGGCCGCACTTGCCTCCTTCTACGACCAGATCGGCGTGCTGGGCGAGCAGGTCAGCGACTTCATCAAGATCGGGATCACGGTCACCGGGCTTTACCTCGCCTGCATCGGCGCTATCATGCAGTTCTTTCCAAATCTCGGCGCCAAGCCGGACAAGAAAGCCTGATCCCAAGAGAGCCTGAAAATGTCCAAAGCGATCCGCATCCATGCCCATGGCGGTCCGGAGGTCCTGACCTATGAGGATGCCGATCCCGGGCAGCCAGGCTCGGGACAGATCCTGGTCAAGCACAGCGCGATCGGTCTCAATTTCATCGACGTCTATTATCGCTCGGGCCTCTATCCGCCGCAGGGCGGATTTCCGCTGATCCCCGGCGGCGAGGCGGCCGGCGTGGTCTTGAAGGTCGGCTCGGATGTCGACTGGCTCAAACCCGGCAATCGCGTCGCCTATGCCGTGACCACCGGCGCCTATGCCGAGCAGCGCGTGATCGCTGCCGACCGGGTGGTGAAGGTGCCGGACGGCATCAGCGACGAACAGGCCGCGGCGATGATGCTAAAGGGCATGACGGCCGAATATCTGTTGCGCCGTACATTCAAGGTGAAAGCCGGCGACACGATCCTGTTTCATGCGGCGGCCGGCGGTGTCGGGCTGATCCTCGGCCAATGGGCCAAGCATCTCGGCGCGACGGTGATCGGCACCGCGAGTTCGATCGACAAGATCGAACTCGCCAGGGCGCATGGCTTCGACCACGTGATCAACTATCGCGAGCAGGATTTCGTCGCCGGCGTTGCCGCCATCACTGGTGGCAAGAAATGCGACGTCGTCTATGATTCGGTTGGCAACGACACATTTCCAGCCTCGCTCGATTGCCTGCGACCGCTCGGCACGTTCGTCAGCTTCGGTCAATCGTCTGGGCCGATCCCGCCCTTCAGCATCTCGTTGCTGGCGCAGAAGGGCTCGCTGTTCGCAACGCGGCCGACGCTGTTCGTCTACAATGCCAGGCGCGAAGACCTCGAGGCTTCCGCCGCCGCATTGTTCGACGTGGTGCTCAGCGGCGCCGTCAAGATCAAGATCAACCAGCGTTACGCGCTCAGCGAGGCCGGCAAGGCGCATTCCGATCTCGAAGGGCGCAGGACCACCGGGACAACGATACTTATCCCTTGAGCGCCCGCAGTTTCGGCCCGCCGACGCCGCCGTTCTTGCGAACTGCTCTTTACCGCTTGAGTTTCCGCTGAAATTCTTGAAGCTCTTTCAAGTCGTGAGGCGCTTACCGTAGAGAGCAGGGCGCGCATACGATGCTTGCGGGAACACAGAACATGTCTGGCAAACCAGATGGAGGCACCGTGAGTGCAGATCAGGACGGCGCAAACCTGCTTGAGGTTCGCGGCCTCACAAAGATATTCGGCACGCTGACAGCCTGCGACCATGTCGATCTCAACATCGCCAAGGGCGAGATCCATGCGTTGCTTGGCGAGAACGGCGCCGGCAAGTCGACGCTGGTGAAAATGCTTTTTGGATCGCTGGAACCGAATTCTGGCGAGATTTTCTGGAATGGCCAGGCGGTCAGGATCACCAGCCCAGGCACCGCAAAAAAGCTCGGCATCGGCATGGTTTTCCAGCATTTTTCCCTGTTCGAAGCGCTGACGGCGGCGGAGAACATCGCGCTGTCGCTGGATGACGGCTCGCCGATCAGCACGATCGCGGCCAAGGCGAGGGCGCTCTCCTACAGTTACGGCCTGCCTCTCGATCCGCTATCGCTGGTCGGTGATCTGTCGGTCGGCGAGCGCCAGCGTATCGAAATCATCCGCTGCCTTCTCCAGACGCCGCAACTCATCATCCTCGACGAGCCAACTTCGGTGCTGACGCCGCAGGAGGCCGATAAGTTGTTCGAGACGCTCGAACGGCTGCGTTCGGAAGGAAAGTCCATCCTCTACATTTCGCACCGGCTGGAAGAAGTCAAACGCATCTGCGACCGCGCCACCGTGCTGCGTCATGGCAAGGTGGTCGGCCATTGCAATCCGCGCCAGGAAACCGCGTCTTCGTTGGCGCGGATGATGGTCGGCAACGAGGTGCAGGCCGTGGTGCGGGCACCGGCCGAAGGTATCGAGACCGCGCCGGTGCTGCTTCAAATCCGCGAACTCACCCGCAAGCCGGCGACCCCGTTCTCGATCCCGCTCAGGAACATCAATCTTGAAGTCCGGGCCGGCGAGGTGATCGGCATTGCCGGTGTGGCCGGCAACGGCCAGGGTGAATTCTTCGAATCCGTTTCCGGCGAGGTGCTGCAGGAGGATACCGGCTCGGTCCGCATCCGCGGCAAGGATGCCGGCGGCCTCGCCATCACCGGCAGGCGCCTGATGGGCGCTGCCTTCGTTCCGGAAGAGCGGCTCGGCCACGGCGCAGCACCGCGCATGAGGCTTTCGGAAAACCTGCTTCTGTCGCGCCACGCCACCGACGGCAAGATGTTTGTCGGCGCCGGTGGAATGGTCAGGAGCGATGCGATCTATACCGCTGCTCAGCGGATCATAAAGGCAATGGACGTGCGCAAGAGCGCGCCGGATCCGGAGGCTGCGGCCCTTTCGGGCGGCAATCTGCAGAAATTCATCGTCGGCCGCGAACTCGACCGCCGGCCAAGCGTCTTGGTGGTCAATCAGCCGACCTGGGGGGTCGACGCGGGTGCGGCGGCCCACATCCGCCAGGCGCTGATCGAACTGGCGCGCAGCGGCTCGGCGGTGCTGGTGATCAGCCAGGACCTCGACGAGCTGTTCGAGATTTCCGATGCGATCACGGTCATGCACAATGGCGAACTGTCGAAGCCGCTGCCGATAGCTGAAGCGACATTCGAGAAAATCGGGCTGCTGATGGGCGGCGCCGAACCCGGTCATGCCGAACATACGCTGGAGACGGCTTGATGCGCCTCGAACTTGTAAAACGCCCGCAGCGCTCGATGCTGTTTTCGGCACTCTCGCCTTTCATCGCTTTCGTTTTGACGATCATAGCCGGTGCCATCATGTTCGCGCTGCTCGGCGTCAACCCGTTGAGTGCGTTCCGCATCTACTTCATCGAACCGATCAGCCAGGTCTGGCAGCTGCATGAGCTGGCGATCAAGGCCGCCCCCCTGATCCTGATCGCGGTCGGACTGTCGGTCTGCTACAAAGCCAACATCTGGAACATCGGCGCCGAAGGTCAGTTCATCCTGGGCGGCATTGTCGGCTCGATCTTCCCTGTGCTGTTTCCGCAGTTCGAAGGCCCATTGGTGCTGCCGCTGATGCTTCTTTTCGGCATGGTCGGTGGGGCTGCCTATGCTGCAATCCCGGCACTGCTGAAGACGCGCTTCAACACCAACGAGATCCTGACCAGCCTGATGCTGGTGTATGTCGCCCAGCTTTTCCTCGATTGGCTCGTACGCGGGCCGTGGCGCGATCCGCAGGGCCACGGTTTCCCGCAAACCATCCAGTTCAACGACTCGGCCATACTGCCGGAACTCCTCCCGGAATCCGGCCGGGCAAACTGGGGATTTGTCTTCGCGTTGGTCGCGGCGATACTGATCTGGATCCTGATGAGCCGTATGCTGAAAGGCTTCGAGGTCCGTGTGCTCGGCTCAAGCCCGAGGGCAGGGCGCTTCGCCGGGTTTGGCCTTAACCGTATGGTCTTCTTTGCCTTCCTGCTGTCGGGCGCACTGGCCGGACTTGCCGGGATTTCGGAGGTCTCGGGAGCCATCGGACAATTGCAGCCGGTGATCTCGCCCGGCTACGGATTTACCGCTATCATCGTGGCATTCCTCGGCCGGCTCAATCCGCTCGGCATCGTCGCCGCAGGCCTTGTGCTGGCGCTGACCTATCTGGGCGGCGAGGCAGTGCAAAGCGCGCTCGGCATCTCCGACAAGGTGGCGCGCGTGTTCCAGGGCATGCTTTTGTTCTTCGTGCTCGGCTGCGACACGCTCATCCATTACCGCATTCGCCTGATCGGCTTTTCCGCGCCGAAGCTCGAGGCAGCGCCGAAGCTGGAGGGAGCCCGCTGATGGACGTCACCGTCAACATCCTCTTGACGATCGCGACGGCGGCGACGCCGCTGCTGATCGCGGCGATCGGCGAACTGGTGGTCGAACGTTCGGGTGTGCTCAATCTCGGTGTCGAAGGAATGATGATCATGGGTGCGGTCGGCGGTTTCGGCGCCGGCTATCTCACCGGCTCGCCTTGGATAGGGCTGTTGGCGGCAATCACCATGGGGGCAGTGTTCTCGCTTCTGTTCGCCGTCATGACGCTGTCGCTGGCCACCAACCAGGTGGCAACCGGCCTGTCGCTGACACTGCTCGGCCTCGGGCTTTCCGGCATGATGGGGACGAATTTTGTCGGCCAGCCTGGCGAGAGGCTGCCAAACCTCGACATTCCCGGCCTGACCGCAATCCCGGTCGTCGGCAGGCTGCTGTTCGGCCAGGATCCGATCTTCTACATCTCGATCGCGCTTACCGCTGCCGTGATGTGGTTCCTGTTCAAGACCCGCACCGGGCTCACGCTGCGCTCGATCGGCGACAGCCATGCATCCGCCCATGCGCTTGGTATCCATGTCATCCGCTATCGTTATCTCTCAGTGATTTTCGGCGGGGCTTGTGCCGGCCTAGCCGGCGGCCACCTATCGCTGGTCTACACGCCGCAATGGGTGGAGAACATGACCGCCGGCCGCGGCTGGATCGCGCTGGCTCTGGTCGTCTTCGCTTCCTGGCGGCCGTGGCGGGTGCTGGCCGGCGCCTATATTTTCGGCGCGGTCTGGATCGGCCAGCTTCATGCACAGGCATTCGGCATTCCGGTCCCCTCGCAACTGCTTTCTTCGCTGCCCTATCTGGCAACCGTCGTGGTTCTCGTTCTAATCTCGCGCAACAAGCGTTTGACGATGATGAACACGCCGGCCTCCTTGGGCCAGCCATTCGTTCCGGATCGTTGACAACAAAAAGACGGAAGCTCCAAGGCTTAACTCAGAGAGGTAACAAAATGAAAAAACTGCTTATTGCCCTGCTGGCGACGACGGCCGCATTGTCGCTGGCGGCCTCAGCCGAGGCGGCGGACAAGCTGAAGGCATGCTGGGTCTATACCGGCCCGATCGGCGATTTCGGCTACTCCTACCAGCACGACCAGGGCCGCCTCGAGGTGGAAAAGGCACTCGGCGACAAGGTCGAGACCGCCTATCTCGAAAACGTCTCCGAAGGCCCCGATGCCGACCGCGCCTTCGAGCGCCTGGCGCGCGAGGGATGCAAGATCATTTTCGGCACATCCTTCGGCTTTATGGACCCGGAAGTGAAGATCGCCAAAAAATTCCCCAAGGTGATGTTCGAGCACGCCACTGGCTACAAGACCGCCAAAAATCTCGGCATCTACAATGCGCGCTTCTATGAAGGCCGCTACGTACTTGGCCAGATCGCGGCCAAGCAATCGAAGTCGGGTGTCGCCGGCTACATCGTTTCCTTCCCGATCCCGGAAGTGGTGATGGGTATTAATTCCTTCATGCTAGGTGCACAGTCGATCAATCCGAACTTCAAAGCCAAAATCGTCTGGGTGAACTCCTGGTTCGATCCGGGCAAGGAAGCCGACGCCGCCAAGGCATTGTTCGACCAAGGTGCCGACATCATCGTCCAGCACACCGACTCGACCGCTGCGTTGCAGGTGGCGGAGGAGCGCAAGCTGCACGGCTTCGGCCAGTCCTCCGATATGATCAAGTTCGCACCGCACGCGCAGCTGACCGCACTGACCGACGAATGGGGCCCGTACTACATCAGCCGGGTCCAGGCGGCACTCGACGGCACCTGGAAGCCCGACAATGTCTGGCTCGGCATCAAGGACGGCGCCGTCAAGCTGGCGCCGTTCACCAACATGCCCGATGACGTCAAGGCGATGGCCGAGGCCACCACCAAGAAGATCGCCGACGGCTGGAACCCCTTTACCGGGCCGATCGCCAAGCAGGACGGCACACCTTGGCTGAAGGAGGGCGAGGTCGCCGACGACGCCACGTTGCTCGGCATGAATTTCTACGTGAAAGGCGTCGACGACAAGCTGCCGCAGTAGGCAACCGGGAAGCACACCGAACGAAAGAGCGCCGCGAGGCGCCCTTTCATTTCGGACTGAGTGATCTCAGACCGCCGAGCCGTAGAGGTCGTAAGCGTCGGCGCGATCGATCTTGACCGTGACGATGTCGCCCGCGCGCAAGGGCCGCCGCGACTGGATATGGACCGAGCCGTCGATTTCGGGCGCGTCGTATTTGGTCCGGCCCTTGGCCGAATTGCCATGCGCCTCGTCGATCAGGACCGGCAGTCGCTTGCCAATTTTCCTGGTGAGCTGCGTTGCCGAAATCTTCTGCTGGCGCTGCATGAAGCGGTGCCAGCGGGCTTCCTTGATCTCCTGCGGCACCTGCTCGAGGCCGAGCTCGTTGGAGCGGGCGCCTCTGACCGGCTCGTATTTGAAACAGCCGGCGCGGTCGATCTTCGCCTCGTCCAGCCAGTCGAGCAGCATCTCGAAATCGTCGTCCGTCTCGCCGGGGAAACCGACGATGAAGGTGGAGCGGATGGCAAGGTCCGGGCAGACGTCGCGCCAGCTGCGAATGCGCTCGAGCGTCTTTTCGCCATGAGCGGGCCGGCGCATGTTCTTCAGCACCTGCGGCGAGGCATGCTGGAACGGAATGTCGAGATAGGGAAGAATCTTGCCTTCGGCCATCAGGGGGATGACGTCTGCGACATGCGGGTAGGGATAGACATAGTGCATGCGCACCCAGACACCGAGCTTGCCCAGTTCTTCCGATAGATCGAGGAACTTCGCCCGCACTTCGCGGTCGCCGAACATGCTGGTCCGGTATTTGATGTCGATGCCGTAGGCGCTGGTATCCTGCGAGATGACGAGGATCTCCTTGACCCCGGCCTTGGCCAGCTTCTCGGCTTCGCGCAACACGTCGGCGGCCGGCCGCGATACGAGGTCGCCACGCAGCGCCGGGATGATGCAGAAGGTGCAGCGGTTATTGCAGCCTTCCGAAATCTTGAGATACGCATAGTGGCGCGGCGTAAGCTTGACCCCTTGCGGCGGCAAAAGGTCGATGTAGGGATCGTGGCTCGGCGGTGCTGCCTCATGCACAGCCGCCATAACGCTTTCATAGGCTTGTGGACCAGTGATGGCGAGGACGTTGGGGTGTCTTTCACGAATGACGTCCGGCTCGGCGCCGAGGCACCCGGTAACGATAACCCTGCCGTTCTCTGAAAGTGCCGAGCCGATGGCATTGAGCGATTCATCGCGAGCCGAATCGAGGAAGCCACAGGTGTTGACGACGACCAGGTCGGCGCCGTCGTGCTTGCGGGCGATCTCGTAGCCTTCAGCGCGCAGGCGGGTGATAATGCGCTCCGAATCCACAAGGGCTTTCGGGCATCCAAGGCTGACGAAACTGACGCGAGGGGCGGACATCAAGCTTTTCCGGATTCAGGATTGGCGGCGCAGTACCACAGTTGTTGCCGCATTGGTATGGGCAGCGGCTGCGGCGAAACGCAACCGCCGGCATCGCCGAAGGCTCGCCGAAATCGAAGTCGCGGCCGATGCGAATTCGAGTCGATGCGTCAGCTCACCGCACTGCTGACATGCGGCAAGACTTCCACCGCGCCTCGATAGATCATATCGAGTGCGACATAGAAGATGATCAAAAGGCCGATATAGGCGATCCAGCGATGGCGGTGCAGCAGCTTGGCGATGAAGCTCGCGGCAAGGCCCATCAGCGCGATCGACAGGACGAGGCCGATCACCAGCACCTGGAAGTGATCGCGCGCCGCGCCGGCGACCGCCAGCACGTTGTCGAGCGACATCGACACGTCGGCGATGACGATCTGCAATGCCGCCTGACCCAAGGTCTTCTTACGCGCCTTGCCGGCCACCATATCATCGCTGTTGATATCGGAATTGGACAGCGCTTCGGTCGCCTCCACCTCGTCGGCATGCGACGTGCGCAGCTCGCGATACATCTTCCAGCACACCCACAGCAGCAAGATGCCGCCGGCCAGCAGCAGGCCGACAATCTGCAGCAGGGTGACGGTGATCGCGGCAAAACCGATGCGCAGCACCGTTGCCGCCACCACGCCGATGAGAATCGCTCTCTTGCGCTGCTCGACCGGCAAGCCCGCTGCGGCCAGGCCGATGACGATGGCGTTATCGCCTGCAAGCACGAGGTCGATGGCGATGACCTGGAGCAGGGCAGAGAAGCCCGCGGCAGTGAAAATTTCCATCGACTGGAAGTCCCTTGCTGGTTGGCCGACCGTTCGCGTCGAATGCCTCGAGGGCCTAACGTGTATGGTTCCCGCACGTCAAGGGACTGGTTGGAACAAGGTCGGCAATATACAGAGTTTGCGACTATCGGCCCGAAACACCTGCAAAATGCGGCCACAGGTCGCGAATGCCTAGTTATAGAGATTGTATTTGGGCCAGTCGCTTTCCGGAATTTCATCACCGATCCGGTAGCGGAGCTGCAGGACTTCCATATGGTCCGGCGCTGTCTCGCATTTGAATTTCAGCCGGTACCATTGTCCCTTGCTGCGAAACGCAGCACCCGGGCTCCTGATCGCATCGGCGCCCATTTCGGGCGTCGCAAAAGCGTAGGCGACGACACGATCGGCTTTGTATTTGCGGTCGTCGCGGGTAATCCGGTCGAGAATTTCGGCGTCGCATCGCTGCTCCAGCCGGGTTTGCGGATCGAGTTTCAGCAGGCCGGCGCGCAATGCGCTGTCCATCGCGCTGGCCGGCCAAGGCAGCGCCATCCATGCGAGGACCGCAAAAAATAACCTATTCATGGGCGGGAGAAGCACCATATTTCGGCGCAAAAATCAATCCGATCGGGGGCTCGCTCGCGTCCCGGTCATCTCGATGCAAGCCCGGGAGATTGCGTTCGGGACAAAGAGCGTCACTGGCGGAGGGAGTGGGATTCGAACCCACGGTGGGCTTGCACCCACGCCGGTTTTCAAGACCGGTGCCTTAAACCGCTCGGCCATCCCTCCAGGGTGATTTTTCAATCACTTAGGATATCGCGAGAGGAGCGGGTTCGAGCTGTCGGTACCGGATTGGCACCAGGACGTTCCCCGATCGGTTCGCGCTCCATTCCTGTAAAGCCGCATTCAACGCCAAGTCAACCGTGGCGGCCGCACCTTTCGGCGCGATCCAGGACGGTGAGCAGCGTCATGGCGAGCTGTTTGTGCCGAGTGTGGAAAATCGTTTTTAAAACCCGCACGGACTATTAATCGTTGCGCGCTGATATGTTGGGCGCATTAGGCACATGTAAGTAAATCGTCTTCTGGAGTTGAATTTTGGCCGTACTTGGCGCTCTCCCGCCCGGTCTTCGCTGTAGACCAATTCGCGAAACCGACTGGGAGGGAGTGGTCGATTGTCTGTGCAGGGGCTTTCCGGCGCGTAACCGAAGTTACTGGATCCGGGCTCTGACACGTTTGTCGAAGCGGCCTGCGGTTGCCGAGTTCCCACAATATGGCTTTGCTTTGGAGCATGCCGATCGGATCGTCGGCGTTGTGCTCACCCTTTATGCTCGCTACCAGGGGTCGGAGAGCGAGGAAATCCGCTGCAATCTTTCGAGCTGGTCAGTCGACGCAGAATTCCGTTCCTATGGCGCCATGTTGGTTGCGGCGGTTCTCAAGCGGAAGGACGTGACCTACACGAACATTTCGCCGGCGCAAGCGACATTGAAAGCCAACCGGGCGCTCGGCTTTCGGCTCTTCTCCAGCGGACAATTTACCTTCTTGCCGGCTTTAAGTTCGGCGCCGCGGTCATGTCGCGTGGTCGAAGTGCGTCCCGATCTTCCGGAACTGGCGATGCTGTCCGAGAGTGAGAGATACATACTCTCGGAACACGCCGCGCTGGGGTGCCTGTCGTTGATCTGCATCTGCGACGGAGCAGCGTTCCCCCTGGTGTTGATGCCGCGCCGAATGTTGCACGGTCTTATCCGGTGCCATCAGGTCATCTATTGCCGCTCGCTCGCGGATTTGAGCCGCTGCGCCGGTGCCATGGGGCGCTTTCTCTTGCGAAGCGGAATCCTGGTTTGCTTTGTCGACGCCAAGGAGCCGATTCCAGGTTTGGTGGGATGGTACCGCCACAACAAGGGGCTGAAATACTTCAAGGGTCCCAGACCACCCGCACCTGGAGATCTGACGTTCACCGAGCTCGTGATCTTCGGTCCCTGACTCTGCGCTCGCAGACACGCCAGGCAAGGTTCAAAGCGCGCCACGAAGGGCGTTTTGCTGATCGATAAGCGACGACTTCATCCCGACCGGCGAGACGGTCCGCGCCACAATCTCGCCCGGTTCCGACCACAATCGGTTAATACGGTGATAAACAATTCCTGCGCACAAAAAGCATTGGGGTAGGGCGTTGCCGGCGTTTCTGGAGTGGGTGCTTCGGCATCGCTGACGTTTATGCTGCGGTGCCTTCGTCGATGCTATAGGGGACAATCAAAATATGCAGACCACGGCGCGCCCGCGTCTTCGTCGCGCTTCCGCTTTCGCGCTGTTTGCCTTGTCGGCAGCGTTTCTTGCGGCATGTGCCGCGCCGCAGCAAAAGGCGATGGTCAACAAGAAACCTCGCTCCAAGGAATATTTTTCCGAAGCCGAATATGGCGTGAAAGCCAGCCCGCGAGTGATGTTCAAGACGTCTCGGGGGCGCGACCAGCTCGGCAAGCCCTATCAGGTGCGCGGCAAGTGGTATTATCCGAAGGAAGACAAACGTTACGCCAAGGTTGGCCTAGCGTCCTGGTACGGTGAGGCGTTCCACGGCCGGTTGACCGCCAATGGCGAAGTCTACGACATGGCCGATCTGACGGCGGCGCATCCGACTATGCCGCTCCCGAGCTATGCGCGGGTCACCAACATGAAGACCGGCAGCTCGGTGATCGTGCGCGTCAACGATCGCGGACCCTATCATGATGGACGCATCATCGATGTGTCGAAGCGCGCTGCTGAAATGCTCGATTATGCCAATATCGGTACGGCCGAGGTGAAGGTCGAATATGTCGGCCGTGCGCCGCTCGAAGGCAATGACGGGCAGTATCTTATGGCTTCGTATCGTCCAGGCAACAGGGCGCCGGATCCGTCGGACGGTCTGCCCAGCGGTGTCATGGTCGCCATGAATGGGCCGTCGCCAAGCCTGGCGGTGAGCGCTGCAGCCGTGCCGTTCCCCGGTCAGCTGACGAATACCGGGCAGGGATCCGATGCAGGGCCTGTCATAGCGGTGCAGGCGTCTGCTTCGGGAGACATTGTACTGCCCGATTTCGGCCCCATCGTGCCGGAGCGTCCGGAGATCACCCTGCCGGCGCAATCTCCATTCACCATGGCGTCGCTGTCTTACGCCGACGAGCGCGTGCAGCGCGCCTCCAACGCGTTTGCCGAGCTGGACGACACCGGCATGTCGCCCGCCGAGCTTCTTCAATCGTGGAAGCGGCAAGCTCCTCCAACCGGGTCGCCCACGGACTATGTCGCGGCGGGTTCGTTCGAGGATGCCGCCGAAGCCGAGCGTGTGGCTGCCCAGCTTTCCAGCTTCGGCAAGACCGAAATCCAGCGCTCGGAACTTGAAGGCAAGGACTGGTACTCGGTCAACCTCTATGCCGACGGCCGTGGCAGCCTGGACGAGATACTGCAGGCAGCGTGGTCGCATGGTGCGCCGGATGCGCTTGCTGTACGCGACTGAGCTCGGGGTTGCCTGGTTTTTCGTGCGCGATTGATCCGCCAGGCAAAAGCCTGATAGCTTCTGCCAACGTGCAAGAGCGCCGGCTCACTGGTCGAATCTGATGAAATTTTTTCGCCCTTTCACTGGGCTTATAGCGCTCGGCCTGCTGCTGCTCTCGCTTGCGCCGGCCTCAGCACAGCTTTTCGAGACCAAGGCCGCGCAGGCCTTCATGATCGATGCCGAAACCGGAACCGTGCTGTTTTCCAAGGACGCCGACAGGTTGATCCCGCCGGCCTCGTTGGCCAAGCTGATGACGATGGAAGTGGTCTTCAACGCCATCAAATCGGGGCGCATGACGCTCGACGATACCTTCGTGGTGAGCGAAAACGCCTGGCGCAAGGGCGGCGCTCCTTCGGGGACATCGACTATGTTCGCGAAACTCAAGTCGACGATCCGGCTTGAAGACCTGATCCAGGGCGTGACCGTGCAGGCGGCCAATGACGGCTGTATCGTCATCGCTGAAGGAATCGCGGGGTCCGAGGCAAACTTCGCGGCGCAGATGACCGAGCGTGCCCGCCAGATCGGCTTGCAGAAATCGACCTTCGTCAACTCCACCGGTCTGCCGGCAGATGGGCAGCAAACGAGCGTTCGCGAACTCGCGCTTCTGGCGCTGCATATCTGGCGCAACTACCCGGATCTCTACCGCTATTACGGCCAGAAGGATTTTACCTGGAACAAGATTTCCCAGAGGAACCGCAATCCGCTGCTGGCCATGGATATAGGCGCCGACGGGCTCGCGGTCGGCGCCAGCGAGCAATCCGGGTTCGGCATTGTCGGCTCGGCCAGCCACAACGGCACAAGGGTGATCGCGGCGATGAGCGGCCTGGCAAACGACAGCGAGCGTGCCGAGGAAGCGCGAAAGCTGCTCGACTGGGGTGCTCGCTCCTTCGAGAAGACTGAAATATTCGCCAAGGACGAAGTGGTTGGCGAAGCCCAGGTCTTTGGCGGCGCCAAGTCCGGAGTCGCACTAAAGGCAAAAGGACCGGTGCAGATCTTCCTGCCGATCACCAACCGCGACAAGCTCACCGCCAGGATCGTCTATGACGGACCGGTTGCCGCGCCGGTGGAGGAGGGGCAGCCGGTCGGTACGCTGCGCGTCTGGATCGGCGATACTCTGAGCCAGGAGACGCCGCTGTTTGCCGCCGAGTCGATCGGTGTCGGTTCGCTGCCGCAGCGCGCGCTCGACGCCGCCAAGGAACTGGCCGTCGGCTGGCTGCGTTAGCACCGTCGCGGTGGACCTTTTTTCCCGCCGGGACTATACGGTCCCCGAAGTATGGACAAAGGCTTTGGCGCGCGGATTTTTCATCACTTTTGAAGGCGGCGAAGGAGCAGGCAAGTCGACACAGATCGAGCGGCTGGCAAAGAAGATGCGCGCCAAGAAATACGATGTGCTGGTGACGCGTGAGCCGGGTGGCTCGCCGGGTGCGGAGGCGGTCAGGCATGTCCTGCTTTCAGGCGCAGCCGAGCCGTTCGGCCCCAAGATGGAAGCGTTGCTTTTCGCCGCTGCGCGATCCGACCATGTCGAACAGGTCATCCGGCCGGCGGTCGAGCGCGGTTCGGTCGTGCTTTGCGATCGTTTCATGGATTCTTCGCGCGTCTACCAGGGCGTCACCGGCGGCCTGGACCCGGCATTCATGGACGCATTGGAGAAGGTCGCCATCAACGGCATGGTGCCGGACATGACGCTGATCTTCGATATCGACCCCGCCGAGGGCCTGAGGCGCGCTACCGCCCGGCGGGGGAGCAGTGACGGACCCGACCGCTTCGAGAAGGAAACATTGGCTATCCACCAACGCCGGCGCGAGGCGTTTCTCGCGATCGCCGCAGCTGAACCCGAACGCTGCGTCGTCGTCGATGCGTCAGCCGACCCCGACACCGTGGAGGATATTGTTACCGCCATCGTCTTCGCGGCTCTCGAGAGGATGATGCCGGCGCAAAGAAGGCAGGCGGCGCCGGTATGATTTTCGAACGCATCGCGCCGGAACAGCACGATACGCTGGACGGGGTGCCCGAGCCATCCGAGACGCCGCGTCTTGTCGGTCACCCGCAGGCAGCCAACATGCTCGCCACCGCTTACCGCTCGGGAAAGCTGCCGCACGCACTGATCTTTGCCGGACCGGTGGGCATAGGCAAGGCGACGCTGGCCTTTCATCTGGCGCATCATCTGTTGAAGCACCCGGCCTTCGAGCAGGCGCCGGAAAGCCTTGCCGTTCCAGATCCGGCTTCGTCGCTGTTTCGCCAGATCGCCACCGGGGCACATCCTTCGGTTCTGCATCTTACACGCCCCGCGAATGACAAGACCAAGAGCTTCAAGACAGTGGTCACGGTCGACGAAATCCGCAAGGTCAGCCGTTTTCTGTCGCTGACCTCGCACGACGGCAGCTACCGGGTGGTTATCGTCGATCCCGCCGACGACATGAACACCAATGCTGCCAATGCCTTGCTGAAGAATCTTGAAGAGCCACCCGCGCGCACCTTGTTCATCCTCATCGTCCATGCGCCGGGCAGTTTGCTGCCGACGATCCGGTCGCGCTGCCAGATGGTGCGATTGGCCCCGCTCGATGCCAAGAGCTTGATGGCGGTTCTGGAGGGCATCGAGCCGCCGCCACCGGAGGATCCTGCGGCGCGCGCGGCGCTGGCGGAGCGGGCAGGGGGCAGCGCGCGCAACGCGATCCTGTTGACGCAGTATGGCGGGCTTGAAATCGCCGCCACCCTCGATGCCCTGGTGATGTCCAAAAAGATGGATGTCGCAGGCGCCTACCGTCTTGCCGAGGCGGTCGCCGGCCGCGACCAGGCAATCCCGTTCGAGATATTCAATCGCCGCGCGCTCGACCTGCTGTCGGCCGGCGCCAGCCAGGCCGCGCTCGCCGGCGATCTCGCGCGGGCCAAAACGCTGTCGGATACTTGGCACGAGGCTTTGAACGCTATATCTGAAACCGAGACCTACAATCTCGACAAAAAGCAGCACGCCCTGACCATGATCGACCGCCTGAATTCTGCAATGCGAATGTGACGGCCGCTGGCGTGGCTTTGAAGCCCCTGAGCATTGATCCCAATCAATCGCAGGAACTTCGAAGCCACCACATTGGCGTCGGATGGCAATTGCCGTTTCGACGCGATATCTCACCGCGACATCTTTCATTCAGACATTCATGACGGCTCATCCATGTCACGCGAAAAATACTACGTCACGACGCCGATCTTCTATCCGAACGGAAAGCCGCATATCGGCCATGCCTACAATGTGATCGCCAGCGACACGCTTGCCCGCTTCCAGCGGCTCGACGGCAAGGACGTCTTCTTCGTCTCGGGGACCGACGAGCACGGCTTGAAGATGCAGCAGACGGCGGACGCCGAAGGCCTGACGCCGAAGGCGCTTGCCGATCGCAATTCGGCGATCTTCCGTTCGATGCTCGAAGCGACCGGCTGCTCGAACGACGTTTTTATCCGAACTACCGAGGAGCGGCACTACAAGGCTTGCCAGGCGATCTGGACACGCATGGCTGAGAATGGCGACATTTACCTCGACCGCTACAGCGGCTGGTATTCGGTTCGGCAGGAAGCCTATTTCGACGAGGCCGAAACCAAGGTCGGCGACGACGGCGTGCGCCGCGAACCGCTCGGCTCGCCTGTCGAATGGACCGAAGAAGAAAGCTATTTCTTTCGACTTTCCGCCTATCAGGACAGGCTGCTCGCACTGTACGAGAACAGCCCGGAATTCGTCGGGCCGGCGGAGCGGCGCAATGAAATCGTCAGCTTCGTCAAATCCGGCCTCAGGGATCTGTCCATCTCGCGCACCACGTTTAGCTGGGGCGTGCCGGTCCCGGGCGACGACAAGCATGTGATGTATGTCTGGGTCGATGCACTGACCAACTACATCACCGCTGCCGGTTATCCGGATCCGGCCAGCGAGAGATGGTCTTTCTGGCCTGCAAACGTCCATGTCATCGGCAAGGATATCGTGCGCTTTCACGCGGTCTACTGGCCGGCTTTCCTGATGTCGGCTGGCATCGAATTGCCGAAGCGCGTGTTCGCGCATGGTTTTTTGTTCAACCGCGGCGAGAAAATGTCGAAGTCGGTCGGCAACGTCATCGACCCGTTCGCCATGATCGAGCACTACGGTCTCGACCAGGTGCGCTATTTCTTCCTGCGCGAAGTGCCGTTCGGTCAGGACGGTAGCTACAGCCATGATGCGATCGTCAACCGCACCAATGCCGACCTTGCCAACGATCTCGGCAATCTGGCGCAGCGCTCGCTGTCGATGATCGCCAAGAACTGTGGCGGCGTGGTGCCGAAGCGTGGCGAATTGAGCGACGCCGACCAGGCGATCCTCGATCAGGCAGATGCCGCCCTTGTCACGGCGCGCAGGACGATGGCCGACCAGGGCATCCATTTGGCGCTGGCGGCGATCTTTGGCGTGGTGGCCGAAGCCAACCGCTATTTCGCTGGGCAGGAGCCATGGGCGCTGAAGAAGACCGATCCGGCACGCATGGAAACGGTGCTGTGGACGACGGCTGAGGTGATCCGGCGTGTCGGATTGCTGTGCCAGCCCTTCATTCCAGGCTCGGCGGCAAAGCTGCTCGATCTTTTGGCGGTGCCGGCGGACAGCCGCGACTTCGCGCATGTCGCCGAACGTCATGCGCTGGTGTCCGGTACGGCACTGCCGGCGCCGGAAGCAGTATTTCCACGCTATGTCGAGCCAACGGATACAAGCGCCTGATGCTGGTCGACAGTCACTGCCATCTCGACTTTCCGGATTTCGCCGAAGAGCGGGCGACTGTCGTCGCCCGCGCCGTCGCGGCCGGCGTCGGCCGTATGGTGACGATCTCGACAAGGGTGAAGCGATTTAGCCAAGTGCTTGAGATTGCCGAGACTTTCGATGAGGTCTATTGCTCGGTGGGCACCCATCCCCACAATGCGGCGGAAGAGCTTGACGTCACTGTCGATGATCTGGTGCGGCTCTCTGCTCATCGCAAAGTGGTGGCGATCGGCGAGGCCGGGCTCGACTATTTCTACGATCATGCGCCGCGCGACGCACAGGCGCGGGGCTTTCGCACCCACATCTCCGCGGCGCGCGTGACCGGTCTGCCGCTGGTCATCCATTCGCGCGACGCCGACGACGACATGGCTGACATCCTCGAAGAAGAAACAGGGAAGGGCGCCTTCCCCTTCATCCTGCACTGTTTTTCGTCTGGGCGCAGGCTAGCCGAGATCGGTGTTGCGCTCGGCGGCTACGTTTCGTTTTCCGGTATCCTGACCTTCAAGAACTCGGCCGAGCTGCGCGCCGTCGCCGCCGATGTGCCGCGCGAGCGTCTGCTGGTCGAAACCGACGCGCCATACCTGGCGCCGATCCCGTTTCGCGGCAAGCGTAATGAGCCCGCCTTTGTCGCGCATACAGCCAAGGTGCTGGCCGAGACGATCGGCTTCAGCGAGGCCGAGATCGCTGATATCACCACGGATAATTTCTTCCGGCTGTTCAGGAAAATGCCGCGCCGGGCGCCTGACGCATGAGCGACCGGTTACGTCTTACCGTCCTCGGCTGCGGCTCATCGCCGGGTACGCCACGCATCACCGGCGATTGGGGCAATTGCGATCCCGCGAACCCCCGGAACCGGCGCACGCGCACCGCAGCGCTCGTCGAGCGGATCGCGGCGAATGGCGTCCGGACCACGGTCGTCATCGACACCGGCCCGGATTTCCGCGAGCAGATGCTGCTGGCATCGGTCAGGCGCATCAATGCGGTGGTCTATACACATCCGCATGCCGACCATATCCATGGCATCGACGATTTGCGCGGCTTCGTACTGGAGCAGCGCCACCGGATCGACATCCATGCCGATCAGGCCACCATGCTGCGCTTACGAGAGGCGTTCCGCTACTGTTTCGAAACACCGAAAGGCAGTTCGTATCCGCCGATCGTCAACGCCCATATCATCGACCACGACAGGCCGGTGGTGATCGAGGGCGAGGGCGGCGCCCTCACCCTCGAACCGCTGGTGCAGCTTCATGGCGACATCACCTCGCTGGGTTTTCGCATCGGCGGGCTGGCTTATTGCCCTGATGTCAGCGACTTTCCGGACGCGACCGCCGAGCGCTTGCGCGGCTTGGACGTGCTGGTCATCGACGCGCTGCAATACACCGTCCATCCGAGCCATCTGTCGCTTGGCCAGGCGCTTGGCTGGATCGAAAGACTGGCGCCGAAGAACGCGGTGCTGACGCATATGCATGTGCCGCTCGACTACGCCACGGTAATGGCCGAGACGCCGGCCAACGTCGAGCCTGCTTATGACGGCATGACGATCGAAATCCCTTACGAATCAGCGTGAAGGAGCAAGTTTTTACGGCTGGGTTTCTGAGTGGATCTCGCAAGGTGCATGAAACCAATTCTCGCTCGAAAACCGGCCCAGCGGCTTGCGGGTGCCACTTCCACGCCACATCCTTATCTCCCATTTCAGTTCCATAATCTATCTTATGCGACCAGGGCACGCGGGAGTTGGACAAGGGTTTCCGTCCAGCTGCCGACGGCCAGGCGCGAAGATTCGCAACCGGCATGCTACGGTTGCGAATCATGAAGCGACTTGGGCTCTTCACAAGTTTCGTCCTAACCCTCGCCTGCGTGCTCACTGGCGCGCGAGCGCAGGACCTTGATCGTGCGCCAGGCGAGAACGACCTGGCTTTCGCCAAACGTGTTGTCGGGTTCGCCGACAATGCTGATCCGCACACCACAGCCGTGAGCTGGAGCGGCCTCCAGACACTCTTCGTCGATTACCAGACCGCTGAGGACTATCCGGAACGCCCGCTCGTCGCGCTGCAACGGCTAGATGACAACAGATATCGCGCAATCCAGGTCACGATCGGTGAACAAGAGGGCGACACGCCGGACATAGCGCTCGGCCTCGCCAACGCCGACCACGACCCGGCAAAGGAACTGATCGTGATACTTTCCTGGGCTCAGATGCACTACGATGTCGAAGGGACGCTCTACGAAGTTCGCATCTTCGATGGCCCCAAGTCAGGCCAGAAGGCGCTGACTCAATTGAAAGCGAGCCGGAAGTTCGACGCCACATGCGACTGCCATTGGCGCGACGGCACAACGAAGCACTTCCGCTTCAAGACGATCGCAGCGGTCAAGACTGAACTGAGGCGCCTGGGTTATTAGCCGCCGGCGAGGGCTCGCTTCCCGGATGCTGCCCTCGCCATCTCGACTATGCTGACCCGCAATCGTCACCAGCGCCGGCACAGGCACAGGGTCGCTCGTCAGAACTCCATATCACCGAAGTCACCGCCATTGTCGGAGCTGGCATCGCCTGCCTGATCGGCTTCGTCCGGCTGCGGCGTCGGCTGTTCAGCTGCCTTCGCTTCGCTGCCGCCAAACATGCCGGCGATCGCGTTGCCGAGCAGCACTCCGCCGGCCACGCCCATCGCGGTCTGCGCAGCGCCAGCAAGAAAACCGCCGCCTGCCCGCTGTGGCGTGTCCTGCGGCCCTTCAGTTGCAACGGAGGCGGCGCGCCCTACCCGCGGAACCGAGCCCGAGCGCGTGCCGCCGCTGCGGCCGAAGAAGCTGCTGAGCGGTCCACCGCCGGCGGGCTGCTGCGCCTGCTCTTCCAGTTCTTCGATGCGCGCCTGAGCTGCGTTCAAGGCCTGCTCCTGCACCACGATCGTCTGGGCCATGTAATATGGCGCGCCAGGCTGCCGGCCGATCTGATCCTGGATGAAGCGCTCTGCTTCCGCATCGCGCGGCGGCGCCTGGCGCTCGACATTTGCCAACTTCTCGAAGAGGTGTCCGATCGCCTGTTGATCGTTTCTGTCCATGGATATCCGCCTCCGGTCGTGGTCCGACGCCGGCTATTCGCGCTCGCCGGTGAAGTTCAACAGCAGTTGGAAGATGTTGATGAAGTTCAGATAGAGCGAGAATGCACCGAAGACAGCGAGCTTCTGCTGTGATTCCGCACCGAAGTTTTCCGCATACTGCTCCTTGATAGTCTGGGTATCCCAGGCGGTGAGGCCGATGAAGACGGCGATGCCGATCACCGAGATCGCGAACTGGAGCGCGGTCGAGCCCAGGAAGATATTGACGATGCTGGCGATCACCACGCCGATCAGGCCCATGATCAGGAACGACGAGAACTGCGTCAGGTCGCGTTTGGTCGTGTACCCGTAAAGGCTGGTCGCGCCGAACATGGTGGCGGCGATGAAGAAGGTGCGTGCGATGCTGGTGCCGGTAAAGACCAGGAACACGGAAGCCAGCGACAGCCCCATGACCGCGCAGAATGTCCAGAACATCGCCTGGGCGCCGGCCGCCGACATCGTCTGCATCCGGAACGAGAACAAGAGCACAAAGGCCAGTGGTGCCAGCATAACCACCCATTTCAGCGGTGTGGAGAAGATCGGCACGTAAAGCGCGGGTGTGGAAGCCACCACGAACGCGATCACGCCCGTAACGACGAGGCCAAGGCCCATGTAGTTGTAGACGCGCAGCATGTGCCGGCGCAGGCCTTCGTCGTAGACGGCTCCGGCTCGGGCTCCGGCCCCGATATATCCGAGATTGTTCATGTGGTTCTCCTTCTTGAAGGTCGATCAGTAAAGCGTCTTGGCGAGCGCTTCGGCGGTGAGATCTATGCCTTGGATGTCGCTACGTGCGACGACCGCGTAGGCGACCTCGCCGATCTGGAAATAAGCTGAGGAAACGTCGCCCGAGGGAACGACAGTCGGCTTGACGACGTCGAACGTCCCGGGCCTGATTGCGAACAACGAGACCAGCCCCATCTCTTTCGTCTCGACAGCCATCTCGACGCTCGGGCCGAATTGCGATGGGTAGATCTGCACGTCGCGGACCGTCCAGTCCGCTGGCAGCGATGGCATAATGATCGCCGTCGCGGCGCGAACTTCGTCGGCATTATAGCCGGGCGCTTCGGGTTGCGACGACATCGCCTCGCGCACGAGCGTCGTGCGGTGCGCCCGGACCGCGTCCTCCACATAGGCGGGCGGATGGGTCGAAGCGACGACTTCCGTCACCGATATCGGTCCGATGAGCCCGTTCGCAAGCCAGCCGGCGGCGACGAAGACAGCGACTGCCGCCGCTCGCTGCAAAGCACCAAGGACGCGGCCGCGCGCCAATCCCCGCTCCAGCCGCCGTGCGGCATCGGCCGTCGCGGGCCGCGCCATGCCTTTCGATCCGGCAAGCGCCACGCGCAATTCGTCACGCATCCGCAGGTCGGACATCACCCGTGCGGCCGCCTCCGGGCGGGCCGAAAGGAACGCCTCGACCTCGATGCGACGCGCCATGTCCAGCTGATCGTCGACATAGGCGTCGAGATCGGTGTCGGTCACGGGATCGCGCAGTTGGTTCATCATCGACCTCCGACGATCTTCAGATGGCCTTTCGCCCGTGCCGGTGCCGCGTCCTCCATCTCGCGAAGTGCCGCACGTGCCCTGCCGATGCGCGACATCAGCGTGCCAAGCGGCACGCCGCTAACCTCGGCCGCCTCGCTGTAGCTGAGCCCCTCGATGGCGACGAGATGCAGCGCGCAACGTTGCTCTTCCGGCAATGTGAAAAAAGCGTCGCGCACCTGTGCCAGACGGACCGAATGTTCCTGCGCAGCCTGGACGCTGGCCTCGGCGAGATAGCCGGCCTGTTCGATGCGCATTGCTTCGGATTTGCGGGATCGCAAGCCGTCGATGAACGCGTTGTGGACGATCGACAGCAGCCATACGCGAAGGTTTCCGCCGGAGCGGAAGCTGCCGCGTCGCTCATAGGCACGCACCAGCGCATCATGCACCAGATCCTCTGCATCGGCGCTGTCGCGTGTCAGCGAGCGTGCATAGCGGCGCAGTGAACCGAGCTGTCCCAGAATGTCGAAGCGTGGCATCGGCCGTTTCATGTCCTGTTTACGGAGCAGGTCGGAATTTTAATCCCGCTCTCCCCGAATTTTTCGGCTCGCCGCGCTCTCTCTGGGAGATCTCGCGCCTGCCCTCGCCCGGCAGATAGTATCGGCCGCCCTCGAGGCAAACCGACGCCGAGTTGGCGCATATGAAACTGCTGGCAAAGCACGGCCGGTTTGCGTATCACTCCGCCGCCAACGGAAACTTGTCGATGTTCGAAAATCTCCAGCCCGCGCCTGCCGACAAGATCCTGGCCTTGATCGGCCTCTATCGCGCCGACCCGCGTCCCGACAAGGTCGATCTCGGGGTCGGCGTCTATAAGGATCGCGACGGCAAGACGCCGGTGATGCGCGCGGTGCGCGAAGCCGAAAAGCGGTTGCTGCACGGCCAGGATACCAAGACCTATCTCGGCCTTGCCGGGGATACCGCCTTCAACGCGGCGATGGCCAGGTTGGTGTTCGGCCCAGCCGCCGACATGACACGCATTCGTGCGGCGCAGGCGCCCGGCGGCTCCGGCGCGCTGCGGCTGGTGGCAGAGCTGCTGAAAAGGACCCGCACCGACGCGATGGTCTGGCTGTCGGATCCGACATGGCCGAACCACGCGCCGGTGATGCGCGCCGCTGGCCTGCAGACACGCGAATATCCCTATTTCGACGCTGCTTCTGGTGCGGTTCGCTTCGACGACATGCTGAATGCATTGAGAACCGCGAATCCTGGCGACGTCGTATTGTTGCATGGCTGTTGCCATAACCCGACGGGCGCCAATCTAGACATCTCGCAATGGGCTGCCATTGCCGATCTTGTCGTTGAGCGCGGCCTGCTGCCCTTTGTCGACATCGCCTATCAGGGCTTTGGCGACGGGCTTGATGCGGATGCCGCCGGCTTGCGCCTTCTGGCGGCAAAAGTTCCGGAAATGGTCGTTGCCTCGAGCTGCTCGAAGAACTTTGCGGTCTATCGCGACCGAGTCGGTGCAGCGCTGATCATGGCGAAAGACGGCGCGCAGGCGGATTTGGCGATGGGCCAGATGCTGTCGGCGGCACGTGCCATGTATTCGATGCCGCCGGACCACGGCGCGGCGGCGGTGCGCATCGTGCTCGAAGACCCCGCATTGCGTTCCGATTGGGAGGCAGAGCTTGAAGAGATGCGGCTGCGCATGCTGCGGCTGCGCGTCCAGTTCTCCGAGGCGCTGCGCCGGCAGTCCAACTCCGACCGCTTCGATTTCGTCGCCAGCCATCGCGGCATGTTTTCCCGGCTCGGCCTATCGGAAGAGCAAGTCGAGCGGCTGCGCGCCGAGCATGGCATCTACATGGTCGGCGACAGCCGCATCAACGTTGCCGGGCTGCCCGAGGACGGCATGGATGCGCTCGCCAAGGCGATCGTCTCCGTGCTCGACTGATGCTTTTGCTAACTAGGATCTTCCGGAAACCGGCTTCCACTTTCGTATCATGGTCTGGCGACCCATCTGTGGACAAGGCGCCCTCACCGGCTGAAGCCGTTGGCCGCACAGCCGTGTACAGGATAGCGTTTCCTAGATGAAACCCTCGAAAGACATTTCCCGGCTGATCGAGATCATGGCAGCGCTGCGGGCGCCGGAAACTGGTTGCCCGTGGGATATCGAGCAGGACTTTTCGACAATCGCGCCATACACGATCGAGGAGGCCTACGAAGTGGCGGACGCCATTGCGCGCGGCGACCTCGACGATCTGCGGGACGAGCTTGGCGATCTCCTGCTGCAAGTGGTCTACCACGCGCAAATGGCCGAGGAGGCCGGCGAATTTTCATTCGGCGATGTGGTCCAGGCCATCACCACAAAAATGATCCGCCGCCATCCCCATGTCTTCGGCGACGACAAGGCGCGCAGCGCCGGCATGGCCAAGGGCATGTGGGAAAAGATCAAGGCAGAGGAAAAGGCGGAGAAGCGCAGTGCGCGCCTCACCCGTGGGCTCGACCCGGAAGACCATGGCAAGGGCTTTCTCGACAGCGTGCCGGTCGCGCTGCCCGCGCTGACCCGGGCGCTCAAGCTGCAGGAAAAGGCCGCCCGCGTCGGCTTCGACTGGAGCGAGGCGGCACCGATCCTCGAAAAGATAGAGGAGGAGATCGGCGAATTGCGCGAAGCGCTGGCCAAAGGCGACAGCGCGCCGATCAAGGATGAGTTCGGCGACATGCTGTTTGCGGTCGTCAATCTCGGCCGGCACCTCAAAATTGATTCCGAAGCGGCACTCAGCGGCACCAACGAAAAATTCCGATCGCGCTTCCACTATGTCGAGCGGACGCTGCAAGCGTCGGGAAACAGCCTCGAAGAAGCGACGCTGGACGAGATGGAAGCGCTCTGGCAGCAAGCGAAAAGCGCGAAGTAAGGCCCCTACCCGTTGTTTTGACGGCGCAATCGGCTTTCGATCTCCTGCCGGGCGCTGTGCGTGGCCTTGAGCGCGATGGTCACGCTGCCATCCTCATTGTCATCACGCGAGGCGATGTCGCCGTTGCGGTAAAGCCAGTCGACGACGGCGAGTTGGTCGGGCTTGAGCGTGACGGTGAACGTCTCCAGTTCGCCCGACATCATCGTCTCGATGATCGCCTTCAGCGCATCGATGCCCTCGCCGGTCACCGCCGATATGGCGATTGGCGGTGCCTTCTTGCCGTCAGCACCATCAGCAAGCAGCCGCGCCCGGTTGCCCTCGTCGAGCCGGTCGATCTTGTTCCATACTTCGATGACTCGCTTGCTATCGCGGGCATCGACGCCGAGATCGGCAAGGATGCGCTCGACATCTTCGGCTTGCGCGGCCGTATCGGGATCGGAGATGTCGCGCAGATGAATGACGAGGTCTGCCTCGACCACTTCCTCCAGCGTCGCCCTGAAGGCCGCGACCAGATGCGTTGGCAGGTCGGAAATGAAGCCGACCGTATCGGAAAGGATGATCGGCGTACCGTGCGGCAGGCGCACGCGGCGCAGCGTCGGGTCGAGCGTGGCAAACAGCATGTCTTCGGCCAGCACCCCTGCTCCGGTCAGCCGGTTGAACAGCGTCGACTTGCCGGCATTGGTGTAGCCGACGATCGCCACCACCGGAAATGGCACCTTCTTGCGCTTGGCGCGGTGCAGGTCGCGGGTGCGGCGCACGGTTTCGAGCTCGTGCTTCAGCTTGGTGATCTTGTCCTGCAGCACACGCCGGTCCGACTCGATCTGGGTCTCGCCAGGACCGCCGAGAAAGCCGGCGCCGCCGCGCTGGCGCTCGAGGTGGGTCCAGCTTCGGACAAGGCGGCCCTTCTGGTAGTTGAGATGGGCAAGGTCGACCTGCAGCGTGCCTTCCTTGGTGCGGGCGCGTTCGCCGAAAATCTCCAGGATCAGCCCGGTGCGGTCGAGCACCTTGGCGTTCAACTCTTTTTCGAGGTTGCGCTGCTGTACCGGGGTCAGCGGATGATCGACAATGACCACTTCCGCGTGGCCCTCTTTGACGATCTCGGCGAACTCCGCGACCTTGCCGCTGCCGAGCAGGGTCGCCGGACGTGGATCATTGACGGTCACCACCGCCGTGTGGACCAAGTCAAGGTCGATGGCGCTGGCGAGGCCGACCGCCTCGTCGCGACGGGCCTCGGCGGAACGGGTCAGGCGCGGACGATTGGCATCGTCGTCGCCACGCGGCTGCCGGGTAAGCACCGGCACGATGACCACCGCCCGGGTCCGACCGTTGGCCTCTGTCCCGGTCTGATGTGCTGGTTTTCCGCGAACGCTGCGGTCCGCGTCTTTCTCACGTGCCAATCAGGCGCCCTGGCTTTCCTCACCATCGAACATCTGAACCGGCTGGCTCGGCATGATCGTGGAAATAGCGTGCTTGTAGACAAGCTGGGAATGGCCGTCGCGACGCAGCAGAACGCAGAAATTATCGAACGAAGTGACCACGCCGGTCAGCTTCACGCCGTTGATGAGAAAGATGGTGAGTGGGTTTTTGCTCTTGCGAACTGAATTCAGGAACAGGTCCTGAAGATTTTGCGATCGTTCCGCCATTGTTCTTGTCTTTCGCCGATCCCCTTCGGTTTGCAGGCCAATGCGCCAAATTAGCCGGCACATGTCAAGCACGCAAACACCATCTTGCCGTCAGTAACGACAAGCAGAACGAGATATATTGATGTTCTTTCCATCTGTGCGGTTATCAGGCTGGACTTTTTTCCGCAACGTCAAAAAAGGCCTGCCGTAATGAAACTGTTATCGAGCCCGGGTGGCCGTTGGCGACGGGAGCGCCATCGATCGCCACCACCGGCATGGCAATCGTGGTTGCAGAGCTGATGAAAACCTCGCGCGCGGCCTTGGCTTCGGCAACCGAAAAGCCGCGCTCCTCAATCTTCAGGCCGAGCTTGGCGGCGACATCGAACAGCGTCGTGCGGGTGATGCCGCGCAGGATGCCGTGCTCGGCGGGCCGTGTCACCAGCACGCCGTCCCTGGTGATGATCCACGCGTTCGACGATCCACCTTCCTTGACGGTACCGTCAACATCAACGAACCAGGCCTCCTGAGCGCCGGCTTCTTTGGCTTTCTGCTTGGCCAGCACGTTCGGCAGCAGGCCGACCGACTTGATATCGACCCGATCCCATCGGTTCTCTGGCACCGTGATGACCCGGATCCCGCTCTCGGCCCGCTTCGCGGCAACTGCAGGATCGGCTTTTTTCGCGATCACCACCAGCGACGGCTTCGTGCCCGCCGGCGGGAAGAAAAACTCGCGGCTGGCGACGCCGCGTGTCACCTGGACGTAGACCAGGCCGTCGACGACACGGTTGCGGCGCACCACCTCGCGCATGACGAGCGGCAGCACGCCGCGCGTGATCGGCCAATCGATCGAGAGTTCGGTAAGCGAGCGGTTCAATCGAGCGAGATGGCGCGGCATGTCGACGATGAAGCCTCGTGCCACCTCGCAGACCTCGTAGACGCCATCGGCGAATTGATAGCCACGGTCTTCGATATGCACGGAAGCTTCGGCGTGAGCGACATAGCGCCCGTTCACATAGGCAATGCGCGGCATGGCTAATCCCTGGAGGAAGTCCCAGCTTTCTTAAGCGATTCCAAGACCGCCGTAACCGATAATTGCGTGGGCCACGACTGGTTTGGCTGTCAGACGCCCAGCGACTTCAGCTTGCGGTGCAATGCAGAGCGTTCCATGCCGATAAACTCTGCCGTCTTCGAGATGTTGCCGCCAAAACGGTTGATCTGGGCGATCAGATAATCCTTTTCGAATTGTTCGCGTGCTTCACGCAGCGGCAGTGCCATTATGTGCTGATCGGACTTGTTTGGAGTGCGCGGCATGACGTCGCCGATCTCGGCAGGCAGGAGGTCGGCGGTGATCGGCGCATCGACATCGTCGCCACGCGCCAGGATCATCAGACGCTCGACATTGTTTCGCAACTGCCGAACGTTGCCCGGCCAGTTGTGCGCCTGCAGCACCGCCAGCGCGTCGTCGCCGATGCGGCGCGGCTTGATGCCGGCCTGGCGAGCGATCTGCTTCATGAAATTGTCGACCAGATAAGGAATGTCCTCGCGACGCTCGGCCAGTCCCGGCACCATGACCGGAACCACGGCCAGGCGATGATAAAGGTCCTCACGGAAACGGCCGTCGGCGATCATGGCTTCGAGGTTCTGCGAGGTCGACGAGATGATGCGCACGTCGACCTTGACCCGCTTGGTGCCCCCTACCCGCTCGAACTGCTGTTCGACCAGCACGCGCAGGATCTTGTTTTGCGTCTCGCGCGGCATGTCGGCCACTTCATCGATGTAGAGAATGCCGCGATGGGCTTCCTCCAGCGCGCCGACCTTGCGTTCGACGCCGTTCGATTCGGTGCCGAACAGCTCGATCTCCATACGCTCTGGCGTGATGTTGGCGGCGCTCAGCGTCACAAAAGGTCCACTCTTGCGCGCCGACAATGCGTGGATGGCGCGCGCCGCCAGTTCCTTGCCCGAGCCGGAGGGGCCGATAATCATGACGCGGCTGTTGGTCGGCGCGACGCGCTCGATGGTCTGGCGCAATTGGCTCATTGCCGACGACATGCCGATGAGGTCGAAAGTCTCGCCGCTGCGCAACTTGAGATCCGAAACCTCGCGTCTCAATTTGGACGTTTCAAGCGCCCGTTCGGCAATAAGGATCAGCCTGTCGGCCTTGAACGGCTTCTCAATAAAATCATAGGCGCCGCGGCGGATGGCCGAGACCGCCGTTTCGATATTGCCGTGGCCCGAGATCATCACCACCGGCAGGTTCGGGTGCATCGTCTTGATCTCGTCCAGCAAAGCGAGGCCATCGAGCCGCGAACCCTGCAGCCAGATGTCGAGGAAGATCAGCCGGGGTGCCCGGTCGGCGACCGCCGCCAGCGCGCTGTCGGCGTCAAACGCCGTGCGTGTTTCGTGACCTTCGTCGCTCAGGATACCGGCGACGAGTTCGCGGATGTCTTCCTCGTCATCGACGATGAGAATATCAGACGCCATTACCGACCTTTTCAGTTTCTTTTTCGTGTTCCGTCTTGCCCTCGCCGCGTATCGGAACTGTGGCGGCAACCGGCAGGATGATGCTGATCATTGCACCCCGCCCATCGTGGAAGTCCGCTGGTGCATCGTGCAATTCGAGTCGCCCGCCATGGTCCTCCACGATCTTCTTGACGATAGCGAGGCCAAGCCCGGTGCCTTTCTCGCGTGTCGTCATGTAAGGCTCGAGCAAGCGCTGCCGGTTTTCGCGCGGCAAGCCCCTGCCGTTGTCAATGACGTCGATTCGAATCGCGCCATTCTGACGCCCGGCTTGAATCCGGATTATGCCGTGCGGACGATCCTCTGCATCAAGTCCGTCGATGGCTTCGGCGGCATTCTTGATGACGTTGCCGAACGCCTGCGCCATCAGGCGGCTGTCGAACGTGCCTTTGAGCGGCTCATTGCCGAAGACGCGCTCGAAGGTGATGTCGGCACGGCTTACTTCGACCAAGAACGAGGCCTCGCGCAACGAATCGCGCAGATCGATTGCCTTCATTTCCGGTTTCGGCATGCGGGCGAACGCCGAGAACTCGTCGACCATGCGGCCGATGTCCTCCACTTGCCGGATGATGGTGTCGGTGCATTGATCGAAAACCTCACGGTCCTCGGTGATGACCTTGCCGTAACGGCGCTTGATGCGCTCGGCCGAAAGCTGGATCGGCGTCAGCGGGTTCTTGATCTCGTGGGCGATGCGCCGCGCCACGTCAGCCCATGCAGAGGAACGCTGTGCCTGGACCAGATCGGTAATGTCGTCGACTGTCACGACGTAGGACTTATCCTCCGAACCGTCGTCGCCGGCTTCAATCGTGATCTGCACGTTGAAGGTCCGTTCGGTGCCGGCACGATAGAAGGTGACCTGTTCGCGATAGACCGGCTTGCCCGATTTGCGGCCGATCTCGAAGACGCGGCCGACATGCGGCAGCACCGCGGAAAGGTTCTGCCCAAGCGCTGCCGGAGCGGATATGGCCAGCATCGTTTCGGCCGAACGGTTGACGATGGTGACGATGCCATATGGATCGACGCCGATGACCCCGGCGGTGACGCCGGCAAGCACCGCCTCCGAAAAGCGCCGCCGCTCGTCGATCAAATCCTTGGCCGACAGGATCTCGTTGCGCTGCGATTTCAGCTCCATCAGCATCTTGTTGAAGGTGTCGCCGAGCGAGGCGACGTCACCGTCGGAGGGGCGGACAGGCACGGCTACGTCGAGATTGCCGGTAGCGACCTCGTCGGCGGCGCCGATGAGCTGACGAATCGGCCGCACCAGGCGGTCGGCCACCGCAATGCCGGTCCAGATGGCGGACAGGATAATGATCAGCGTCAGCGACAAATAGGGAAGCGCGAAAGCCACTTGCGAGGTGCGGCGATTGTCTTCGAGACCGCGATATTCGGCGGTGTTGGATTTGACGATCTGCCGCGCCTTGATCACCTCGGGATCGACGAGGCGGATGGTGTAAAGATAGAGGCCGTCGATCTCGCGCAGCTTGACGATGGCACCCATGATGTTGCGGGTGCGCGGTTCTATCAGCACCGGCTTGCCGTCTGCAGCGCTTGCCACGGCGCCCTCAGGCGGCTCTGGCATGGCAAAGTCCGCGTCGGTCTTGGCGCTCATGACGAAGGAACCATCGGGCTTGATGAGTGCCGCGTGCGCCAGCGAGCGACCCACCGCCTCCTTGTTCATGAGGTCGAGGAAACCGATACGATCGAGGCCGTAAAGCGTGCGCGAAGCGTCGAGGTCGTAAGCCATCGACAACGTCGTGCCCTGAAGATTTCGCGCGTTTTCCTGCACATAGGCGTCAGCGATCGACAACGACGAATTGACGATCGTCTTGGTGCGGATCTCGAACCAGCGGTCGAGGCCGATGTCGAGCGTGATCGACGCGATGATCGCCACCATGATGGCGGGGATGGCGGCGACCAGCGCAAACATCGCCACTATGCGCACATGCAGCCGCGACGCAGCCTTGCCATGCCGTCGTGCCATCAGGATGCGATGCACCTCGCGGCCGACCAGCAAAATCAGAAACAGGACGAACGCCGCATTAAGCGCAATCAGCGCCAGCGTCGTCCTCGCGTCGGGCGTGATCGGCGTCGCACCGACCAGAATGGCGAAGGAGATCGCCGCCGTCACCAGCGCACCGGCAATGGCGATCACGCCCGGCAGCGCAAGCAGCCGGCGACCGTCTCGCGCGCCCGTATTGCTGAAAAGCGATTTGCTCAGTGTCGGTGCGTGCAGGGCCATGTCGCCGTCTAGAGCCAGTGATTACGTCGGATGTATGCAACGCATTGTGGCGATTATGCAACAAGTGTGGCCTAGACGGAAATCTTTCGGCAATCGATCCCCTGGAAAGCGCTCGTAAAGGGATTCGTCTAGACCTGCCTGGACGATTTGTAGACGTTGACGCCGAGTTCGCGAATCTTCTTGCGCAGCGTGTTGCGGTTGAGCCCCAGCAATTCGGCAGCCTTGATCTGGTTACCGCGCGTTGCGGTCATCGAGGCGAGGACCAGCGGATATTCGACCTCAGAGAGGATTCGCTGATAGAGCCCGGCCGGGGGCAGGTCGCCGGCAAACGAGGCAAAATAGCGTTGCAGGAAATGCTCCACCGCCTGGCCGATGGAAAGGTCATCGGGAATGAGGTTGCCGCCACCTGGAACGACAGGCCTTTCGCCGGTCTTCAACTCCGCCTCGATGATCTCGGCGGAAATCTCGTCCTGCGAATACAGTGCGGCCAGCCTGCGAATGAGGTTTTCGAGTTCGCGCACATTACCGGGCCATGGGTAGCGCTTCATCAGCTCGATGCCGCCGGTGGAAATGCGCTTGGTCTGCAAGCCTTCACTGACGCCGAGCTTGAAGAAGTGGCGGACGAGGTCCGGAATGTCCTCCGACCGCTCGCGCAGCGCCGGCAGCCTGAGCGGCACAACATTCAAGCGGTAGAACAGGTCCTCGCGGAAAAGCCCCTGATTAATCAGTGTGCGCAGGTCCTTGTTGGTGGCAGCGACGATGCGCACGTCGGTCTTGATCGGCGTGCGGCCGCCGACCGTGGTGTATTCGCCCTGCTGCAACACACGCAGCAGCCGCGTCTGCGCTTCCATCGGCATATCACCGATCTCGTCGAGGAAGAGCGTGCCGCCTTCGGCCTGCTCGAAACGGCCGGTGGAGCGGTTCTGCGCGCCGGTAAAGGCGCCCTTCTCGTGCCCGAACAACTCCGATTCGATCAGGTCGCGCGGGATCGCCGCCATGTTGATAGCGACGAACGGACCGCCTCGGCGGCGGCCGTATTCATGCAGCGCGCGCGCCACCAGTTCCTTGCCGGTACCCGACTCGCCGCTGATCATGACCGTCAGGTCGGTCTGCATCATGCGCGCCAGCATGCGGTAGATGTCCTGCATGGCCGCCGAGCGGCCGACCAGCGGCATCGTTTCCGGCGGCTCGTCGGCCCGCGTATCGATCTTCGGCCGCCGCGGCTCGGAAAGAGCGCGGTTGACGATGTTAAGCAGCTCCGTCAGGTCGAACGGTTTCGGCAGATACTCGTAGGCCCCGGTTTCGGAGGCACGAATTGCTGTCATGAACGTGTTCTGCGCACTCATGACGATGACCGGCAGTTCCGGTCGCGCCTTCTTGATGCGCGGCAGCATGTCGAAGGCGTTCTCGTCAGGCATGACAACATCGGTGATAACCAGATCGCCCTCGCCCGCCGCAACCCAGCGCCACAGCGTCGAAGCGTTGGACGTGACGCGCACGTCATGGCCGACGCGCGAAAGCGCCTGGTTGAGGACAGTGCGGATGGCCGCATCGTCGTCGGCGACGAGAATATTGCCGCGAACGGTCATTTGCGGTCTCCTTCACCGTCGTCGTCGGTGCCAAACTGGGTTTCTTTCCACGCCGGCATCAGGATGCGGAAAGTGGTGCCGCGCGGGGTCGATTCGCATTCAATGATGCCGCCATGCTCGCCGACGATCTTTGCGACCAGCGCCAGACCGAGACCGGAGCCGTTCGGCTTGGTAGTGATGAAAGGATCGAATAGGATCGGCAGGATGTCTTCGGAAACACCCGAACCGTTGTCACGCACGCAGAATTCCAATGGCAGCGATACGCGGTCCTGGGTCCCGGGTACGGAAACACGGATGCCCGGACGGAAGGCGGTCGATAGCATGATCTCGCCCTGCGGATCACTGCCGATCGCCTCGGCGGCATTTTTTACCAGATTGAGAAACACCTGGATGAGCTGGTCGCGATTGGCAAAAACCGGAGGCAATGATGGATCATAGTCCTCCAATATCTTGATTCGCTTGGCAAAACCGTTCTTGGCGATTGCCTTGACATGGTCGAGCACGACATGGATGTTGACGGGGTAGCGGTCGATCGGCCGCTCGTCGGAAAACACCTCCATGCGGTCGACCAGCGAGACAATGCGGTCGGTCTCGTCGGTGATCAGCCTGGTCAGTGCGCGATCCTCGTCGGACGCCGACAGCTCTAGCAACTGCGCAGCACCACGAATGCCGGACAGCGGGTTCTTGATCTCATGGGCAAGCATCGCGGCGAGGCCGGTGACCGAGCGTGCCGCACCGCGATGCGTCATCTGCCGGTCGATCTTGTCGGCCATTGAGCGTTCCTGGAACATCACCACGACCGAGCCTGGAAATTCCGTCACTGGTGCGACGTAGAGGTCGACCACCTTCTCGATGCCGAGACGTGGCGACGACACGTCGACCCGGTATTCGTTGACCGGTGCCCGGCGCTCGCGCACCTGGTCGACAAGCGTCAGCAGCGGGCTGCCGAAAGGAATGAGCTTGTGCAGCGTGTTGCGGGCGAGCATCGTGGCGCTCGACCGGAAAAAATCCTCGGCATCGGCATTGGCGAAGGTGATGAAACCTTGCGGATCGACCATGATTACCGGCCGGCGAATGGTGTTGAGCACAATATGCGCGGCGTCCGCCATATCCGTGCTCTGTGTGACGGTGGCGTTCATGCCGCACTCCGCAGGTTCGCCGCTTCGGGAGCGGTTGAAAACATGTCGCGCAGCAACGCAATGACACGCCCAGGCTCGAAAGACGTGAGTATGGTCTTGCGCCGGTCGTCGCTTGTGCCGCCGGCGTGGCGGTCGAGATACCAGCCGAGATGCTTGCGCGCCTGGCGCACTCCGCTTTCCACGCCATAGAGCGCCAGCATGTCTTCGTAATGGGCAATGACGTAGTCGGCCAGCGCTTGCGGGCTTTCCGGCATGCTGGATACCGGCTCGGCCAGCGCGGCCGCTACAATGCTGCCGGCCGTCCACGGCGCGCCATAGTGCGCGCGGCCGACCATCACCGCGTCGGCGCCAGACTGCTCGAGGATCGACGCGGCCTCTGCCGGCGAGCCGACATCGCCATTGGCAACGACCGGGATAGAGACCGCCTGCTTGACGCGTGCGATGGCACGCCAGTCGGCCTTGCCCTGGTAGAACTGACAACGTGTCCGGCCGTGTACCGTCACCATCATCACCCCGGCCTGCTCGGCGCGTCGCGCCAGCATCGGCGCGTTGAGCGCACCTTCGTCCCAGCCGAGCCGCATCTTGACCGTGACCGGCACGTTGACCGCGCCGACCACCGCTTCGATCAGCGACAGCGCGTGGTCGAGGTCTCGCATCAGTGCCGAACCGGCATAGCCGCCCGTCACCTTCTTGGCCGGACAGCCCATGTTGATGTCGATGATGTCGGCGCCCTCGCCGGCCGCGATTCGCGCGCCCTCGGCCATGTGCACCGCCTCGCGGCCGGCAAGCTGGACCATGTGAACAGGCAGCCCGGAATGACGGATGCGCAGGCCCGAACCAGCCCTGCCCTTTGCAAGCTCACCGCTCGCCACCATTTCCGATACAACCAGCCCGGCGCCATGGGCATGGGCGCGCTGCCGGAACGGTTCGTCGGTAATGCCCGACATCGGCGCGAGAAACACGCGATTGCGGATTCTCACGCCACCCACATCTAGCGGCGAAGCCAATTTGGTCACATCAGGCATGCACAAAAACCAAGCACCTTCGGTTGCTGCACATTCTCTAGCCAGAACGACGGCAATGTGCAACGCGCAATGTCGTGACATTAAGGCGCATTTGGGAAAAAAAACGGATCGCCGCACCGCATCAATCCTGGGTCTTTCAAAAGCGATACCACTTTTCGGGATCATGGGTTAAGCGTCTCGGCATGAGAGATGTGAGCGAAAAGCAAGCTGCGGACGACAAGGTCGCCGTGGTCATCGTTGCTGCCGGCCGCGGCACGCGCGCCGGACAGGCCAATGGGCCAAAGCAGTACCAGCAAATTGGCGGCGGCGCCGTTATTGCACGCACGCTCGGCGCCTTTCTGACGCATCCGAAGATTGGACCTGTCGTCGTTGCTATCCATGCCGACGACGGCGCGCTTTTCCGCCGTACGGCCGGTGCGAACGCCGACCGTGTCGTCGCTGTGACCGGCGGTACGTCACGGCAGGAGTCCGTCCGCCTTGGACTGCTGGCGTTGAGAAGCAATGCGCCGGGCCGGGTCCTGATCCATGATGCGGCCCGGCCGTTTGTCGATGCGGAACTGATAGACCGCACGATCGCCGCTATTGGCGAGCGCCAGGGGGCACTGCCTGCTTTGCCGGTTGCCGATACGCTCAAGCGCGAAACGGCAGAAGGCATGATCGGCGAAACCGTGTCCAGGGCCGGGCTGTATGCCGCACAGACACCGCAAGGCTTTCCGTTCTGGCCGATTCTGGCTGCGCACGAAAAGGCTCATCATCTGGGCAAAGCGGATTTCACCGACGATGCGGCAATCGCCGAATGGGCGCATATTCCGGTGAAGATCGTTCCTGGCTCGCCGGAGAACGTCAAACTGACCTGGGCACGGGATATTGCAATGGCGGATCAGCGGCTTTCTAGCGCCCCACGTTTTCCCGACATCCGAACGGGCAATGGCTATGACGTCCATGCGTTCGAGCCCGGCGACCATGTCACCCTGTGCGGCGTCGCCATTCCACACGACAGGAAATTGTCCGGCCATTCGGATGCCGATGTCGGTCTCCACGCCTTGACCGACGCCCTGCTCGCCACCTGCGGCGCCGGTGACATCGGCACGCATTTCCCGCCCTCCGACCCACAGTGGAAAGGGGCCGCTTCACGCATCTTCGTCGAACACGCGGCCAAGCTGGTGCGCGCGCGCGGCGGGCGCATCGCCAACGTCGATATCACCCTGATCTGCGAGGCGCCGCGCGTCGGCCCGCATCGCGAGGCCATGACCGAAACGCTTTCCGCAATCCTGCGAATTTCGCGCGATCGCATTTCGATCAAGGCGACAACCAATGAGAAGCTCGGCTTCGTCGGCCGTGAGGAAGGCATAGCGGCCATCGCGACCGCCAGCGTCGTGTTTCCAGGGGATGTCCCCGAGTGAGCAATAGCGATCTCGCAGATGCCCTGCTTCAGGCCTGCCAGCAGCGCGGCATCACGCTGGCGACGGCCGAGAGCTGCACCGGCGGCATGATCATCGCCGCCCTGACCGACATCGCCGGCTCTTCCGCGGTGGTCGATCGCGGCTTCATCACCTATTCCAACCAGGCCAAGACCGAGATGCTCGGCGTCTCGGCCGCTACGCTCGAGGCGCACGGCGCGGTCTCGCGCGAGACCGCGGTGGAGATGGCGGCCGGAGCCTTGGCCCATTCGCCGGCCGGGCTTGCGCTGGCGGTAACTGGCATCGCCGGTCCGGCCGGCGGCTCGGCGGAAAAACCTGTCGGCCTGGTCTGGTTCGGCGTTGCCCTGGCTGGCCGGCCGGTAGTCAGCGAATGCCAGCTGTTCGCCGACAAGGGCCGTGATTTCATCCGCCGGGAGACAGTCCGGCATGCGCTTGAGCTGGGTCTGCGCGCGCTCGCTGCGGATCAGGCTGCCGATGGCGCGCCGTAGATGATTTCGGCCCTTTTCTCGAACGCCTCGGAGAACATGCGGAAGGCGCGGTCGAACATGGTTCCCATCAACGCACCCAAAATGCGGCTCTTGAACTCGTAGTCGATAAAGAAGCAGACGTTGCAACCGCTGCCGTTCGCCGGGTCGAAGCGCCAGACATTGCTCAGATATTTGAAAGGGCCGTCAATGTATTTGACATCGATGGCGTTCTCATCCGGCTTCAGCAGCACCTGCGTGGTAAAGGTCTCGCGGATCGCCTTGTAGCCGATGCTCATGTCGGCGATGAGCAAGGTGCGTCCGTCGCGTTCCTTGCGTGAGCGAACCGTCAGTGCCTCGCAAAGCGGCAGGAATTGCGGGTAGGATTCGACATCGGCGACCAGAGCGAACATCTGCTCCGGCGTATGCGCGACGCGGCGATGGGCTTCGAATTGTGGCATGAAACCAGTTTGTTAGGCGGACTTCCTGAGAAACGCTTCACGCGCCGCGCGTAGTCTGGCGAAATCGTCGCCGGCATGGTGCGACGAGCGCGTCAGCGGGCTTGACGCCACCAGCAGGAAGCCCTTGGTCTTGCCGATCGTCTCGAAGGACTTGAATTCCTCAGGCGTGACGAAGCGGATCACCGGATGGTGTTTCTTCGACGGCTGCAGATATTGGCCGATGGTCATGAAATCGACATTGGCCGAACGCAGATCGTCCATTAGTTGCAGGATTTCGTTCCGCTCCTCGCCAAGGCCAACCATGATGCCGGACTTGGTGAAGATCGAGGGGTCAAGCTCCTTGACCCGCTGCAAGAGCCTGATCGAGTGGAAATAGCGCGCGCCCGGCCGAACCGTCAGATAGTTAGACGGCACGGTCTCGAGATTATGGTTGAAAACATCCGGCTTGGCCGCCACGACAATCTCCAGCGCACCGTCCTTGCGCAGGAAATCGGGCGTCAGGATTTCGATCGTCGTCAACGGGGTTGCTGCCCTGATCGCACGGATGACATCGGCAAAATGCTGGGCCCCGCCATCGGCGAGATCGTCGCGATCGACGGAGGTGATGACGACATGGCTCAAGCCCATCTGCTTGACCGCATGCGCGACACGCGCCGGCTCGTCGGGATCCAGTGCGGTCGGGATGCCGGTGGCGACATTGCAAAAGGCGCAGGCCCGCGTGCAGATCTCGCCCATGATCATGAAGGTGGCGTGCTTCTTCTCCCAGCACTCGCCGATATTGGGGCAGCCCGCCTCTTCGCAAACCGTCACCAGCTTGTGAGACTTCACGATTTCACGCGTCTCGGCATAGCCTTTCGACATCGGCGCCTTGACGCGGATCCAGTCAGGCTTGCGCAGTACGTCCTGATCCGGCTTGTGCGCCTTTTCGGGATGCCGCAGGCGCGGCGCATTGGCAATCGTGTCAAGGACGGTGACCATGTGAAACCCGGCTCATTGGCAAGCGCTTGTCCAGCGCTCGCTCTACCCACGTCATCTAGGACTTTTCGGCGAAAAGAAAAAGGCCGCGATCACGCATGCCGCGGTGGCCTTTTTCGCATAGCAAGTGCCGACAGAGGTTACCGGCGCACCAGTCGTCCGACCGCAATCAGAATGCAGGCGCCGATGAAGCCGGTGATCAGATAGGCGATCCAGCCGACGCCGAAGATGCCGATGTTCAGGGCCTGCAAGATGGCGTTCAACACGATTGCGCCGACAATGCCGAGAACGATGTTCATGAGGATGCCGGTATTGCTCTTCATGACCATCTCGGCGAGCCATCCCGCCAGGCCACCGATGATGATGGCTGCTACCCAGCCCACGCCGTTCATTTCCATATGCCCTCTCCTTGTATGATGGATGATGCCTGCGAAACGAATTGCTCTGCCGTCGAGTTCCTTTGTGTCTTCCCTGTGAGACTCGCCCAACTAATTTATCATGCATTCAGTGCGCGACCATAGGCGTCGAGTACACTCTCCTTCATCATCTCTGACAGCGTCGGGTGCGGGAAGATCGTGTGCATCAGCTCTTCCTCGGTGGTCTCCAGATTCATCGCCACGACGAAGCCCTGGATCAGTTCGGTTACTTCTGCGCCGACCATGTGGGCACCCAGCAACTGGCCGGTCTTCTTGTCGAAAATGGTCTTGACGAAGCCTTGGTCCTCGCCGAGCGCAATCGCTTTGCCGTTTGCCGCGAACTGAAAGCGGCCGACACGGATGTCCTTTCCGTCGGCTTTCGCTTTGGCTTCCGTCAGTCCGACCGAGGCGACTTGCGGATTGCAATAGGTGCAGCCTGGGATCTTCAGCTTGTCGGTGGCATGCACGCCGGGGAAATTGGCGATCTTTTCCACACAGACCACGCCCTCATGCTCGGCCTTGTGGGCGAGCATCGGCGGTCCGGCAACGTCGCCGATGGCGTAGACGCCCGGTACATTGGTCTTGCCGTAGCCGTCGACGACGACGCAACCGCGGTCGGTCTTCACGCCGAGCGTCTCGAGGCCGAGGTTTTCGATGTTACCCTGTACGCCGACGGCCGAGATCATACGATCGGCGGTGATCTTCTCGACCTTGCCGTCCTTCATCTCGACATGCGCGGTGACCGAACTGGCGCCCTTCTCGACCTTGGTTACCTTGGCTTCTAGGATGATCTTCATGCCCTGCTTCTCGAACTGCTTTTGCGCAAACTTCGACACTTCGGCGTCCTCGACCGGCATCACGGCTGGCAGCAGTTCGACCACCGTCACCTCGGCGCCCATGGTGCGGTAGAACGAGGCGAACTCGATGCCGATGGCGCCCGAGCCCATCACCAGCAGCGATTTTGGCATCTCTTTCGGCACCATCGCCTCGAAATAGGTCCAGATCAACTTGCCGTCAGGCTCGATGCCGGGCAGCGCGCGCGGCCTGGCGCCGGTCGCCAGAATGATGTGTTTGGCGCTATAGGTGCCCTCGCCCTTGACGCCCTTGGGAGCCGGCGGCTGCGGCTCCATCGGCTTCTTCGACGATTTCGACACGACGATCTCGCCAGGTTTGGTCAGCTTGGCTTCGCCCCAGATGACGTCGACCTTGTTCTTCTTCATCAGGAAGCCGACGCCGCCGTTGAGCCGCAGCGAGACCTTTCGTGACCGATCGACGACGGCGGCTGTGTCGACGCTGACCTTGCCGTCGATCTTCAGGCCGTAGTCCTTCAGATGATCCGAATAGTGCATGATTTCGGCGGAGCGCAGCAGCGCCTTGGTCGGAATGCAACCCCAGTTCAGGCAGATGCCACCCAAGTGCTCGCGCTCGACGATCGCCGTCTTGAAGCCAAGCTGCGCCGAACGCACTGCAGTGACATAGCCGCCGGGGCCGGAGCCGATGATGATGACGTCGTAGTTCTCAGCCACGGCTTTCTCCTTCACAATTCCAACATAAGGCGCACGAACGGCGCCAGCGCTTGCCCGACGTTCCGCGTGTTTTCTGCGTCGAGGTGGACGCCGTCGAGCGGCGTCGTTTTGGCCACCGTGCCGGCATCGAAGAAGCCGCAGCCGGCCTCGTCGGCAAGGGCGGAATATTGCGGCGCCAGCCGCTTTGACGCGTCATCGCCGCCGGCGAACATTTCCTTGAACTCGGCGTTTTCCGTGCGGCTGACCACGGGCGGCGCGACGATCAGGATCTGCGGCGCCGGCCAATTGAACGGGTAATCGTGACCGCGCACGATATCGATCAGGCGTTGCATGCCTTGCTTGGCCGCGACCGGATTACCATGAATCCACGGCTTCATATCGTTGGCGCCGAGCATGATGATGATCAAGTCGATCGGTGCGTGCGTCGTTAGGATTGTTGGCAACAGCCTTGCGCCGTTGCGGTCCGCCCCGGCCAAGTGATCGTCGAAGGCGGTGGTTCGGCCATTCAGGCCTTCGGCAACGACCTCGACGCCGCTGCCCAGTGCCGCCTGCAGCACGCTCGGCCAGCGATCTTCCAGCGGGTGCCGGCCGAGGCTTGCCGCGTCATAGCCCCAGGTCAGCGAATCGCCATAGCAGAGGACCGTTTTCATGCGTTTTCCCCCTCCAACAAAGACCTATCCGCAATCGCTACCGCCCGAACAGCCAATGTACGATAATCGTTTACGAGCCGGATTGGATGGAGGCGAAAAGGCTGGTGTAGAATTTCCGCACCGCCCTGTTCCCTGCTTAGACCAGCATGCCCATCGGATTTTCGATCATGCGCTTGAAGGCGACGAGCAACTCGGCGCCGAGCGCACCGTCGACTGCGCGGTGATCGGTCGACAGCGTCACCGACATGATTGTTGCGATCTTGATCTCGCCGTTCTTCACCACCGCGCGTTGCTCGCCGGCGCCGACCGCCAGGATCGTCGCATGCGGCGGGTTGATGACGGCAGAAAAATCCTTGACGCCGAACATGCCGAGATTGGACACCGCCGTGGTGCCGCCCTGATATTCTTCCGGCTTCAGCTTGCGGCTGCGGGCGCGGCCGGCAAGATCCTTCATCTCGTTGGAGATGACGGACATCGTCTTTTCGTCAGCACGCCGGATGATGGGGGTGATGAGGCCGCCGGGGATCGACACGGCAACGCCGACATCGGCGTGCTTGTGCTTGATCATGGCGTTTTCTGTCCACGACGCATTGGCGTCCGGAACCGCCATCAGCGCCATGGCCAGAGCCTTGATGACCATGTCGTTGACCGACAGCTTGTAGGCCGGCGTTTCGCCCTTCTCGGTCTTCTTCACCGGGGCGGCCGCATTGATCTGTGTGCGCAGGGCCAGAAGTGCATCGAGTTCGCAGTCGAGCGTCAGATAGAAATGCGGAATGGTGGTCTTGGCCTCGACCAGCCGCCGCGCAATGGTCTTGCGCATATTGTCGTGCGGGATCAGCTCGTAGGAGCCTTCGGCAAACAGTTTGAGCACCTGCTCGTCCGGCATCGCCTTGGGTGCTGCGGTCGCAGGTGCCGCAGCGCCGGCGGGCGCCGCTTTTGCTGCTGGTGCCGCCTTGGCGCCGCCACTGGAAATCGCGGCATCGACATCGGCCTTTACCACGCGGCCGTGGGGGCCGGAGCCGGTCAGCGCCGCGACATCTATACCGGCTTCGCTGGCGATGCGCCGGGCCAGCGGCGAGGCGAAGATGCGCTCACCGTTTGCATGGCCGTTGGCGGCCGGCGCCGCTTCCGCCTTAGCTGCAGGTGCGGCAGGCTCCTGCTTCAGCGCTTCGGGCTTTGGTGTTTCAGCTTTGGAGGCGTCCGCTTTCGGAGCCTCAGCCTTTGCCGGCGCAGCGCCGTCACCGCTTTTCGCGGCGGCCGCCGCATCCTCCCCCTCAGCCGCCAGCACCGCGATCAGCGCATTGACCTTGACGCCTTCAGTGCCGGCCGGAACCACCAGCTTGGCAACCGTGCCTTCGTCGACGGCTTCGACTTCCATCGTTGCCTTGTCGGTCTCGATCTCGGCGATCACGTCGCCGGGCGAAACCTTGTCGCCCTCCTTGACCAGCCACTTGGAAAGGTTGCCCTCCTCCATTGTGGGCGACAGCGCCGGCATGGTGATGTTGATAGGCATTTTGTCCTCCGCCCTGCTCAGCGATACGTGACGGCTTTGACCGCCTCGACGACCTCGCCGACATTGGGCAGCGCCAGCTTTTCGAGGTTCGCCGCATAGGGCATCGGCACGTCCTTGCCGGCAATGGTGATGACCGGTGCGTCGAGGAAATCGAAGGCCCGCTGCGAGACCTGATTGGCGATATGGTCGCCGACCGAGTTCTGCGGAAAGCCTTCCTCGACCACCACCAGGCGATTGGTCTTTTTGACCGAAGCGATGATCGTGTCGAAGTCGAGCGGGCGGATGGTGCGCAAGTCGATTATCTCGGCATCGATGCCCATGCCACGCAACTCCGCCTCGGCCTTGATCGCGTAGGTCATGCCGATGCCGAACGAGACGATGGTCACGTCCTTGCCGGATTTGTGAATGCGTGCCTTACCGATCGGCAGCACGAAATCGTCCATCTTCGGCACGTCGAAGGAGTGGCCGTAAAGGATTTCGTTCTCGAGGAAGATGACCGGGTTCGGGTCGCGGATCGCCGCCTTAAGCAGACCCTTGGCGTCGGCGGCGGTATAAGGCATCACCACTTTCAGGCCGGGAATATGGCTGTACCAGGCGGCATAGCATTGCGAATGCTGCGCGGCGACGCGGGCAGCCGCCCCGTTCGGGCCGCGAAAGACGATCGGGGCACCCATCTGGCCGCCAGACATGTAGAGCGTCTTGGCGGCAGAATTGATGATCTGGTCGATCGCCTGCATGGCGAAGTTGAAGGTCATGAATTCGACGATCGGCTTCAAGCCGGCCATCGCCGCGCCAACACCAACGCCGGCAAAGCCGTGCTCGGTGATCGGCGTGTCGACCACGCGCCGCGGACCGAATTCCTGCAACAGGCCTTGCGTGATCTTGTAGGCACCCTGGTACTCGGCAACCTCCTCGCCCATGACAAAGACATCGCCGTCGCGGCGCATTTCCTCCGCCATTGCATCGCGTAAGGCTTCACGCACCGTGGTCGAGACCATTTCGGTGCCGGCCGGGATGTCCGGATCGGCGGCAATTTCCAGCTTGGGCGAGGCGGCAACAGGGGCTGCCGCTTCGTTCTTGGCCGGAGCAGCCGCGGGGGGCGGAGCAGCCGCGGGCGCTTCCGCTTGCGACTCAATGGCCTCCTCGCCGATACCTTCGCCGGCCTCGTCGACGTCTTCGCCATCGACGGCCAGCACAGCGATCAGTGTGTTGACTTTGACACCCTCGGTGCCGGCAGGAACCACGATCTTGGCAAGCGTGCCGTCGTCCACGGCTTCGACTTCCATCGTTGCCTTGTCGGTCTCAATCTCGGCAATGGCGTCACCCGCCGCGACCTTGTCGCCCTCTTTCTTCAACCACTTGGAAACATTACCCTCTTCCATGGTCGGCGAGAGGGCGGGCATGAGAATTTCGATCGGCATGTCCTTGCCCTCTCGTTAAAGTACGATGTCGGTCCAGAGCTCGGACGGATCCGGCTCCGCGTCGTTCTGGGCAAATTCTGCGGCGTCGGCGACGACGTCGCGGACTTCCTTGTCGATGGCCTTGAGTTCGTCCTCGCTTGCCCATTTCTTGTCGAGCAGCCGCGCCTTGACCTGCTCGATCGGGTCACGTTCGGAGCGCATTTTCTGCACTTCTTCCTTGGAGCGGTATTTTGCCGGATCCGACATCGAATGGCCGCGGTAACGATAGGTCTGCATTTCGAGAATGAGCGGCCCGTTGCCGGCGCGGCACCATTCGGCGGCGAGGTCGCCGGCGGCCTTAACGGCGCGCACATCCATGCCGTCGACCTGGATGCCTGGAATCTTGAAGGAGGCGCCGCGGTGCGAGAAATCCGTCTCGGCCGAAGAGCGCGAGACCGAGGTGCCCATGGCGTAGCGGTTGTTCTCGATGATGTAGATCACCGGAAGCTTCCACAGCGAGGCCATGTTGAAGCTTTCGTAGACCTGGCCCTGGTTCGCTGCGCCATCGCCGAAATAGGTCAGCGTCACATTGTTGTTGCCGCGATAGCGGTTGGCGAAGGCAATGCCGGTGCCGAGCGACACTTGCGCGCCGACGATGCCGTGGCCGCCGTAAAAATGCTTCTCCTTGGAGAACATGTGCATGGAGCCGCCCTTGCCTCTCGACAGGCCGCTACGGCGCCCGGTCAGTTCGGCCATGACGCCGCGCGGTGACAACTCCATGGCCAGCATATGACCATGGTCGCGATAGGCGGTGATCATCTGGTCGCCATCGATCAGCGCCATCTTCATGCCGGTAACGACCGCTTCCTGGCCGATGTAGAGGTGGCAGAAACCGCCGATGAAGCCCATGCCGTAAAGCTGGCCTGCCTTTTCCTCGAAGCGGCGGATGAGCAACATGTGCCGGTAGGCGGCAAGCTCCTGGTCTTTGGTGAATTCAACAGGCTTCGGGGTGGAAAGGCCCGGCATCTTGCCGTCTGATTTGGATTTGGCAGGCACTTTTCTGGTGGCGGTGGCCATGCATCACTCCCTGTTGGCGTCTCTTGGCGGACAGCGAGGGAGATCAGTTCTCCCACCGATTTGAGGCAGGCTAACATGCAGGGAAGGCTTTCGCCATGCCGAAAACGCATGGCTGTCATGCATCTAAGCAATTAAAATCATTGCAAATATCGCCGATTAACTGAAATCGGGTTATCTTGCGACCGGCAACATGATGGTGATCTCGTCGGCGTGGGACAGATTAAGCGCCTTGCGCGCCTGCTCGTCCAGCATGTCCTTCTCCAGCGTGCCCTCATGCATCAGCTGAACGCGGCGCTCGAGATCGATCCGACGTGCCTTGACGGTATCGAGCCTGCCCTGCAATTCGGCAGTCTCGGCTTCGAGCCGATACTTGGAATATATCCCGAACTCGCCATGATAGGCATGGAAGCCGAAATAAGTCAGGAACACCACGCAGAGCGAGGGGATGATCAGCCGGCCGGTGTTTCTTTGCTTGTGCTGGCGTGTCCACATGGTCCGAATCCTCTAGGCCGCCTTTGTCGCCCGATTGTGCTTAATGGACGGTTACAGCCTGTTGGATTCAGAGCCAGGAAGCAAAAAAGGGCGGGAATGTCCCCGCCCTCGCCGCCACGGATTTCTCTCGAAATCAGCTTTTCACGATCGACTTGCCGGCATATTGCGCCTGCTTGCCGAGCTCCTCCTCAATGCGGATGAGCTGGTTGTACTTGGCCATGCGATCCGAGCGCGACAGCGAGCCCGTCTTGATCTGCCCGCAATTGGTGGCAACGGCGAGGTCGGCGATGGTCGAATCCTCGGTCTCGCCCGAGCGGTGCGACATCACCGCGGTATAGCCGGCCTTGTGCGCGGTCTCGACGGCGTCGAGCGTTTCGGTAAGCGAGCCGATCTGGTTGACCTTGACCAGGATCGAATTGGCGACACCCATGCGGATGCCGTCGCGCAGCCGCGCCGTGTTGGTGACGAACAGATCGTCGCCAACCAGCTGCGTTTGCTTGCCGATGAGATCGGTCAGTATTTTCCAACCGTCCCAGTCATCCTCCGCCAGGCCGTCCTCAATGGTGATGATCGGGTAGTCGCCAGCAAGTTTGGCCAGATATCTGGCCTGTGCCTTCGGGTCGCGGGTTTTCCTCTCGCCTTCATAGACGTAGTTACCATCCTTGAAGAATTCGGTCGCCGCGCAGTCGAGGCCTAGCGCAACCTCCTCGCCAGGCTTGAAGCCAGCCTGCTCGATCGATTCCATGATGAAGTCGAGCGCGGCCGGCGCGCTCTTCAGGTTGGGAGCAAAGCCGCCCTCGTCACCGACATTGGTGTTATGGCCGGCGTCCTTCAGCTTCTTTCGCAGCGTATGAAAGATCTCCGAGCCCCAGCGCACGCCGTCGCGCAGCGTCGGCGCGCCGATCGGCAGGATCATGAATTCCTGGAAATCGATCGGGTTGTCGGCATGCGCGCCGCCATTGATGATATTCATCATAGGCACCGGCAGCACATGGGCCTTGGTACCGCCGACATAACGGTAGAGCGGCAGGTCGGCCGCTTCGGCCGCGGCCTTGGCCACCGCCAGCGACACGCCGAGGATGGCATTGGCGCCGAGCCGGCTCTTGTTGGCCGTACCATCGAGCTCGATCATGGTCTGGTCGATATGGATCTGATTCTCTGCCTCCATGCCGCCGATCGCCTCGAACAGCTCGCCGTTCACCGCCTCGACCGCCGTGAGCACGCCCTTGCCGAGATAGCGGGGGCCGCCATCGCGCAGTTCGACCGCCTCATGCGCGCCGGTAGAGGCACCGGACGGCACCGCGGCGCGACCCATCGAACCGTCTTCGAGCACGACGTCGACCTCGACGGTCGGATTTCCGCGGCTGTCCAGGATTTCACGCCCGACAATGTCGATGATGGCCGTCATTGCGATGTCCCCGATTGATCGATTGAAGCGTCGCGCACCTCTTAGCCAAAGCGCCGCAAAACGCAATCGGGGCAGTTGCAAATATTGCCCCGCGCCCATTGCCGCTCTTGGGACTCACGAAGCACAAAACACTGTCATCATTTGTCATAGGCCGCATGCCGGTTTCTGGTTTATGGCTGTTGTCGCGCGGGGCGAAACAGGAGGAGTTTCGCCATGTCCCAGTTGAGCGGTATTGTGAGTTTGTTCCTGATCGCGGCTGCGTTCCTGACGTCGTGCGACAATCAGCAACCCCCGCAGGGATCGTCGCCTTTGCCGGCCCTGCAGATTGCGCAGTAGCAACCCGCCACATCGAAAGGCCCCCGATTTCCCGGGGGCCTTTTTGATTCCAGGAGACTTAGTCAGTGCCAGTAAGGTCAATGCCAGTAAGGCTCGACCTTGTAGTAGTTGTATGAGGCGTCACGTGCGGCCTCGCCGTCGGCGCCGGTCAGCTCGTTGATCGAGTAAGAAGGAGCGGCCATCAGCTGGTCTTTGGTGAACGGCACGACATAGCCACCCTTGTTCTCGTCATAATCAAGGCTCGCCCACGGAATGGCGTGGTATTTCTCGCCAATGCCGAGAAATCCGCCAAAACCGATCACGGCAAACATGATTCCGTTCGACAATTTGTCGAGCATAACGTCCTCGATGTCGCCGATATGAGTGCCTTCCGTGTTGTAGACCGATGTGCCGATAACCCGCGAAGCGGCGATGGCTTCGGTGTGTCCCGTCTGGGTCGTCATGGTGTTCTCCTCGTCGTCGTTGACATTAGATTTTGACAATGAGGGCCGCGGGCTAAGGTTCCAGGCGGGTTCGAAATTCTTCAAAGTTTTCTTGACGACGCTGCTGTGGCGCAACTGCTGGTTCAACCCACGCTCTTGGCGATGCGATCGAAGGCCATCAGCCGTTCAAGCAATGCGGGAAGATCCTTTAGCGGCACCATGTTGGGACCGTCGGAAGGCGCGTTGTCGGGGTCCTGGTGCGTCTCGATGAAGACGCCGGCGACGCCAACCGCGACGGCCGCGCGCGCCAGCGTCTCGACAAAGCGCCGGTCGCCTCCAGACGAACCGCCCTGCCCACCCGGCTGCTGCACGGAATGGGTGGCATCGAAAATCACCGGCGCGCCGATCTCGGCCATGATCGGCAGCGCCCGCATGTCGGACACCAGGGTGTTGTAACCAAAGGATGCGCCGCGCTCGGTCACCAAGACATTGGCGTTGCCGGAGCCGATGATCTTGGCGACGACGTTCTTCATGTCCCACGGCGCGAGGAATTGGCCCTTCTTCACATTGACCACCTTGCCGGTTCTTGCCGCAGCAATCAGCAAATCGGTCTGTCGGCTGAGGAAGGCAGGAATCTGCAGGATATCGGCATGCGGAGCGACGATCGCGCATTGTTCCTCAGTGTGGACGTCGGTCAGGATCGGCAGCGCAAAATTCTTGCGCAAGTCGTCGAAGATCGGCATTGCCGCTTCAAGTCCCGCGCCGCGCGTGCCGCCAAGCGAGGTGCGGTTGGCCTTGTCGTAGCTGGTCTTGTAGACGAGCCCAATGCCGAGCCTTTCAGTCAATTCCTTTAGCGCACCGGCCATGTCGAAAGCGTGCTGCCGCGATTCCAGCTGACATGGACCGGCGATCAGCGATAAGGGCGCGCTGTTGCCGAAAATGACTTTGCCGACCGCAACGGAAGAGTTCGGCATCAGTGGATTGAGCTTGTTCATGCGATCTCCCGGAAAATAAAGGCGGCGCCCTGCCCTGGCGCGGGCGGCACGATGATATCACTGCCGCGCGTGTGATGTTCGACGGAATTGGCTGCAAGCAGCTTGGCGACGGCGTCGGCGTGCCCAATCGAAAAGACGATCCCGGCAAAGCGGAGTTCAGATGGCGCGCCGGCGGGAATGCCGAAGCGTGCCGAATAGGCTGCAGGATCCAGAATGGTCACTACGGCATTCGGCAGCTCATAGACAGTGCCGCCCTGCGCCTCGATTCCGGCTGCGATCGAAATCAAGCGGCCTTGTTCGAAAGGTTCGCCAGTGACTGCTACGACTTCGACAATGCCGGTTGCGCCATTAGCGTGGCCCTGCAACGCAGTGCGGTCGACGTTCGGCGCATTGATCCGCTCGCAGGCGAAGAGAAAAGCGTCCGTTGCCTTGCCTGTAGCCGCGAAGGCCAGTTTGAACGATGCGGTGTCGCTCTTTCCCGTCGCATCGGTGAAGGCGCGCGAAAAGCTTAGCGCGTCCCCCGCCGACAGACCGGCTTCCATGTAACGCGCGTGGTCCGCGGCGGCGCTTTCGGTGCCCAGCGCCACGGCAGAAAATCCTTCATCGCCGTTTTCTTCGCGATAGGTGCGATCACGCGCGACAAAGACATTGCGGTTCGCGATCGCCTTTGCCACGGCCTGTCTGTCGGCGACCACGAGCGGCTCGAGATAGGTGCCGTCGGTGTGGAAGACACAGCAGTTTTTCGTTCCGAAAGGGTGGATACCTGTCGGCGCAACAGTAAAGCCAAGCAGGGTCAAGCGCGCCCGCGCAATATCGAGGCTCGCGGTCGGCAGCACCAGGTGATCGAGCGGATGAGGCCTTGCGGAGGTGTTCTCGGTCATGTCCCGCGCGGTGTGCCTCATTCCTGAAAATGGTTCAAGGGCTTGGCCGACGCCTCAGCGGCAAGACCATTATCAGCGCCTAGGGGACGGCGGCTCGTCAACTTGCAACGATGTCGGCCGAATAACGCAATTCGCGTAGCGGTTTGACCCGGCTGGTCGTCTCTGCATAGAGCGGATGCGCCTTGTAGGCGGCGAGCGCCGCTTCGTCCTCGAACTCGGCGTAGACGACCACATCGATCTCATCCGAGAGCGGGTCGACCTTGGTGTTGAGCGTTACCTCGAAATGACGCGAATGAGGTATCTTGCCAAGCGCAAGGAGGCCCGTGCGCACTGCCTCGACATCCGCTTTATGCCGTGCGCTGAAGAAAACGATATGCCGGATCAACCCAGCCTCCTCGACCGTTGGACCGGCGTTCTTTTGTGTCAGCGGCAGCGTGCCGTCAATCGGCAGGTTTGTCGCGTCTGCGAACCGTAGCAGCGAAGAGAAACTACACCATGCTGGTTACATAGTGCACGATGCGGGTCACCTCCCTGACCGTCCTGTCGAGGTAGCGGCCTTGGTTGTAAATGCCGTCCCAGATCAGGAAAAAGGTGACGGTCGTGATGACGATGACATAGCGCATGACTAAAACTAGCGCATATAGACGGCTGCAACCATAACGATTCCAACGCTGCTGGGGACCCTCCCCGGGAATCTTTAGCGGCCGTTTGATCTGCCCGGCCGTCAAAAAGTCCGATCGTGACGCAGGATGCGGCCATAACGGCCAATGGGAAATCATATCATGCGCAGACGGACGATCTCCCTCGTTGCAATTCTTGTCGCTGCAGGCGGCATCTGGCTCAACAACACCTCGCTGCTTTCGAGCCGGCCGGCCGGCACCCCTTCGGTGCTTGCGCATCGCGGCCTGGCTCAGGATTTCGACCGTACGAACCTCCGATCGGAAACATGCACGGCCGCTCGCATGCTGACGCCGCGCCATTCCTTCCTCGAGAACACGATACCGTCGATGGAAGCCGCCTTCGCGCTCGGTGCGGACGCGCTCGAACTTGATGTCCATCCTACCACGGACGGCAAGTTCGCCGTCTTCCACGATTGGACGCTGGATTGTCGCACCGACGGCAAGGGTGAAACGCGCAGCCATGCAATGTCCGAATTGAAGACGCTCGATATTGGTTATGGCTACACTGCCGATGGCGGCAAGACCTTTCCGTTTCGCGGCAAGGGTGTCGGCATGATGCCGTCGCTGGATGAAGTCTTGCAGCGCTTCCCGAACCGGCGCTTCAACATCAACGTCAAAAGCAACGATCCCAAGGAAGGCGAGATGCTGGCTGCCTGGCTCGCCACATTGACGCCGGCCGAGCGCGCCAATCTGACGGTCTATGGCGGCGACAGGCCTATGGACGCGGTCAAGGCAGCATTGCCGGATACGCACACGCTGAGCCGCGCATCCCTGACGCGCTGCATTCTTCGCTACACTGCGCTCGGCTGGAGCGGCTACGTTCCTGATGCCTGCCGCCAGGGCACTTTGCTCATCCCCGTCAATATCGCAAAGTGGATGTGGGGCTGGCCGGACCGTTTTCTCGACCGTATGGACGGTGTCGGCAGCCATGTCTACCTGCTCGGTCCCTATTCCGGCGGCGGCTTTTCACAAGGCCTCGACGACCCAGCCTCGATCGACCAACTGCCGGACGATTATTCCGGTGGGATTTCGACGGACGCACTGGATCTGGTCATGCCTGCCATCAAGCGGCGTTTCGCACCACGTGGGTGACAAGGCCATCTGCTGGAAAAAGGTTTGCCATACCGGACAGTATCTTAGCGCTGGGACAGTTTCGAGTCGACGCTCAAATCCTCACCTAGAGAGTGATGCGGTACTTGGCAACCCTGCTTCGCCCTCGCCCGCCGGCCCGATCTTCAGCGACGTCACTTGCGCAATGAAATCCTTTGCCCTGGCGCCGGTCTGGAATACGACGCTGGTTCCCGGTAGTGGCGCAAACGACCAGTTGGCGTCCGCCGACGGATTGATGGTGCCTTTGCTGACGATATAACGCACGATCACATCGCGGTTGGTGTCGGGCGCTTCGTAGATGATCTTCGAGGCATTGATCTGCGGGAAATTGCCTCCGCCGCCGGCTCGGTAGTTGTTGGTGGCGACGACGAATTTCCGCTTGGGATCAATTGGATTGCCGTTGAACATCAAGTCAATGATGCGGTTCGAGCCAGCATTCACCAGCCCGCCCTTCGAATCATATTTCGGTGGCTGCGACAGATCGATTTTGTAGGTGACGCCGTCGATCACGTCGAAATTATAGGATGGGAAGTCAGTGTTGATGAGCGCCTGGTCGGCTTTGCCCGGTTCGATCCGGTTGAAGATGCCGGCCGACATTTCCAGCCATTCCTTCACCTCCGCTCCGGTGATTTCGACGGCGCGCACCGTGTTTGGATAGAGGTAGAGGTCGGCGACGTTCTTGATGGCGATATCGCCCACCGGCACGTCGGTGTAGTAGTCGGCGCCGTTGCGCCCACCCGCCTTGAACGGTGCCGCTGCCGACAGCAGCGGCATATCCTTCCACTCGGTGTTCTTCAGGATGTCCTTCAAGTACCAGGTCTGCGCCTGACTGACGATCTGGACCGATGGATCGTCGGCGACCAGCGCAAAATAGGAATAGAGCGGCGCCGAGGTTTTGCCGACAGGCCGGCGCACATAGGCGAGCGTCGCCTCGTGATCCTGTTTGAGCGCGTCGACGATGCGCTGGTCGTCCGCGACGGTCGGCTTGTTCGTCTTGTCGACCCGCTCAAAGATCGGCCTGGCCTCAGAGGTCGCCGAGACGATTTTCCATGTCGATCCGTCGCGCTCCAGCAACAGATCGATCAGCCCCATATGCGAGCCCCAGAAGCCGGCCATAACGGCGGGCTTGCCTTGCAGCGTGCCTTTCGCCGGATCGACGGCTTCCAGCAACTGAAAGTCCTTCTTGCCAGGGAAGACGAGGTGCTGGTGGCCGGTGAACACCGCATCGATGCCTTCGACACCTGCCACGAAGACGGAGGCATTCTCCATCATGTCGCTTTGCTTCACGTCGATGCCGGAATGGGAGAGCGCAATGACGATGTCGGCGCCTTCTTCCTTAATTTGCGGCACCCACGCCTTGGCCGCCTCGACGATGTCGCGCGTCTTGACACTGCCTTCGAGATTTTTCAGGTCCCAGACCATGATCTGCGGCGGCACGAAGCCAATGATGCCGATCCTGATCGGTTGCTCGGCGCCCGATCCGTCTTTGATCTTCCTGTCGAGGATGACATACGGCTTGAGATAGAGCTTGTCGTCGCGCGGGTTCGCGGCGAGCTCGGTGCCGCGGATCAGGTTCGCGCAGACGAACGGGAAATTGGCGCCGGCCAGCACCTTGTCCATGAACGACAGGCCATAGTTGAACTCGTGGTTGCCGAGCGTCGAGCATTCGTAGCCGAGCAGGTTCATGCCCTTCATGACCGGATGCAGATCGCCATCCTTCATCCCTCTCTCGTAGGCGATGTAGTCGCCCATCGGGTTGCCTTGTAGAAGGTCGCCATTATCGACCAGCATCGCGTTGGTTGCTTCCTTGCGCACGGCTTCAATCAACGATGCCGTTCGCGACAGCCCCATCGTGTCGTTGGCTTTGTCGGCGTAGTAATCGTAAGGCAGCACATTCACGTGGATGTCGGTCGTCTCCATAATTCTCAGATGCGCCTGATTGGCTTGAGCACGGGCGGAGAACGGGTGCAGCATGATCAGCGCTCCGCTGGCGGCAACGCCGGCGAGGAAATCGCGGCGTGAGACGAGGTGGCGCAGTTGGGACATTCGTTTTCTCTTTCTTCCACGACGTGACAAGTCCTGCCCTAAGCAAAGCTTCGCGCCGAAATCCAGCCGAGTCCAGAAGCCGATTCCATCAAGAGGAGGTGACGCGCCGATGAATGTCCGGCAGCGAACAATCAGCCCTTATCGTCGTCGCCCTGGGTGATCAACCGCGCGCTGCGCTGACCGGTGAAGTAGATCCATAGCCAGCTCAGGGAAACCGCAAGCCGGTTACGAAAGCCGATCAGGAAGTAGATATGCGCCAAGCCCCACAGCCACCAGGCAAGCCGGCCGGTGAGCTTGATCCAGCCGAAATCGATGGCCGCGGCGCGCTTGCCGATCGTCGCCAGATCGCCGTCATGCCTGTAGCTGAAAGGACGCGGTGTCGCGTCACCGGCAAGCCTTGCCTTGATCGTCGCGGCGACGTGCCGTCCCTGCTGCTTGGCGGCGGGCGCGACGCCCGGCACCAGCCGGCCATCCGGCCGCAGGACGTGCGCTGCGTCACCGATGACGAAAATCTCCGGGCTTCCCGGCACACTCAGGTCGGGCTCGACAAGCACTCTGCCCGCGCGGTCCGCTGCCGCGCCGAGCCATTCGGCGGCCGGCGAAGCGGCGACGCCCGCCGCCCACAGGATTGTCCTGGCCGGCAAGTGTGTGTCGCCGAAGACGACACCCTCGGCATCGCAGCGCGTAACCGCCCGGCCGAGTTCGACGGTCACGCCGAGCCGTTCGAGCGCCTTCGTTGCATAACCGGAGAGTTCGGGAGCGAAATTGGAGAGGATGCGGTCGCCGGCCTCAATCAGCACCACACGCGTCTGCCGCGTGTCGATGTTGCGGAACTCGCCGCGCAGCGTGTCGTGCGCCAGCTCAGCAATGGTGCCGGCCAGTTCCACGCCGGTCGGCCCGCCGCCGACGATCGCCAGCGTCAGCAATGCCTGACGCTTGGCGGGATCGGTTTCCCGTTCGGCCCGCTCGAAAGCTAAAAGAATACGCCGTCGAATGGTGGTGGCATCCTCCAGCGTCTTCAGGCCCGGGGCAAACGGTTCCCATTCGTCATGGCCGAAATAGGCGTGCCGCGCGCCGGTCGCCAGCACAAGCGTGTCGTAAGCGACCGTGCCGCCGTCCTGCAGCAGCACGCGCTTGCCGGTGCGGTCGATGCCGGTAACGGTGGCGAGCAGCGTCGTCACATCATCGCGCTTGCGCAGGAGATGGCGGATCGGCCAGGCCACTTCGGAGGTGGCCAGCGCCGTCGTCGCCACCTGGTAGAGTAGTGGCTGAAAGAGGTGATGATTACGCCTGTCGACCATGGTGATACGCACCGGCGCGCCGGCAAGTGCGCGGGTGAATTCGAGACCGCCGAATCCGGCGCCTACGACGACGACGTGATGGTTGGCTGTGTTCATCTCACTCATCCCTCTCGCCAAGGCTGATGTAAGTGTCCTTGTGCAGTGCAGCAATGCCTGCGCTGCACCTAACTGGGAGTCGTCTCTTGATGTCGTGAATACGCATGCTGCAGACTCGTTCCCAGATATAGCCTGCGTCCAGGATACGACTTGGTTGGAACTGTATATATTGCAGGTGAAGCATGGCTAGGGATGAAGATGAAGGCTCAGCGCAGTACGCCTCGCCGCCTTGTTTTATGCACGAGCTCGACCCGGAGTTCCAACCGCCGCTATCCGACTGGACCGACGTAAGGCGCTGGCGCAAGGCCGAGCGCCAGCGATTGATCGCATCCCGCCTTGCCGTTTCAGCCGACACGCGCGCAGCCATGTCGCAGCGCATTGCCGAAGGGCTCGACGCGGTGATCGGTGACGTCGCCGGCCGCGTGGTCAGCCTCTATTGGCCGTTTCGTGGCGAGCCGGACCTGCGCCCGTGGATGGAAACCGTCAACGCGCGGGGCGGGCGCACGGCGTTGCCCGTCGTCGTCGAGAAAGACCGGCCGCTTGTCTTTCGCGCCTATACCCACGGAGACCGGCTGGAGAAGGGCGTCTGGAATATCCCGATACCGGCTGACGGCGATCCGGTGTTACCCGACATCGTCATTTCGCCGATTGTCGGCATCGACCCTGAGCAGTTTCGCCTGGGCTATGGCGGCGGCTTCTTCGATCGTACGCTTGCCGCGATGCCCTTCAAACCGCTGGTCATCGGCGTCGGCTACGAACTGCAGCGCATCGTCACCATCTACCCGCAGCCGCACGACATTCCGATGGACTGTGTGGTGACCGAGGCAGTCAACAACTAGGCGAGTTCAGGTTTCATTCCCACGGCCGTGCGATCGACGATTTCGCGCAAGGCAAAGGACGAATTGATCTTCGTCACATGCGGCATTGCCGACAGCCACTCCTTGTGGATACGTTCGTAGTCGACGAGATCCTTTGCCGCTATGCGCAGGATGTAGTCATACTCGCCCGACATCAAATGGCAGGATAGGACGTTCGGGCAGCGCTTTATCGCTGCCTCGAAATCCGACAACGTCTTCTCGAATTGCCCGGACAGCGATATATGCACGATCGCCGTCATCTGGTGCCCAAGTGCAGCGTTGGACAGCCGGGCGTGATAGCCGCGGATGGTTCCGGATTTCTCCAGATTGTCCAGCCGCCGCGAACAGGCCGACTGCGATAGGCCGACCTTCTCGGCGAGCGCTGCATTGGGTATCCGCCCATCCTTCTGCAACGTCTCAAGAATGGCGATATCAATCCTGTCGAGCGGCATTTTTGCGAGTTCCTGCGACAATTGCAATGTTTTGCGCAACGATTATCGAAGAGTCGCCTCTCAGGCAAGCGCATTCGCAAACACTTATCGAGCGATTCGTGGTTCACTATCTCTAGACAGGGAACGAGCCCCAAGGGCCGGATCAGGAGAAAAAAGATGCGCGTCGGCTGCCCCCGGGAAATCAAGAATCACGAATACCGCGTCGGCCTGACACCGGGCTCGGTCCGCGAGTATGTCGCGCATGGCCATGAGGTGCTGGTCGAGACCGGCGCCGGTGCAGGCATCGGCGCCGATGACAACGCGTATCGCGCTGCCGGCGCCACGATCGCCAAGACGGCAGCCGACGTGTTTGCCAAGTCCGACATGATCGTGAAGGTCAAGGAGCCGCAGCCCAACGAGTGGGTTCAGCTCCGCGACGGCCAGATCCTCTATACCTATCTACATCTTGCCCCGGATCCGGAGCAAACCAAGGGCCTGTTGGCCTCCGGTGTGACCGCGATCGCTTACGAGACGGTCACCGACGAGCGCGGCGGCCTGCCGCTCTTGGCGCCGATGTCGGAAGTTGCCGGCCGCCTGTCGATCCAGGCGGGCGCCACGGCGCTGCAAAAGGCCAATGGCGGCCGCGGCGTGCTACTTGGCGGCGTGCCCGGCGTGCTCCCCGGCAAGGTCACCGTGCTCGGCGGCGGCGTTGTCGGCCTGCATGCCGCACGGATGGCGGCCGGCCTCGGCGCCGACGTCACTATCATCGACCGCTCGATCCCGCGCCTGCGTCAGCTCGACGACATCTTTGGCGGCCGCGTTCACACCCGCTACTCGACCGTCGAGGCGCTGGAGGAAGAATGTTTTTCGGCTGACATAGTCGTCGGCGCCGTGCTGATCCCGGGGGCAGCAGCGCCCAAGCTGGTGACGCGCGAAATGCTGTCGGGCATGAAGAAAGGCGCCGTGCTGGTCGACGTCGCCATCGACCAGGGCGGCTGTTTCGAGACATCGCACGCCACCACCCATGCCGAGCCGACCTATGAAGTCGACGGCATCATCCATTATTGCGTCGCCAACATGCCGGGTGCGGTGCCGGTCACCTCGGCCCACGCGCTCAACAATGCGACGCTGCACTATGGCCTGCAGCTCGCCGACAAGGGCCTCAAGGCGCTGGTAGACGACCACCATCTGCGCAACGGGCTTAACGTCCACAAGGGCAAGATAACGAATCGCGCGGTGGCCGAGGCGCTCGGTTACGAACTGGTCGAGCCAAAGGCCGTTCTCGCGGCCTGATTTCCAACCGTTTGTTCCTGATGAGTCGCCGATGCTGTCGGCGGCTGCTTGTTCACAGGCAATTTTCTCGGTCTACAGCCGGTTTTGCCTGCATCTGGTGCCCGTTTGATGCAATGTGCTCTTTCTGTGGCTTTTTTGTTACAGCCGCCACAATGAGCCGATGCTACGTAGATGCAGGGTTCACCAGGGGCAGGGTAATGATCAGCAGAAAATTCACGAAATCTCTTCTTCTCGGCGCAGTTTCTGTTCTGGCGCTTGGGTCGGTCTCTCATGCCGCCGACGTGGTCGAACCGGTCGTGGAGACGGCGGGCTTCAACTGGAGTGGCATCTACGTCGGCTTTGGCGTTGGCGCCGGGGCGAACGTCCACGAGTTGAGCAGCGATTTCATTCCTGGGGTGTCGTTCAACGGCATTGGTGGCGAAGGCCTGTACGGTGAACTCACCGTTGGGTACGACTATATGGTGGCGCCGCGGTTCCTGATCGGCGGACTTCTGGACGCTCATGCCGGCAACATCGAAACCTCCCTCGACGTTGCTGGATTCGACGCATCGGTCAAAGAGACCTATGGTTTCGACGCTGGCTTGCGGGCAGGCTACCTCTTCACGCCAAACACCTTGGGCTACGTCCTTGGTGGCTATTCCTGGCAGAAATACAAATTTGACACGAGCGCAGGTTTTGACTTCGACTGGGACCAGAGCGGCTACTTCGTCGGAGCCGGCGTCGAGACGGCCATCAACAGCAACTGGACCATCAAAACCGAATATCGTTTTACGCAATTCAGCACCAACGATGATGTCCTTTCCGAGTTCGGTGTACCGGATGGTGCAATCAACCTCGATACATCGCGTCACACGTTCCAGGTAGCAGCCAATTATCGTTTTGGCGCCCAGAATGGCGGTGTCTCTTCCTTTGAGGCACCTACCTACAACTGGACCGGCTTCTATATCGGCGGTGCGGGCGGCGCGGGTGCGTCGGTGCATCAGATCAATGTTCCGCCGCTTGGCGACCTGGAGTTCAACGGTATCGGCGGCGAAGGCGTGTTTGGCGAATTGAACGCCGGCTACGATCATGACTTCGGCAGCTGGGTTGCCGGCGTTATGGTTGATGCTCGCTACTCCGGCATGACCTCGGAGCTGGAAGTGCCCGGCGGGTCCATTAATCTGGACACCGACTATGGTTTCGATGTGCTGGGCCGGGTCGGTTTGAAGGTCAACGAATCAACCCTCGCCTATGTGCTTGGCGGTTACAGCTGGCAACATTTCGATCTGAACGCATCTTCACCCATCGGCGACATCATCGATTGGGGCTCGAGCGGCTTCTCGGTCGGTGGTGGTTTGGAAGCGGCCGTGACCAACAACGTAACTGTCGGTCTCGAATATCGTTATTCGCAGTTTGCCGAGAAGGATATTCTGGAGGAGTTTGGAGGGCCGAGCGATGTCCTCACCACCACTCCTTCTTTCCACACCGTCCGTATCGGTGCGAAGTATAAGTTCAACTAAGGCCCTCCAGGCAAATCGTTCAAGCCCGCCGGCTAATCCCGGCGGGTTTTTTGTTTTGCGAACAATGCAGGCACAAAAAAGCGGAGCCAAAGCCCCGCTTCCTCGGTTATCGAGATTTCCGCCGGTTCATCCGCGGTCGGCAAATCGATCGACAGTCTCTTTCTACCGCTTGTATGCGACGGGAGTGCGACAGGCCCAAGCCGGTGCAGCCTGTTCGGTTACGCGCGGTCGATCCGGCACTGATAGCAATTGTTGCGGGCCGAGCGGATGTGGACGTAGGCAATGTCGTCGCGTTTGAACAACGTCTCTGCCCGTGCGGCAATGGCGTCGGTCGGAATGACGCCGCCGCTACCGTAAACAATACGGTCGTCGTTGCCATAACCGCGCACGATGTAATCGCTGCTTTCGAGCATTTCGGGAAGCAACTCAACCTCGGCAGCGCGTTCGCATTCTTCCGCATGCAGAAAGATCGGCCCGGTTTCGGCATAAGGCTGCAGCTCCGAAAAAGGCCGATAGGCCAGAACAAGATAGGGTTCCCCCGCAGCAACATTCTTCAAGCAATGACGGCAAGGCACGCCGTCGCCGTCCGAAATCTGCCGCTCTGGCTTCAGGCCATAAGCATCCGCCCCGCCGCGCTGAAGTGCCCGGACCGCGTCGGTTGGCAAGGCCTTGAATCTTATCGTCATGGCAAAATCTCCGGTGTCGTTGACCGGAAATTATGCTCGCAAGACAGAGCTTCCCACCCGATTCCTGCCGAAATGGATCAGTCCATCAGCGCGTCGAGACCGCGAACCAGACCCTTGATCTGCTGTACCCGTCTGATGGCGAGCAGCGTGCCCGCCACATAGGGTGCCGCGGACGAGCCGGCGTCATGGCGGATGGTCAGCCGCTCGTCTGGCAGGCCGAACAGCGCCTCGCAGGACAGGATGTAGGACGGCAGGCGAAGCGCGTGCACTTGCACCCCCTCGCCTGCGCCGACCGCACCCCCGCGTGTAGCCGGCACGCCAGAGACCTCGGAAACCGGCTTTGCCGTTGAGGCCTTGCGGATGTCGGCCAGCGCCTCAGCAAGCTCCCGTGCGGTACCGGAGGGCGCGTCGGGCTTCTTTGCACTGGCATAATCGATGACCTCGACATCCGGCACGTATTTTGCCGCCATAAGTGCAAACCGCTTCATCAGCGTGGCGGTGATGGAAAAGTTGCCGGCGGCAACGACGCCGACGCCGTTGGCGCGCGCCGCGGCATCGATGTCGGCATAGTCGGCAGCACCCAGTCCCGATGTGCCGATCACAGCGTGCCGTCCCTTGTCGATGGCGAGCAGCACATGGTCTTTCACGACATGCGGCTTGGTGAAGTCGACCAGTACGTCCGACGGCGCCTCCAGCGCCTCGGCCAGCGAAGCCGAAACGACAATACCATTAGCCGGCATGCCAACCAGCAGACCGGAATCCTGCCCAGCGCCGCTGCGTGACACGGCCCCGGCCAGCGCCATGTCGCCTTGCGCCCCGATCGCCGGAACCAGGGCCTTGCCGACCCAGCCCGTCGCACCGGCCATTACCACCCGTATTGTCATCGTGCGATCCTCCATCACCATCGGTTTTTAGACGACAGCGATATGGAAACTGCCCAGCTCATACAAGTCGGACACACCTTTGAGTGTTGATCCAGACCCTGGGCGTGGCAACGACAAGCTGAAGCCTGGATGAACGGCCTGAAATCAGGGCCGCATGACGCTGGCCGCGCGCTCGGCGAAAGACATCGGATGTACGACCTCTTTTTTTTGCGCCACTGGCGTAAAGCCTAGTTTTTGATAGAGCGGCAGTGCTGCCGGGTGATCGAGGGTGCAGGTTTGCACGGTTACCCGCCTTGGCCCGTGCGACCACGCCGCGGCGATTGCCGCACCGAGGAACCAGCGGCCGATGCCTTGCCCGGTCGCGTGCTCCATCATTCCGAAATAAGCGAGTTCCACTTCCTCCGGCAAATGCGGTTTGAGGTCGAAGAAGCCGGCCGGCGCACCATCCAGATAAAGCACCCTGATGTCGCGGTCCTCGCGGTGAATGCCCGCCGCAAGCTCCTCGTCGCTCAGCCTCAGCACATTGACCCAGTGCCATTTGCGGCCGACCCGATCCATCAAATAGCGGTAGAAATGCAGCGGAATGTCTTTGGTCTTGAGCAGCGCGATCTGGCGGTTGTACGGCAGAGGCGGCGAATAGGCAGGCGGCACATGCATTTCGAGAAACGTCACGGTGACGTCGATGTCTTCCAGCGATCCGTCTTCCATCCCCGTCAGTCCTTGCCCGTCACGACGGGCGTGTCGGAAAGCCCGCCCCATTCGGTCCACGAACCGTCATAAAGCCTGTTGTCGGTATGGCCAAGCGTCTCCAAAGCTAGCGTGATGGCTGCCGCGGTGACGCCCGAGCCGCAGGAGGTGACGACCGGCTTCGACAGGTCGATGCCCGCTCCTTCGATCACGTTGCGTAGCCTGTCCTTTGGCAACAATTCGCCGTTTTCCGAAAGCGCCGAAAACTGCACGTTGTGCGCGCCCGGCATATGACCGGAGCGGATGCCGGGGCGCGGCTCCGGCTCGGTGCCGGCAAAACGGCCAGGCGAGCGCGCGTCGGCGATCTGGCTCTCCCCCGTCTCGACGATCCGGCGCATGTCGGCAAGGCTGGCGACGCGGGCGGCATCAAAGTTGGCATAAAACACGCAAGGGGCGATCTTCGTCGGCTCCGCCGTCACCGGCCGTCCGGCGGCTTTCCAACGGTCGAAGCCGCCGTCGAGAACATAGACCTGGAATACGCCCATGACGCGAAACAACCACCAGACGCGCGGTGCAGAAAAGAACCCTGGCCCGTCATAGACAACAATCGTGTCATCGGCCGAAATACCCATCGCGCCGACATATTGCGCGAAATGCTGCGGCGACGGCAGCGTGTGCGGCAGAGCCGCGTCGGGGTCCGAAACCGCATCCTGGTCAAGGAAGCGGGCGCCTGGAATATGCGCTGCGCCATACTCGGCGCGCGCGTCGCGCTTTTGTGCCGGCAGATACCAGGACGCGTCGACAATCGTCAGGCCGGGCTTGCCGAGCCGCTTCTGCAACCAATCGGCATCGATGGTGAAAGGACTGTCGTCGGCCATCTTTTCTCTCCTGTCCCGCCTGTCGCAGTCCTATATCAGGCTGGCGGCATAGGACCAAAGCGAATGCGGAAGCGCCGGTTCTCGCGGCCCTTCTTCTCGATCTTGCCGATATGGATCTCGCCGATTTCGCCGGTGCTCTTTACATGGGTGCCGCCGCAAGGCTGGCTGTCGATCGAGGCGTTCTCGCCGATGCAGACCAATCGGATCTTTCCCGTGCCAGCCGGAGGGCGCACATTCTTGGATTTCACCAGGCCCGGATTGGATGCCAGTTCCTCGTCGGAAATGAGCCGGGTGAAGATCGGGTGGTCGGCCCGCACCAGCTCCATCAGTCTGGCCGTCACGTCTGCCTTGGTAAAGCCGGCGTCCGGGATGTCGAAATCGATACGGCTGTCGTCCTCGGAAACCGCGGCGCCGGTGATCGGGAACGGGCAGACGACGGTAAGCAGGTGGCAGGCAGAATGCATGCGCATCAGCAACTGCCGCCGCGGCCAGTCGATGGCGAGCCGCATGCGCTCGCCCACCTTTGGAACTGCCTGCTCCAGCGCCGGCACATGGATGATCTCGTCCTTGGTTTCGCCGGTGATCGTAGCGGCAATCGCTATGCCGGTGCCGTCGGCGCGCTCGAGGCTGCCGGTGTCGCCCGGCTGCCCGCCCGATGTGGCGTAAAACACCGTCCGGTCCAGAATGATGCCCCCGCGATCGTTGACTGCGACGACGGTGGCGTCGGCCGTCCCCAGATAGGCGTCGTCACGAAACAGCGCTTCGGTCTTGTGCGCCATCACGCAACCCTTTCGAACGGTACCGAAATCGTGCTCTGTTGCTCCATCCACCCCGGCACCGGCAGCTTCTTTTCGCGCAGGAATTCAGGATTGAACAGCTTCGACTGGTAGCGCGTGCCGTAGTCGCAAAGCATGGTCACGATGGTGTGGCCGGGGCCTAACTCGCGCGCCAGGCGAATGGCGCCGGCAATGTTGATGCCGGTCGAACCGCCAACGCAAAGCCCCTCCTCCTGGATCAGGTCGAATATGATCGGCAGTGCGTCCTCGTCGGGGATCTGGAAGGCAAAATCGGGTGTAAAGCCTTGGAGATTGGCGGTGATCCGCCCCTGCCCGATGCCTTCGGTGATCGAACTGCCCTCGGATTTCAGCTCGCCGCTGGTGTAGAAGGAATAGAGCGCAGCCCCCAGCGGATCGGCCAGCGCTATCTTGACTTGGCTGTTCTTGGCCTTCAGCCCGAAACCGACGCCTGCCAGAGTGCCGCCGGAACCGACCGCCGACACGAAACCATCCACCTTGCCGTCGGTCTGGTTCCAGATTTCTTCGGCCGTAGTGCGGATATGGCCGTCACGGTTGGCGACATTGTCGAACTGGTTGGCCCAGATCGCGCCGTTCGGCTCGGTCTTCGCCATCTGCTCGGCCAGCCGGCCCGACAGCTTCACGTAGTTGTTCGGGTTCTTGTAAGGCACCGCGGGCACTTCGATCAGCTCGGCGCCGAGCAGTTTGATTGTATCCTTCTTCTCCTGGCTCTGGGTGTCGGGAATGACGATCACCGTGCGGTAGCCGAGCGCCTTGGCAACCAGTGTCAAGCCGATGCCGGTATTTCCGGCCGTCCCCTCGACGATGACGCCGCCGGGCCGCAGCAACCCGCGCTGCTCCGCATCGCGGATGATAAACAGGCCGGCGCGGTCCTTGACCGACTGCCCGGGATTCATGAATTCGGCCTTGCCCAGGATCTCACAGCCGGTTGCTTCCGAGGCCTTGTTGAGGCGGATCAGGGGCGTGTTGCCGATCACGTCGATCACAGAACGGGGCATGGAGATTCCTTTGTGGGTGCGGCGAAACCCTAGAAACCCGAAGCTTCGGTTTCAAGGCAAGAATTTGCCTGGTCCAGTCGCATTCGCACACTGCAATTCCTGCACCCAGGGGCGTCCAGCCGGTATTCATTTCAACGATGTACCGAAAAGCACTCTTTTCATTCGATTTCTTCACCGGTAGAGCGCAGGTTAAGTAGAGCCGGCGGGGCGCAGCATGACACTCTATCGGGCCAATCCGAAGCATGGCGTCGCCTGGATTACGGGCGGCAGCAGCGGTATCGGCCGTTCGCTGGCCAAGGATCTTGCCGCTCAGGGCTATGTCATCGCGGTGACTGCGCCCGATGACCATCCGATCGATACGCTCATCGTCGAAACGGCGCAGATGTCGGGGCGTGTCGCAGCCTTTCCTTGCGACGTGACCGACGAAAAACGCATGGCAGAGACGGTTGCAGCGATCGAGAAAAATCTCGGTCCGATCGTGTTGGCAGTGTTCAACGCGGGAAGCTATATCGCAACGCCGGGCGAGGATCTTGTCGCGCGCAATTTCCGTAGGTCTTTCGAAGTCAATTATTTCGGCATCATCAATGGCCTGGTGCCGGTCATCGAACGCATGCGCGTGCGCTCGCGCGGCCACGTCGTGCTGATTGGTTCGGTCACCGCCTATTTCGGCTGGCCCACTACCGCCGCCTATGGCGGCACCAAGGCGGCAGTCAATATCCTGGCCGAGTCGCTGAAATACGATTTCGACAAGATGAACGTCCGCATCCAGGTGATTAATCCGGGCTTTGTCGACACGCGGCTGACTGAGAAGAACTTCCTGCCGATGCCGGGCTTGATGCCGGTCAACCTGGCCTCGCGCCGTATCGCGCAAGGCATCGAATGCGGCGGCTTCGAAGTCACATTCCCACGCCGCCTGAGCTGGACGCTGAAGCTGCTCAGGATGCTGCCGAGGCCGTTCTGCCGATGGGTGATCAGCACGGTCACCCGCTGGAATGCGCGGCCGCTGAATTTCGACCGCAAGCCACCGGTCGAATAGGATCGGTGACGCGGCGACGGATCGTGTTTGCGGGTCGCTGGGGCGCCACGTCATTGCCGGCGACGCGCTCGCGCCATCGACCACGCCTTCCCTCGCGCAGCGGACTGTCGTGTGGGTCGAGGCGGTGGTGAAGTAAACCAGAGGCCTCAAGCAAAGGGCGACCGAAGCATCACTCCGGTCGCCCTTTTCAATCGTGAGTAACCAAGCCAGGCTTGGCCGGACGCAAAACGGTCAGGTTATGCCGCCCGCGCAGCCGGCCGCTTGCCGCCGAAGCGGCGCTTGTTGTTGCCCTTGAAGGGCTTGGCGCCTTCCGGCTTGCGGTCGCCCGCAAAGGCCGGCTTGTCGCCGCCGAAACGCTTCTTGGCGAAACCGTTGTTGGCGCCGCCGGGACGCCTGCCGTCGCGACGGCCGTTGTGGTCGTTGCGATCGTTGGCCGGCTCGAAGCTGCGCTCGTTCTTCTCGGCCGGATTGCGCTGCGGATCGGGGCTGCCGAGATGATCGGCAACGATCGGCAGCTTGGTGCGGATGATGCGCTCGACCTGGCGCAGCTTGGCGTTTTCCGACGGGTCGCAAAGCGTGATGGCGATGCCATCCATGCCGTTACGGCCGGTGCGGCCGATGCGGTGGACGTAGCTCTCCGCCTCATCCGGCAGGTCGAAATTCACCACATGGCTAATGCCGGGCACATCGATGCCGCGTGCCGCAATGTCGGTCGCCACGAGAATGCGCACCGAGCCTTCGCGGAAATCGTTGAGCGCCTTCTGGCGGGCATTCTGCGACTTGTTGCCGTGGATAACGGCGGCCTTGAAGCCGTCGCGCTCGAGGTCCTTGGTCACCCTGTCGGCGCCATGCTTGGTGCGCGAAAAGATGATAACGGACTTCATCGCCTCGTCGGCGAGCATCGTCGACAACACCTGACGCTTCTGCTTGGTGCGGGCAAAGACGACGCCCTGCACGATCTCCGCGGCCGCAGTGCTGTGGGGGGCGACTTCGACGCGGATCGGGTTCTTCAGCAAGCCTTTCGCCAGCTCGGCGATTTCGGCCGGCATAGTCGCCGAGAACAGCACCGTCTGACGGCCCGGCGCCGTCGCCCTGGCGATGCGCTTGACGTCGTTGATGAAGCCCATGTCGAGCATGCGGTCGCCTTCGTCGAGCACCAGCCATTTGGTGTCGGCAAGTACGAGGTCGCCCTCACGCACCAGATCGGTCAGCCGGCCAGGCGTGGCGATCAGGATGTCGACGCCGGGTGCAACCTTCTTGACCTGGCTGAAGCGCGAGACGCCGCCAAGCACCAGCGCGGTCGAGACATGTGCTCCCTTGGCGAGAATCTTGATGGTGTCCTCGATCTGTACGGCGAGCTCGCGCGTCGGCGCCAGGATCAGCGCGCGAGCCGTCTTCGGCCGGCGCTTGGTGCCAAGCGCGATGATCTTCGACAGGATCGGCAGTGCGAACGCCGCGGTCTTGCCCGAGCCGGTCTGGGCGATGCCGAAAATGTCGCGGCCTTCGAGCTGCGGCGGGATAGCCTGCGCCTGAATCGGCTTGGGATCGGTAAAGCCGGCGGCATGGGTGGCCTTGAGCAGTGCACCGCTAATTCCAAGTGCGGCGAAACCGGTCAGTTCCCCAGTGTTCTCACCGGTCAAAGTATTTTCATTGGTCAAAATATTCTTCTTTCATGCGGCTTCTGGCCGCAAACATGGATGACGGCAGGGCGCAACCTGCCGTCGAAAATTGTCATGAAACGACAAGGCGGGCGGACGTCATCGTCCACACGGCTGCGCTGTCGTGCCCGCAGGCTTCATGCCACGGGGCTTTTTCGCCACCTTGCCGATATGTCGGGAAGAGGGAAAACAGACGCAACCAGTCTCATTCGTCGAGAAGGCCGGAGTGTCCCGGCCCAAGCGCCTATGCCGCCGCATATGGCCCACTTCGCTTCGGAATGCAAGGGGTCGGATGCTGCAGCGCAGCAAAAGCCATGGCGAAGCGGCGCTTGCGCTCACTTGCTGCCACGATTACCACAATCCAGCTTTCCGTTTTGGGGACCGGTCATGAAGGACGTGCTGAAGGAACTCGAGCGGCGCCGCGAGATCGCCCGCATGGGCGGCGGCCGAGCCCGCATCGAGGCCCAGCACAAGAAGGGCAAGCTCACCGCCCGTGAGCGCATCGACGTCTTCCTCGACGAAGGCTCGTTCGAGGAATTCGACATGTTCGTCGAGCACCGCTCGACCGATTTCGGCATGGAGAAAACCAAGATCGCCGGTGATGGCGTCGTTACCGGCTGGGGCACCATCAATGGTCGCCCGGTCTATCTTTTCGCCAAGGATTTCACCGTGTTCGGCGGGTCGCTGTCCGAGGCGCATGCCGAAAAGGTGGTCAAGGTGCAGGAGATGGCATTGCGCAACCGCGCGCCGATCATCGGCATCTACGACGCCGGCGGCGCCCGCATCCAGGAGGGCGTGGCGGCGCTCGGCGGCTACGCCGAGATCTTCCAGCGCAATGTTTTGGCCTCCGGGGTCATCCCACAGATTTCGCTGATCATGGGCCCTTGCGCAGGCGGCGACGTCTATTCGCCGGCGATGACCGACTTCATCTTCATGGTCCGCGGCACCTCCTACATGTTCGTCACCGGGCCGGATGTGGTGAAGACCGTCACCAACGAGACAGTCACCGCCGAAAGCCTCGGCGGCGCTTCCGTCCACACGACGAAGTCCTCGATCGCCGACGGAGCCTACGACAATGACGTCGAGGCGCTGCTGCAGATGCGCCGGCTGGTCGATCTGCTGCCCGCTTCCAACACGGCGGAAATTCCCGAGATCGAATGCCACCAGTCCGTCACCGATCACGATCTGTCGCTCGATAGGCTGATCCCCGACAATGCCAACAAACCCTACGACATCAAGGAGTTGATCCTTAAAGTTGCCGACGAGGGTGACTTCTTCGAAATCCAGCAGAATTTTGCGAAAAACATCGTCACCGGCTTCGGCCGTGTCGAGGGCCGCACCGTCGGCTTCGTCGCCAACCAGCCGATGGTGCTGGCCGGCGTGCTCGATGCCGACGCCAGCCGCAAGGCGGCGCGCTTCGTACGCTTCTGCGACTGCTTCTCGATCCCGATCGTCACCTTCGTGGACGTTCCGGGCTTCCTGCCCGGCACCGCGCAGGAGTACGGCGGGCTGATCAAACATGGGGCCAAGCTTCTGTTCGCCTATGCCGAAGCGACCGTGCCAAAGATCACCGTCATCACGAGAAAGGCCTATGGCGGCGCCTATGACGTTATGGCGTCAAAGCATTTGCGCGGCGACATGAACTATGCCTGGCCAACGGCGCAGATTGCCGTCATGGGCGCCAGGGGCGCGGTCGAGATCATCTACCGCAAGGACATCGGCGATGCGGAGAAAATCGCTGCGCATACAAAGGCTTACGAGGATCGCTTCCTTTCGCCCTTCGTTGCCGCCGAGCGCGGCTATGTCGACGAGGTGATCATGCCGCATTCGACCCGCCGGCGCATCGCCCGCGCACTCAGGATGCTGCGCAACAAGGACATGCAGAACCCCTGGAAGAAACACGACAATATACCGCTGTGAGGCGCTGATGTCGCGCCTGATCCTCTACATGGGAGCGCGCTTCGGCAGGTTTGCCGTCCTGCTTTTCGCTCTGCCGCTGTTCTGCCCAACAGTCTTATGGTTCTGGTTTCTCGACCGGCATCCGCTCGCCGTCATCGCGGCTGGCGCTATTGCGATCCCAGCTGCGATGCTGAGCATGGTTCTGTTGATCGGGACATTGTTCGCCGGTTTTCGACCCAGCAAGGTGGAGGGGATCGCTCGGGAATCAGCCCCGAAATTATGGGCCATCTGGGAGAGTATTGCCGGCAAACACCGCGCCAGCCGGACTACCATCGTGCTGAGCCCCGATCTCAACGCCAGTATCGGTGAAGAGCGGCCGTTTCTGGGGCTGCTTGGCCGTAGGGCGATTCTCACCATCGGCCTTCCTCTGCTCGCAGTGACCGACCAAAAGGCTTTTGCCGCGATCTTGGTCCATGAGAACGCACATCTGAGAAACAAAGACACAAACGGCGGCCTCAACCTGGCCGAACTCGAAAAAAGCTTCGATCTAATCTTCGACTTCGCTCCCCCGGGGAAAGCCGTTTCTGGCAGCCTGTTCTACTGGATGCTTGGTCCGCTGTCGCGCGCTCTGGAGCGCGAAGAAATACGGTTGTCGCGGCGGGCGGAAATTGACGCGGATCGCCATGCAGCGATGTCCGGCGACGCATATGAAGCGGCCCGCGCCCTGCTACTGATCGGTGCTGCCAGTGCGTTTTTCGATGACCAAGTGTATATTCCGCTTAAACGTGAACTGCTTGGCACCATGGTACCGCCTCGTCCACCACTCGAAAGAGTTCTGGCGGCCGCCCGTCACCTGTCGAGGCTTCCCATCCTGCAAGAACATGCGCAGAAGGCCTGGGACGCGCCCGATAACGAAAGCGCGGACCATCCGCCCTGGTCCGAACGTCTGATTGCTCTTGGATTTAGCTCGGTTCCAAAGATAGAACCAATTCTGGTTTCCGCCTTGTCGAGCCTGCTGAGCGATGCGATCGTCGCCGAACGTGTCCGGCATTTCGACGATGAATGGACATCAAACATCGCCGACGATCTTGAGCGATAGCTGTCCACCTGGAGCTACTGCGGCCTACTCCGCTTCCGCCGCTCCGAACCCGGCTCCCATCGTCGCGCTGACAGCGCCCGACCACGGCGTGGCGTGATTGTCGATGCGCATCTGGAAGATGAAATAGGTCGGCGAGCAGAAGCCGATGCCTTTCACCTTGCCGATGCCCGGCGTATCGGGCGGCAGCGACTGGCACATGTAATCCTCGCGACAGAAATGGTCGGTAGAGCAGGCGGGACGATTACCGCGATTGACAGCGCCGCCCAGGCACTGGTCGAAATTATTGGTCGCCACGCAGGTGTCGAATTTTTTGCCGCCGACCAATCCGCAAATCTCGTTCGGCATCGGCTTGCCCGGTTTGAAGGCGGCAAAGCTGCGATCCCGATCGTCGCAGCCGCGATAGGCGATACCCGCCGGCACGCCGATCTTCGGCGGTCGGCAGGTGTAGCCGGTACGCGAAATGCCTGGCGCGAACGCCGCGAACTGGCCGGTGATGATATAGCGGTCATTGAAAGGTTGCGCCGGGTTGCTGGTGATCGAGCCGGTCAGGCACGGATGGCCGGAGAATATGTTTTCGCTGTCCTTGGGCAACAGACATTGCGCCAGCTTGGTGCGCACGCCGGACGCGGTCGCTAGCGGCGTGCAGACGGTGCCGCCGCCGCATTGCCAAGTCGCGCCGAAGCGGGCTGCATCTTCTGGCATGAAGCACGGCATCGCCATTTCGGCCGGCGAATAGGCAATTTCGCCGGCATCGTTCCATGTCGCCGGCGGCGCGAAGGACAGCGGGCGGAAGCGGTTCGGTTCCTTACCCCTCGCAGTCGCGTGCAGCCAGGCGACGCGGCGCGGGATGTCGGCGTGGAGATGCGGTGAGATACCGACCTCGATGCGGTTGAGCGGCGAGGTCGTCTTGTCATCCAGGCCGATAAAGTGGAACCCGGCGGTCGAACCCGCCTGATGGCAGCCCTGGCAGGCGCCATTGTCCAGCCGCTCGACCAATGCTTCTGGCGTGCGCACCAGCTTCCGCTTGGAATAATCGAGCCCGGCGAAATCCGCGGGCCGGAACAGTGGCGTGAACGGGTGGTTGGCCTGCCTTGCGCTGCCGAAAGTCGACCACGAGACTACCTTCTTTGCCAAGAGCTTATCGGGGATTTGGTAGACACCGAGGTCGATTGCCGCGACATTGGTGCGGACATAGTCGGCAAGTCTTGCTTTCAGCGCAGCATCGTCGGCGAGACGTGCCGTGTCGGGCGTGTTTTCCAGCGGCTTTTCACTGACAGCCCCGCTGTCGATGCCGAAAATGCGCATGAGATAGGCGGCCTGTCCGCCGAATTCGGTCTCCTGGCCGGAGGGGAAGCGGACCACTTGCGCATTGAGCTCGAGCTGCTTAAAGGTGAGTGCCGCTCTTTCCAGCGGCCCGCCGAGCAGCCAGCCGGCATCGACGCTCTCGTCGAGTTGTGGTGCCCAGCGTCCGGCGACGCCGACACAACCGCCATCGGCATCCGGCGCGACATTGTAGATGGCACTGAAATTGAACGGCAGGCGCGAGGCCAAAACCTTGCCGTTCTTCTTGAAGCTGTAGGCGAGGCGATAGATAAAGCGCACTTCGCCGCAACTCGTGTCGCCTTGCAGCGCGGCGAAGTCGCGCCGATCGAGCCGGTTGACTATGCCGACGAGACGGAAGCGCGCGGCATCGGTCCTCAGCCAGCGCATGTCCATGACACGGCCGACATTGCCGTCGGTCACCTCGTAAAGCGGCCGGCCGCCGGCCTTCATCTCGGCCCGCAATGCTGCGACGTCGCTTGCAATCGTTTCGACGATCGCATGATAGGCCGGCGCCTTGTCGTAGAGAGTCTTCAAATCGCCCTTGCCATCGACGCCGAAAATGCCGGCGAAACCATAGCCCTTGCTGTCAAGCTCGGCGAGAACGGCCGGGTCGTCGACGATGGTTAGCGGAGTTTCGGCGTTCGCGGCCTGTACCATGGACATGGCACTAATGATCGCAACGAGCAGCGCAATCAGGCGGTTCATTCGGCAGCCATCCCGCGGCTTTCAACGAGCTCGCGCAGCACCGGCACCAGCGCCAGCGGCAGGTCCTCGGCGATCAGCCCCGGTCCGAAACGGGTGCCGGTCTCGGCATGGATCCAGACTGCCGCACAGGCCGCTTCGAAGGCTGGCATGCCCTGAGCCAGCAACCCGGCGATGATGCCCGACAGCACATCGCCCGAACCGGCCGTAGCCAGCCATGAGGCACCATTACTGTTGATCGCTGCCCGGCCATTTGGGGCCGCAATCACTGTGTCGGCGCCCTTGTAGACGAGGATAGCACCGGCACGCTTAGCGGCGGCGCGGGCCTTGGCGAGCTTGGACAAATCGTGGTGCCCGGCGACATCGGGAAAAAGCTTGGCGAACTCGCCCTCATGCGGCGTCATCACCAGAGCCGGCGTTTTCGATCGACGGGCGGCTTCGAACAGGGCATCCGGCGCGTCGCGAAACGAGGTGATGCCGTCGGCGTCGAGCACCAGCCCGTCGATCCCGCTGCCCTGCCCATGGGCGTTGCCGAGTACGACCAGGGCAAAATCGCGCGTTTTCTCCCCGATGCCAAATCCCGGGCCAAGCACGAAGGCCGATGGGCGGCGGCTGCCGACGAATTCGTCCACATCCGCGATAGTGTCTATCTTGTGCAGCATGACCGAGGTCAGATGCGCCGCGTTCACCTGCATGGCGTTCGCCGGCGACAGCAAGGTGACGGCCCCTGCCCCGCTCCGGGCCGCGGCAAGCGCCGACAGCCGCGCAGCACCCGTCGCCGACGGTCCGCCGGAAAAGACGCCAACATGGCCGCGCTTGTACTTATGGGCGTCGACCGCCGGAACCGGAAGGCGGTCAAGCCAGAGCGCCGGAATGTTCTCGAATGTTCGCGGTTGAAGCTGCGCAACGATGCTGTTGTCTATGCCGATATCGGCGAGGTCGATGTCGCCGCACAGCTCGCGCCCCGGCAACAGCAGATGGCCTGGCTTTTTTCGCGCGAAGGTCACCGTGGTCCGGGCCCGGAAGGCCTTTCCTAACACATTGCCGCTCTCCCCTGAAACGCCCGACGGCAGGTCGACCGCCACAACCGGCAAGTTCAATTCGGCCGCAATGTCGATCACCTTGGTGGCGTCGCCGGACAGCGGCTTGGACAGCCCCGCCCCATAGAGCGCGTCAACCACGACGGAGCCCACCTCGGCAACGAAATCCGACAGCGGCCGAGCTTCAACCGGGCATTCCGAGGCAGCGAGTGCCGCATCACGGCCGCCTTTGGGCGATCCGGACGCCCACACAGAGACATCGACGGCGCTCTCCCGAAGGATGCGGGCCACGACATAGCCGTCGCCGCCATTGTTACCGGGGCCGCAAAGCACGTGGACGCGTGTCGCCGCCGGGTAGCGCTTGAGCACTACGGCGGCAACCGCGGCGCCGGCATTGCGCATCAGGCCAATACCGTCGAAGGGACCGGCGGCAATCGCCAGCCGGTCGGCCTCGGCCATTTCGGAGGGAGACAAAAGTTCGTTGCTCATGGAATATCAGGCGACATGCACATCATTTCCCCAAGCATTGTCCAGTTTTTGATCCGACGCAAACAACGAAGGTCCCCAAGCAAATTTGGCGGCGCACCTCGTTCGAGACGACGGCGCGCAGCTGCTCATGAAATATCCGATCTGCCCAATTTTTGTGCGGACGGCAGGACCAGCGGTGTGTAGGCTCGCGGCGTTCATGGCGCATCCGACGCAGCGAATGATGCGAATGTACATTCCTGCGCGGCATGGTATCCAAATCATGTGAGGCTGCTCGGCGCCCCATCAATTGGCACAGTTCGTGCTTGATTGAGGCGCAAGCGGGGCTCACAACCCGTCTTTTTTTGGCAGTGGAGGCCACTTTTTACATGAAAAAGATCGAAGCGATCATCAAGCCGTTCAAGCTAGACGAAGTGAAGGAAGCGCTTCAGGAGGCCGGGCTGCAAGGCATCACCGTGACCGAAGCCAAGGGCTTTGGCCGCCAGAAGGGCCACACCGAGCTTTATCGCGGCGCCGAATATGTCGTCGACTTCCTGCCAAAGGTGAAAATCGAGGTCGTGCTCGGCGACGATGCGGTCGAAGCCGCGATCGAAGCTATCCGCAAAGCGGCCCAGACCGGCCGTATCGGCGACGGCAAGATCTTCGTCTCGAACATCGAGGAAGTGGTGCGCATCCGCACCGGCGAAACCGGCATGGACGCCGTCTGAATTTTCCCGTTAAAAGGCCACGTTCAAACGTCATCACATAGGGAAGCAGGGACATGACGACAGCCAAAGACATCATGAAGCAGATCAAAGACAACGACGTGAAGTTCGTTGATCTGCGCTTCACCGATCCGAAGGGCAAACTGCAGCACGTAACGATGGATGTCGTCGAGGTCGAGGAAGACATGTTTGCCGATGGCGTCATGTTCGACGGTTCCTCGATCGCCGGCTGGAAGGCGATCAACGAGTCCGACATGGTGCTGATGCCCGATGCGGATACGGTGCATATGGACCCGTTCTTCGCCCAGTCGACCATGGTCATCCTGTGTGACATTCTCGATCCGATCTCGGGAGAATCCTACAACCGCGACCCCCGCGGCACCGCCAAGAAGGCCGAGGCCTACATGAAGGCCGAAGGCATCGGCGACCAGATCTTCGTCGGTCCTGAAGCCGAGTTCTTCGTGTTCGACGACGTCAAGTACAAGGCCGATCCCTACAACACCGGCTTCAGGCTGGATTCCACCGAACTGCCGTCCAATGACGACACCGACTATGAGACCGGCAACCTCGGTCACCGGCCGCGCATCAAGGGCGGCTATTTCCCGGTGCCGCCGATCGATTCGGCACAGGACATGCGCTCGGAAATGCTCACCGTGCTCGCCGAAATGGGCGTGCGCGTTGAAAAGCACCATCACGAAGTGGCCGCCGCGCAGCACGAGCTCGGCATCAAGTTCGACACGCTGGTCCGCAACGCCGACAAGATGCTGATCTACAAATATGTCGTGCACCAGGTCGCCAACGCCTATGGGAAGACGGCCACTTTCATGCCGAAGCCGGTGTTCGGCGACAATGGCTCGGGCATGCATGTCCACCAGTCGATCTGGAAAGAAGGCAAGCCGACTTTCGCCGGCAACGAATATGCCGGCCTGTCTGAGAGCTGCCTGTTCTACATCGGTGGCATCATCAAGCATGCGAAGGCGATCAACGCCTTCACCAACCCGCTGACCAATTCCTACAAGCGCCTGGTTCCGGGCTATGAAGCGCCGGTGCTGCTCGCCTATTCGGCACGCAACCGCTCGGCCTCGTGCCGCATTCCGTTCGGCTCGTCGCCGAAATCCAAGCGCGTCGAGGTCCGCTTCCCCGATCCTGGTGCCAACCCCTATCTCGCATTTGCCGCCATGCTGATGGCCGGCCTCGACGGCATCAAGAACAAGATCCACCCGGGACAGCCGATGGACAAGGATCTCTACGACCTGCCGCCGAAGGAATTGAAGAAGATCCCGACCGTCTGCGGGTCGCTGCGCGAAGCCCTGCAGAGCCTCGACAAGGACCGCGGGTTCCTGAAGGCCGGCGGCGTCTTCGACGACGACCAGATCGACAGCTATATCGAGCTCAAGATGGCCGAGGTGATGCGCTTCGAAATGACGCCGCATCCGGTCGAATACGATATGTATTACTCGGTGTGATCCCGAACCTCATAGTCACGTAGAAAAAACCCCGGCGGTTACGCCGGGGTTTTTTTATGCAATGCGATGGGAACGAAAGTCACGGCGGAGACACCCGAGGTCCGCGCCGTGAACGCATTCTCAAGCGGCGGCCGAAACCTCGGCGCTGGTCGGGACGGAGGCGATCGTCTTCAATATCTGCGAAGCGATCTGGTAGGGGTCACCCTGCGAGTTCGGACGGCGATCCTCGAGATAGCCCTTGTAGCCGTTGTTGATAAAAGAATGCGGCACGCGGATCGAAGCGCCGCGGTCGGCGATGCCGTAGCTGAACCTGTTCCAGGGCGCGGTCTCGTGCTTGCCGGTCAAACGCTTGTCGTTGTCCGGCCCATAGACGGCGATGTGATCCATCAGGTTTTTGTCGAAGGCTGCCATCAGCGCCTCGAAATAGCTCTTGCCGCCGACTTCGCGCATATAGGCGGTCGAGAAGTTGGCATGCATGCCGGAGCCGTTCCAATCGGTGTCGCCGAGCGGCTTGCAGTGGTATTCGATGTCGATGCCGTACTTCTCGGTCAGGCGCTGCAACAAATAGCGCGCCATCCACATCTGGTCGGCGGCCTTCTTGGAGCCCTTGCCAAAGATCTGGAATTCCCACTGGCCTTTGGCTACCTCGGCGTTGATGCCTTCATGATTGATGCCGGCGGCAAGGCAAAGGTCGAGATGCTCCTCGACGATCTGCCTGGCGACGGAGCCGACATTGCTATAGCCGACGCCAGTGTAGTACGGGCCTTGCGGCGCCGGATAGCCACTCTCGGGGAAGCCGAGCGGACGGCCGTCCTTGTAGAAGAAATATTCCTGCTCGAAGCCGAACCAGGCGCCCTCGTCGTCGAGAATGGTGGCGCGTTTGTTGGACGCGTGCGGCGTTACGCCGTCCGGCATCATGACTTCGCACATGACGAGCGCGCCATTGGTGCGGGCGGGATCCGGATAAACGGCGACCGGCTTCAAAACGCAGTCGGAGCTGTGGCCCTCGGCCTGCATGGTCGAAGAACCGTCGAAGCCCCACAGCGGAAGCTGGTCGAGCGTCGGAAACTCGGCGTAGTCCTTGACCTGCGTCTTTCCGCGAAGGTTGGGAACCGGGGTATATCCATCGAGCCAAATGTACTCGAGCTTGTATTTCGTCATTCTAGCCTCTCGTTGCTTGATCACCGAACCCTGGATGGCGCCGGGGCGAGCCGGCCTATCCAGCAGCCGACCTGCCGGACTAGTAAAATGCAATTCGTGTGCCATTCTCGCCGGCGACGGATGCGGCAAAAGTGGGGTTGTATCCACCCAAAATCGCTGGTCCGCTGTCATGCTGCGCTCGGATCATCCACAAGCACATTTTGCACAAATAATATGCAAGTACTGATCTTTTCGTAATCATGTTGCCTAATTCGGTTGCTGAACCTATGTTGGGGAAAGGTTGAATCGGCAAGGTTCTGTCGAAGAAAGGAAACCGACAATGGAAATCACTTCCACTCGTCAGTCGGCCAAAATCCTGATGTTCCCGGTGGCAGCGCGCGCCTCTGCCTCAAATTTAAGCGGAAAGGCTAAGTTCGCGGCAGAACTTGCTTCTTTGCGCAACCGAACGGATTTCGGAAGTGCCTGGTATCATGAGGCAGCGATCGAGGAAGCGAAACAGGATCGGAAGAGCTAAGCCCTGCACTCGATAAATTGAAAAAGCCCGGCGCGATCGCTCGCGCCGGGCTTTGCTATGGACCGGTACAGGCTACTGCTTGGTGTGCAGGTCCGTTCCGAGCGTGTCCCTGATGAAGATCATGCCGATGATCAGCGACATCGCCGCGATCACCACGGGATACCAGAGACCGTAGTAGATATCGCCCTTGTAGGCGCTGAGCGCGAACACCGTCGCCGGCAGCAGCCCGCCGAACCAGCCATTGCCGATGTGATAGGGCAGCGACATGCCGGTGTAACGGATGCGGGTCGGGAACATCTCGACCAGGATCGCGGCGATCGGCCCGTAGACCATCGTGACGAAGACCACGAGGATGAACAGGATGGCGATCGTCATCGGCCAGTTGACCGCTGCAGGGTCGGCAAACATGGCGAAGGGACCGCCGCCGGGTACGGTATAGACGGTGACCTCCGGGGCTCCCGCAGCCTCGTCGGCAGTCAGCAGCTTGTCCTTGATCGCCTGGTCAGTCGGAACGGTTGCCTTGTCGCCGGCGCGGATTGCCGCGGCATCGAGCTTCAGCTCAGGATTGGCCGCAATAAAGGCCTCGAGCTTCTGGTCCGGCACCTTGGCGGCTGCCCGCTTCAGCGGGTAGCCGCCATCCCGAAGTGCCGTGTAGACCGCCTTGGCGAAAGCGGCATCCTTGGCCTTGGCCTGATCGCCGGCGGCCGTGGCGTCATAAGACTCAACCGTCTCGTTGCCGATTTTGACCGACGCGGCTGTACCGGGCGCCGCAGTCGATACCACGTCGTACGGCACCGAGTTCTTGGTCAGGAACGAGGTGGCGATATCGCATGAGGTCGTGAACTTTGCAGTGCCCACCGGGTTGAACTGGAACTTGCAGTCTCCCGGTGCCGCGGTCACCGTCGCGCGTGTGTTCTGCTGCGCGGTGGCGAGCGCCGGATTGGCTGCCCAGGTCAGCGCCTTGAACAAGGGGAAGGTGCAGACGATCGCCAGTGCAAGGCCGGCCATGATGATCGGCTTGCGGCCGATCTTGTCGGAGAGCCAGCCGAACACGACGAAGAAGATCGAGCCAATCGCCAGCGCAATGGCGATCATGATGTTGACCGATTGCGCCTCGACCTTGAGCACGTTCTGCAGGAAGAACAGCGCATAGAACTGGCCGTTGTACCAGACCACGGCCTGACCGGCGGTAAGGCCGAGTAGCGCCAGCAGCGCGATTTTTGCGTTCTTCCACTGGCCGAAGGCTTCCGTCAATGGTGCCTTGGAGCCTTTGCCTTCGTCCTTCATGCGCTGGAAGGTCGGCGATTCGGAGAGCGACAGCCGGATCCAGAGCGAGATGCCGAGCAGCAGGAAAGAGACCAGGAAAGGAACGCGCCAACCCCAGGCGGCATAAGTTTCCTTGCTCATCGAGGCCTGCACGATCAGGATGACGATCAGCGACAGGAACAGGCCGAGCGTCGCCGTCGTCTGGATCCATGACGTGTAGTAGCCGCGGCGGTCGTCGGGCGCATGTTCGGCGACATAGGTCGCGGCGCCACCATATTCGCCGCCGAGCGCCAGGCCCTGCAGCATGCGCAGGATGATCAGGATCACCGGCGCGGCGATGCCCCAGCTCGCATATCCGGGCAGAAGGCCGACCAGGAAGGTCGACAGGCCCATGATCGTCATGGTGACGAGGAAGGTATATTTACGGCCGACGAGATCACCGATGCGGCCGAACAGCAGGGCGCCAAACGGGCGCACCAGGAAACCGGCCGCGAAGGCGAGCAGGGCGAAGATGTTGCGTGTCGCTTCCGGCGCCGACGAGAAGAAGGTGGCGCCGATGAAGGCGGCCAGCGAGCCGTAGAGATAAAAATCGTACCATTCGAAAACGGTGCCGAGCGAAGAAGCGAAGATGACCTTCTTCTCCTCGCGTGTCATGCCGCGGCTTGTTTTGCCGGCGGTCGATGCCATTGCCATGAGCGTATCCTCCCGTGTGATTCCGTCAGCCCTCGATGCTGCGCGTCATCGTCCGCGTTTCCTCGCAACGCAGACTCAGTGCAGCCACCGGTGCAAAAAATGACAGAAAGCAGTGCCCAGAGGCAGACCGCCTTTGGGATTATGACTTTGGTCTAATGTGCAGTGCGAAATAGCGGGCGGTGCCGTCAGCCTTTGAGAGCTTCGAGCAGCTTGACTGCGGCCATCATGTCGCGCTTGCGGGCAGCGCGGCGCGCGAGCGCCTCTGCATCATGGCCCCATTGCTCAGCCTGCCAGTCCTCGTCGACATGACCGGCAGCCCAGGCCGCCTCGCCGTCGAGCTCGCCGAAGTCGACGGCGAGCGCCAGCAGCGCCGATCCGGTCAGCGAGGTCATGACGTGGATGGCGGCAAGGCGCAGCGGATCGGCACGTTGGGCAAGATGCTGGCCGAGCAGCGCGATACTCTCGCGCGGCTGTTCGACATGGATCACGCCTTCGGCGAGATGGAACCGGGCGCCGAGTGCGCTGCGCACCCAGTCGATGACCGGGTCCCAATGCTCGTTCTGCCGGTCGACTAGTCCTTGGGGCGCATCGGCGCGGTAGCAGAGCAGATCGGATGAGGCGAAGCGCAGGACGTCCTCCAGCACCGCCTGGGGATCACTGGCGACGCCATCGATTGCCGTATTGACCAGACGCATCACCGGCATCGTCACCGGGTCGATGGTCTCCTCCTGTGCGGCGAATTCCTCGGCGACGAGAGCAGCCGCCTTTTCAGTCGGCAGCGCCAGCAGCGCCTTGGCCGGCGTGCGGACGGGCTTGCCATCGAGGTGGACGGCAAAACCATCTTCGACCGGCGCGACTGCGACGGTCTTGTAGAAGCGCTTCGGCAGTTGCGTCTTCATCTGGATCTGGGCGCGACGCACCGGGTCCGGATCGGAGAGCTGCTTTCCCGCTTCGAGGTCGTTCAATATGTCGCGCATGCTCATCCGGGGGCTTGTTTTCGGGCCGGCCGGTTGACGATGATAAGACCGGCGGCGATGAGGCCGAGTGCCAGGAAGATACGAACGGTCAACGGCTCGTTCAAGAAGACGGCGCCGCAGAGCACACCGAACACCGGCGACAGGAAGGTGAAGCTCGACAGTCCAGATGCAGGGTAGCGCCGGAGCAGCCAGAACCACAGAACATAGGTGAACGCGACGACGTAGACGGCCTGGAACAACAGAGCCAAGGTCGGCAGAACGGCAAAGCTGCGGACTGGCGGCCCGGCAAAAGGCATCACCAAAATCCCGACGACGGCGGCCCCGGCCAGCTGATAGAGCAGCAGCTTTTCGGCGCTGGCCGTCACCAGCTTCGACCGCTTGATGACGATATTGGTCACGGCCCACAGAATGCCGGCGCCGAGACTGAGCAAATCGCCGCTCAATGTTGCGCCGCCATTGGCGCTCAGTTTATCGGAAAACACCGCGACCAGTCCGGCGAAAGCGAGCAGAAGACCAACGAGCTTGCGTGCCGTGATGCTTTCACCCAGCAGGAAATGGCCGCCGACCAGCATCCAGAACGGCATGGTGTTGACCAGCAAGGTGTTGCGCACGACGGTGGTGTGTTCGAGCCCGACATACAGAAACAGAAACTCGAGACCGAAAAGCGCGCCTGCCAGAATGCCGGCGACGAGGGTCTTGTCGGGCGTGAACAGCGCGATGCCGCGCCAGCGGCACCAGCCGAAAACACACAGGCCGCCGATCACCGAGCGGGCGATCGACAGGAAAACGGGATCGTAGCCGGCATAGGAGATCTTGGCGGCGACGTAGTTCAGCCCCCAGGAAAAAGTCAGCCCAACCATGATGGCGGCGGCGGCAGCGTCAACGGAACTGCGGCGGTCCATTGCGGTTGCTGCGGTCATTGCTTGGACTGGCTTTCCAGCTTCGCGAGCAGCGCCTTCAGCACTTCGGTATTCTGCCTTACCGCTTCGGTGTTCTCACGGCCGATTTCGGCCATCGACCCCTGCCGGGTTGCAACGCGGCGTATATAAGCGAACCAGACGACGAGAATCAGGATGAATGGCAACCAGTTCACCAACTGACGAACGAGCGACGCTTCATCCATGGTTTACGCCCTCGCTCATTTAATCCTCCGCGCTTGCGTCGTCGAAGCCGATCAGGTTCCAGCTCTGGCGCATGTGCGGCGGCATCGGCGCGGTGACGTCGACAAACCCCTTGTCGGGATGCGGGATGACGATGCGGCGAGCGTGCAGATGCAGGCGGTTCTGCATGCCGCCGGGAAAATCCCAATTGGTGTCGGCCTCGAAATATTTGGGGTCACCGATGATCGGGCAGCCGATATGCGCGGCATGGACACGAAGCTGGTGGGTGCGGCCGGTATACGGCTCCATCTCCAGCCAGGTCATCGTCTGTGCAGCCTGCTCGATGACACGGTAGTAGGACACAGCGTGGTCGGCGCCCTTTTCGCCATGCTTGGCGATGCGCACGCGATCGCCGTCGGGCGTCGGTTCCTTAATCAACCAGGTCGAGATCTTGTCCTCGCGCTTCGGCGGCACACCCTTGACCAGCGCCCAGTAGGTTTTCTTCGTCTCACGCGCCCGGAACGCTTCGGCGAGCTTCATGGCGGCGAGCCTTGTACGGGCGACAACCAGAACACCCGACGTGTCGCGGTCGAGCCGGTGCACCAGACGCGGCTTCTCGCCCTTTTGGTTGCGCCAGGCTTCCAGCATGTCGTCGACATTGCGGGTGACCCCCGAGCCGCCTTGCACCGCCAGGCCGGCCGGCTTGTTGAAGACGAAGACCTTCGGGTCCTCATGGATCAGCATCTTGGCTAGGACATCGGCGTCGCCCTGGTTGCGTATCGAATGGCCGGTCAGCGGGCTTTCGCCTTTCTTGTCGACTTCGAGCGGCGGCACACGCACCGTTTGGCCGGCTTCGACGCGGGTATCGGCCTTCACCCTGCCGCCATCGACGCGGATCTGGCCGGAACGCAGCAGCTTCTGCAGATGACCAAAACCGAGACCGGGGAAATGGCTCTTGAACCAGCGGTCGAGCCGCATACCCGCCTCACCGGCGTCCACTGTGATCTGTTCAACGCCTGCCATGATTCCAATCGCCGTTTTGCAGGCATGCAACGGCATTCGCCGGCACCCGCAATCTCGCTCGGTTATTCGTTGTCGGTTCCATATTGCAGAACCTGAACTTTCTCCAGCGTAATCAAACCACTTGTGATGATTGTTTCAAGAACGGGCAGGAAAGCGGCCAATTTTTCCTCGTCATCGACGATCTCGATGACGAGGGGAAGATCCTCCGATAGGCGGAGGATCTTCGTGGTGTGAAGCCGGCTGGAATGGCCGAACCCCATCGCGCCGCGCAGGACTGTCGCGCCGGCGATCTGCATTTCGCGGGCCCTCAGCACGATAACCTCATACAGCGGACGGCCATCTGCCTTGTCGTTTTCGCCGATAAATATGCGCAGCAATTGCGCCTGTGTTGGTATCTTCATTGCCTGGACCCTCTCAGCCGGTTGAGGCGAACTGCAAAAATGTAGCCAAACCAGACGGCGGCAAGCCAGGCCACCACGGAGATCGCGATATTGAGTCCCGCCGCCAGAAACCTCCCGCCTTGCGCGAGGGTGAGCGTTTCAAGGCTGAAGGCCGAGAAGGTCGTCAGGCCGCCACAGAAGCCGGCCATGAAGAACTGGCGCTGCAGCGGACCGGCGAAGACGCGACCGTCCGGTCCCGTCAATGTCGCGTAGAAGCCGATGAGGAATGAGCCGACAATGTTGACGAGGAGTGTGCCGAAGGGAAATCCAGCGCCCCACAGGGCAGTGCTCGTCGATGAGGCAAGCGCCCGCAGCACACCGCCGATCATGCTGCCTGCGGCCACGGTCGCATAGAGCCGAACCGTTTCGGAGGTTCTGCGCCAACCAATGAGGCGTCCGCCATGCCCGGCCGCGGCAGTGTCCGTCCCGTCGTGGCGGAGCTTCCGCGGGCCGCTCACGGCGCCCCGCTGCCAATCAGAAGACTTCCTGCGGCAAAGCCCAGCGTCACGCCGCCGAGGCTCAGGAAAACCGAAAGCAGCACATTTCCGCCGGCGCGCAGCCATTCGCCCTCGCGCGCCAGCGCCAGCGTCTGCAGGCTGAAGGAAGACACCGTGGTGTAGCAGCCGAGGCCGCCGGTGACGGCAACGGCCCAGATGGCGGGCATGCCGTCGCGCGCCACCGCATGCGCAACGACACCGATTGCAAACGCTCCCGAGACGTTGACCACCATCGTGCCCCAGGGAAAGGTCTCGCCAACCCGGCGGGCGACGAAGCCGGACAAGAAGAAGCGGGCCATTGCGCCGATCGCGCCACCAAGGCAGACAAGCAACAGATGATACATCGTGCTCCCTCACGCCGGTCACACCACGGTGTCAGGCGGCTCCGGCCTTCTTCGGCTTGCTGGAGCCGATCATCTTCCAGTTCTTGTAGAACATGGCATTGATGCGCTCGACGCTGACTGAAACGATGGCGAGAAGAGCGGCGATCAGGCCGGGGAATGGCGATGGCCGGATGATGTCCATGAACACGCAGTAGCGGCGCCCATCATATTCGTTGACCGAGCGGTGCAGCAGCGTGTCGTCGAAAATATAGAGCGGATTGTCGTGCCAGTAGTTCCTGGCGTTGTTGCACTCGACGAAAACCTCGGCCTTCACCGGGAGAAGATTGTAGAGAATGCGCAGGCTGAGCCGCAGCGGTCCGAAATGCCAGGAGGTCGATTCCTTGCCCCTGAACACGGACACGGCGATGGTCTTGATATATTTGAAATCCTTGTTGAATTCGGCAACATTGTCGATCTTGTGCTTGCCGTACCACTGGTAGACATACATGCCGCGCCGGCCGCTGCCGAAATTGGCGTCGATATCGGCGATGATCTCGTCCTTGCGCGCTTTGAAGACGTCCAGAACCTCATTGACCTCACGCTGATAGTCCGGAGGAAACTGGTCCAGTTTCCAGACACCGCGGTTTCTGTAGCACAGCAGATCGACCAGCAGATTGAAGGGCGAAAGCAGCCAGGTGAAGATGCCGTTGCCGAGGAAATAACCACTGAACAGGGCCCAGTTCTTGTTGTCGTTGCGCAACACGTCGATCAGACCGAGGACAATGAAAATTGTCATCAGGATGGGAATGAAATAAAAGCCGAGCGCCAGCAGCGGGATCGCTATGGCGAACTTCCGAAGGGTCTTGCGAGATTTTTTCGTCATTTTTCCACGCGCCAGGCGCGATTCCGTTCTGAATATCGTCGGTACGTTTCTGGCCTGTCCGCCGGCCGAAGGCGCATCTTGATAGGGTTTTTTGTCACGCCAGACAACGGCGATCACGCCACTGTGCGACTGGCAGCTATTTTTCCCGCTCGCTGCGCAGCTTCGCCCAATAATCCAGCCGCTTCCTGATATCACGCTCGAAGCCGCGCTCGGGCGGGTCGTAGAATGTCTGCCTTCCCATGTTCTCCGGAAAATAGTCCTGGCCGGAAAAAGCGTCGGGCTCGTCGTGGTCGTAGCGATAGCCGGCGCCGTAATCTTCCTGTTTCATCAGCTTGGTCGGCGCATTGAGAATGTGCTTGGGCGGCAGCAGCGAACCGAATTCCTTCGCCGCCTGTGTGGCGGCCTTGAACGCGGTATAGACTGCATTGGATTTCGGCGCGGTGGCGAGATAGACGGTCGCCTCGGCGAAGGCCAGTTCGCCCTCGGGCGAGCCCAGATAGTCGTAGGCGTCCTTGGCGGCGTTAGCGACGACGAGCGCCTGCGGGTCGGCCAGCCCGATATCCTCCATCGCCATGCGCACCAACCGGCGCCCGAGATAAAGCGGATCTTCGCCGGCGTCGAACATGCGGGCCAGATAGTAGAGTGCCGCGTCGGGGTCGGAGCCGCGCACCGATTTGTGCAAGGCGGAGATCAAATTGTAATGGCCGTCCTGGCCCTTGTCGTAGATCGGCGCGCGGCGCTGGACGATGCGCTGCAGAGCCTCGGCGCCGAACACCTCCTTTGATTTCGCTGCGCGCCAGACCTCTTCGGCGAGCGTCAGCGCCGCGCGGCCGTCGCCGTCGCTCATGCGGATGAGCATCGCCCGCGCGTCTTCATCGAGCGGCAGCGCCCTGCCCTCTGCCTGCTCGGCCCGCGCCAGCAGCTTGGCGATGCTCTCCTCGCCGAGCGAGTGAAAGACCAGCACGCGCGCGCGCGACAAAAGCGCGGCGTTAAGCTCGAAGGACGGGTTCTCGGTGGTGGCGCCGACCAGCACGACGGTGCCGTCTTCCATCACGGGCAGAAAACTGTCCTGCTGGGCGCGGTTGAAGCGATGGATCTCGTCGACGAACAGCAGTGTCTGGCGGCCGTTCGAGCGGCGCAGCTTCGCTGCCTCGAACACTTTCTTCAGGTCGGCAACGCCGGAAAACACGGCCGAAATCTGTTCGAAGACGAGGCTTGTCTCTCCGGCAAGCAGCCGTGCGACCGTTGTCTTGCCGGTGCCGGGCGGGCCCCAGAAAATCATCGAGCCGAGCGAGCCGGAGCCGATCAGCCGCGTCAGCGCGCCGTCGGGTCCGGTCAGATGCTCCTGCCCGACAACCTCGCCAAGGTTCTTCGGGCGCAGACGGTCCGCCAGCGGCCTGCCGGGCGGCGTCTTTTTCGGTTCATCGACACTGAACAGATCGGCCATGCAACTTCTTCTGCCTGGAGCCCGATCATGCTGACGGTCGGGCTCAGTAACGCAACACCTGGCGCAGTATCTGCCCGCCGCGCTCGACGGTAAAGCGCCACCAGCGCGTGTCCTGCTGGGCTACCTGTTCCAGCGTCGCCGCCTTGTCGATCGTCAGGCCATTGACCTCACGCACGATGTCGCCTGGCTGGAAGCCAAAATCGGCAGCGGGCGAATCGCGGTTGATGTCGACTACGGTGACGCCTTTGACATCGGTGCGCAGACCGAGCCGTTGGGCAAGCCGTGGCGACAGTTCAGCGACTTTGGCACCCGAAAACGGGCTACGCCCGCGCAATATGAGTTCTGCAGCCTTGGCGCCTTCGGGCGGTCGTTCCAGAGCGATGTCCATCGTCGCCTGCTGACCCTTGCTCAGAACGCCGAAGCTGGCATTCGTACCAATCGACAGCGTCGCCATCCGGTAGTCCAGCGCCCCGACGCTCTCGACCGGCTTGCCGTTGAGCGACAGCACTACGTCGCCAGGCTTGAGCCCTGCCTTGGCCGCGGGTCCCGCCTCTTCGACCGAGGAAACCAGCGCACCGGTCGGTTTGTCCATGCCGAGCGATTCCGCAATCTGCGGCGTCACCGCCTCGAACTCGGCACCGGCATACGGCCGCTCGAAGAAGTCGAGCCCGGCCTTGGCCGCATCGGCGAAAGCGCGGACCATGTTCGAAGGGATGGCAAAGCCGATGCCGATCGAGCCGCCGCTACGGCTGTAGATCGCCGTGTTGATGCCGATCAGCTGCCCTCCCATGTTGACCAGCGCGCCGCCGGAATTGCCGGGATTGATGGCCGCGTCGGTCTGGATGAAGAAGCTGGAATCGGAGACGCCGATATGGCTGCGCGCCACCGCCGAAATGATGCCGCTGGTGGTGGTCTGGCCGACCCCGAACGGATTGCCGATCGCCAGCACCAGGTCGCCAACCTCGAGCGCGTCGGAATCGCCGATGGCGATCACCGGGAACGGCTTGTCGGAAGAAATCTTGAGCACGGCGAGGTCGAGCGTCTCATCCTTGAGCAGCACCTTACTGTCGAATTCGCGCCCGTCGGCGGTCGCGACCTTGACCTGGTCGGCGTCCTTGACGACATGGAAATTGGTCACCACGACGCCGGTCGGATCGACCAGTACCCCCGAACCGAGCGACGACTGCGCGCGCGGCTGCGAGCGGCCGAAGAACTCCTCGAAAAACGGATCGCCGTCGAAGGGTGACGCCACCTTGGCGGTCTGCGAGGCGTAGACATTGACTACAGCCGGCGCCGTCTGCTTGACCAGCGGCGCAAAGGACAGCTGCACCTCCTCGCGGCCGAACGGCACGCGCTTGTCGGGGCCGGAGGTGGCGTTTTCGCCTTCGACGCCATGCAACAGATCGGTCAGCACGTCGGACAGACCAGGATCTGGCTTGGTCTCCTCCGCCAGCGCGTGCCTGGCCGCCGGCACGAGGGCCAACGCCATCAAGGCGCAGATCAGAACAATGGACAGCCGTTTAACGCGCATTCCGAATCCTCCAAGTCGGGCGCCATTGTCCTGACGATTGTGCAAAATGAAAGGCTAAGCCGCTGAAATCCGATTATTTTGGGTAGTCGCCGCAAAAACCGGTGACCAAACCCCTACCAGCCCTGCCCGGTTACCTTCGGAAACAGAAAAAGGGGCCCGGAGGCCCCTTTTGAACATCTCAGGAAAGCCGAGCCTTATGCGGCCGCGGCTTCCTCTTCGGTGCCTTCAGCCTCGATGCGGGCACGGTCGCCGGCGCCCTTGGCCGAGGTGTCGCGGTCGACGAACTCGATAACCGCCATTGCCGCGTTATCACCGTGGCGGAAGCCGGCCTTCATGATGCGCAGATAGCCGCCGTTGCGGGTGGCATAACGTGGCGCGATGGTATCGAACAGGCGCTTGACGACGCCTTCATTGCCGATCTGGGCAATAACCTGGCGGCGGGCGTGCAGGTCGCCGCGCTTGCCGAGCGTCACCAGCTTCTCGACGATCGGACGCAAATCCTTCGCCTTCGGTAGCGTGGTGAGGATCTGCTCGTGCTCGATAAGCGACACGGCAAGGTTGGCAAACATCGACTTGCGATGGCTTATGCTGCGGGCGAACCGGCGGCCTTTAAATCCGTGGCGCATGGCTCTTCTCCTTCATTGCGGTTTCAAGAGGCCTGAGCCCCAGTTGGTTAGCCGCATGATCTTGTCCGAAAAGTCTGCAACTTTTTGCTGCGCTGACCTTCGGTTCGGGATCATGCTTAATATTGATCTTCGTAACGCTTGGCGAGGTCTTCGATGTTTTCCGGCGGCCAGTCCGGCACTTCCATGCCGAGATGCAGGCCCATCGCCGCCAAGACCTCCTTGATCTCGTTCAGCGACTTGCGGCCGAAGTTCGGGGTGCGCAGCATCTCGGCTTCGGTCTTCTGGATCAGGTCGCCGATATAGACGATGTTGTCGTTCTTCAGGCAGTTGGCCGAACGCACCGAAAGCTCGAGCTCGTCGACCTTCTTGAGCAGCGCCGGGTTGAAGGCAAGCTCGGTAACCTGTTCGGCGGCGACTTCCTTCTGCGGCTCGTCGAAATTGACGAACAGGCCGAGCTGGTCCTGCAGGATGCGAGCGGCGAAGGCCACTGCGTCCTCGCCCGAGATCGAACCATCGGTCTCGATGGTCATGGTCAGCTTGTCATAGTCGAGAACCTGGCCCTCGCGGGTGTTCTCGACCTTGTAGGAGACCTTTTTGACCGGCGAATACAGGCTGTCGACGGGGATCAGCCCGATCGGCGCGTCCTCGGCGCGGTTGCGGTCGGCCGGCACATAGCCCTTGCCGGTGTCGACGGTGAATTCCATGCGGATTTCAGCGCCCTCGTCCAGCGTGCAGATGACGTGGTCGGGATTGAGTATCTCGACGTCGCCAACGGTCTGGATGTCGCCGGCGAGAACCGCACCCGGTCCCTGCTTGCGTACGACCATGCGCTTGGGGCCGTCGCCTTCCATGCGGATGGCGATTTCCTTGATGTTCAAGACGATGTCGGTCACGTCCTCGCGCACGCCGGCGATGGACGAGAATTCATGCAGAACGCCGTCGATCTGCACGGCGGTCACAGCCGCGCCACGCAGCGAAGATAGAAGCACGCGGCGCAGCGCGTTGCCGAGGGTGAGGCCGAAGCCGCGCTCGAGCGGCTCGGCGACGAGCGTGGTCAGCGTCTTCTTCTTCGACGAGAACTCGATCTTGTTCGGCTTGATCAGTTCTTGCCAATTTTTCTGGATCATAGTGCTTTCCTTCCGTTGTCCCGCCACCATCCAATCGTGGCGGGCGACCTGGAATGCCGTGGAGGAGCGCCCTTGAGGCGCTCGCGCGGCGTTCGGTAAATTCTTTAAACGCGGCGCTTCTTGCGCGGGCGGCAACCATTATGCGGGATCGGCGTCACATCACGGATCGAGGTGATGGTGAAGCCGGCGGCCTGCAGCGCGCGCAGCGCCGATTCACGACCGGAGCCGGGTCCACAGACCTCGACCTCGAGCATGCGCATGCCGTGTTCCTGGGCCTTCTTGGCAACATCTTCTGCGGCCATCTGGGCAGCGAACGGGGTCGACTTGCGCGATCCCTTGAAGCCCTGGGCTCCAGCCGACGACCAGGCAATCGAGTTACCCTGCGCGTCGGTGATGGTGATCATCGTGTTGTTGAAGGTCGAATTGACGTGGGCAACGCCCGACGAGATGTTCTTGCGTTCGCGACGGCGAACACGAGTGGCTTCCTTGGCCATGATGGTCCTTTCAGTTGATCTCTACACCGCCGTAATACCAGCGGCTCCACCAGGGAGAAGGCAGTAGGGGAATATGGCAGTAGGGCAGTATGTCTGCCGTTCCTATTGCCTTACTGCCCTACTCCCTTACTGCCCTAAATTACTTCTTCTTTCCGGCAATCGACTTGGCCGGCCCCTTGCGGGTGCGCGCATTGGTATGTGTGCGCTGACCACGAACCGGCAGCGAGCGGCGGTGACGCAGACCGCGGTAGCAGCCGAGGTCCATGAGTCGCTTGATGTTCATCGACACTTCGCGGCGCAGGTCACCCTCGACCTGATAGTCGCGGTCGATGGTCTCGCGGATCTGCAGCACTTCCGCGTCGGTCAGTTGGTTGACGCGACGCTCGGCCGGGATGCCGACCTTGTCGACGATCTCCTGGGCGAACTTCTTGCCAATGCCGTGAATGTATTGAAGCGCAATGACGACGCGCTTGTTGGTCGGAATGTTGACGCCGGCTATACGAGCCATGTTCTTCTCTTCTCCATGTAGGCCGGGCGAGCCGGCGCTTCAAGTTGCCCCGCGTCCGGTGGAGGCCGGCCCTTGCGGGAGTTTCCAGTTCAAAGCGGCCTGCCTTGCCCTTGCGGACAAGCAAGCCTCATGCCTGATAGGAAGACGGGCCGCCATACCCCAGCGGACCGCTCCAGTCAAGCGCAATCGTTCGATTCTCTAGCCGGCCGCCCGGCCAACCTGCCGGGTCGTCGCCCTGAGCACCGCCTCGATCTGCTGCGTCACCGCATCGATGTCGGCCATGCCATCGACGCCCCTAAGTTTGCCCTTGGCATAGTAGTAACCGATCAGCGGCGAGGTTTTCTTGTAATATTCCCTCAAGCGTTCTTCGAACACCGCTGGACTGTCGTCCTTGCGCACCGGCAGGCCTGCGGCCTTGGCTTCTTCGGCGCGCTTGACGATTCGGCCAACCAGCGCCTTGTCGTCGACGACAAATTCGATGACCGCGTCTAGCTCCAGTCCGCGATCCGACAGCATTTCCTCAACGGCGTCCGCTTGCACCAGAGTTCGGGGATACCCGTCAAGGATGAAACCGTTTGCGCAATCAGCTTGATCGATGCGCTCGGCCACGATGGCATTGACGATAGCGTCGGACACCAGTTCGCCAGCGTCCATCACCGCCTTGGCGCGCTTGCCGACTTCGGTGCCGGCCTGAACAGCAGCACGCAGCATGTCCCCCGTGGAAAGCTGTGGGATGCCGTGTCGTTCTACCAGTCTCAGTGCTTGTGTCCCCTTGCCCGCCCCCGGCGGTCCAAGCAATATCAACCTCATCTGGCCTTCTTCCCCCCGCGCAGCTTCGACTTCTTGATCAGGCCCTCATACTGGTGCGCGATCAGGTGACCCTGAATCTGCGCGACCGTATCGAGCGTTACACTGACCACGATCAGGAGCGAAGTGCCACCAAGGTAGAACGGTACGCCAGTCGCTGAAATCAGGAACTCGGGCAGCAGACACACCAGCACCAGATAAATGGCGCCGACGACAGTGATGCGGGTGAGCACATAGTCGATATAGTCCGCAGTGCGCTCGCCCGGACGATAGCCCGGGATGAAGCCAGAATGCTTCTTGAGCTGGTCGGCGGTGTCCTTCGGATTGAAGACGATCGCCGTATAGAAGAAGGCGAAGAACACGATCATCGCCGCGTAGAAGGCCATATAGAGCGGCTGGCCGTGGCCGAGCGCCGCCAGGACGGTGCTGGCCCATGCAGGCATATTGGTGGTCTGCGAGAAGCCGGCGACGGTCGCAGGCAGCAGCAGCAGCGACGAGGCGAAGATCGGCGGAATGACGCCGGACGTGTTGAGCTTCAGCGGCAGATGCGAGGTATCGCCCTGGAACATGCGATTGCCAACCTGGCGCTTGGGATACTGGATCAGCAGGCGGCGCTGGGCGCGCTCGAAGAAGACGATCAGCGCGATGACGATGATGGCGAGCACGATGATCGCCAGGATCAGGCCGGTCGACAAGGCGCCGGTGCGGCCAAGCTCCAGCGTGCCGGAGATGGCGCGCGGCAGGCCGGCGACGATGCCGGAGAAGATGATCAGCGAAATGCCGTTGCCGATGCCGCGGGCGGTGATCTGCTCGCCAAGCCACATCAGGAACATGGTGCCGCCGACCAGCGTGACGACGGTAGAGATGCGGAAGAACATGCCGGGATCGTTGACGATGCCGTTGCCGCCCTCAAGCCCGACCGAAATGCCGTACGCCTGGACCAGCGCCAGAAGCACTGTGCCGTAGCGCGTGTACTGGTTGATGATCTTGCGGCCCTGCTCGCCTTCCTTCTTCAGCGCTTCCAGCGACGGAATGACCGAGGTCATCAGCTGCATAATGATGGAAGCGGAGATATAGGGCATAATGCCAAGGGCAAAGATCGCCATGCGCTGCACGGCGCCGCCGGCGAACATGTTGAACATGCCGAGCACGCCCTTGCTCTGCGACGAGAAGGCCTGGGCGAAAGCGTCGGGATTGATGCCGGGCAGCGGGATGTAGGTGCCAAGACGGTAGACGAGCAGCGCGCCGATGGTGAACCAGATGCGCTTCTTCAAATCCTCGGCTTTGGCGAAGGCCGAAAAATTCAGATTCGAGGCTAGTTGTTCAGCAGCCGAAGCCATGCCTGATTCTCCGCTTGGTCACGCTCGATGCCCGCAGTTCAGGCGGCGCGTGTCACCGAAGCTCACGAGATAAGCTCCGGACTGCAAACATGCAAGCGGCCGCGTTGATGCGGCCGCCACATCTGTCGGATCAAAGCACGACCGCAGGCAAAACCGAATTCCGCCTTTGCCGAACGTGCTTCAAATTGCCGTTACTCGGCGGCTGCCTGCTCAGGCAGTTTCACCGAGCCGCCGGCCTTTTCGATCTTCTCGATCGCGGCCTTGGAGGCTCCGGCCACGTCGAAGGCAAGCTTGGCCTTGATGTCGCCGTCCGAAAGGATGCGCACGCCGTCCTTGACGCGACGGATGACGCCGGCCGCAACCAGCGCCTCGGCCGTCACAACTGTCTTAGCGTCAAGCTTCTTGGCATCGAGCGCCGCCTGGATGCGGGCCAGCGACACGACAGTGAAGCTCTTGGCGAAGATATTGTTGAAGCCGCGCTTCGGCAGACGCCGGTAGAGCGGCATCTGGCCACCCTCGAAGCCGTTGACGGCGACACCGGAGCGCGCCTTCTGGCCCTTGACGCCGCGACCGGCGGTCTTGCCCGAACCGGAACCGATGCCACGGCCGAGACGCTTCTTGGAATGCGTCGCGCCGTCCTTGTCACGCAGATCATTGAGTTTCATCTGGATTCTCCTGCGCTCTGGCTCAGCCCTCGTCCACGACGCGGACGAGATGCTGGACGGCAGCGATCATGCCGCGCACGGAGGGCGTATCCTCCAGCGTGCGCTGCTTGTGCATCTTGTTGAGGCCGAGGCCGACCAGCGTTGCGCGCTGCTCCTTCGGCCGGCGGATCGGTGAACCGATCTGCTCGACGGTGATGGTCTTGGTTGCTTTCTTGGCCATGGTCAGATCCCTGGTCAGCGTCGACTATTCTTCAGCCGCAACGGCGGTGCCGCGGCGGGCCTGAAGGGTCGAATACTTGATGCCGCGCGCGGCAGCCACATCCTTCGGATGCATCTGGCTCTTCAGCGCGTCGAAAGTGGCGCGAACCATGTTGTAGGGGTTCGAAGAACCCATCGACTTGGCGACCACGTCATGCATGCCGAGCGTCTCGAATACGGCGCGCATCGGGCCGCCGGCGATGATGCCGGTACCTTGCTTGGCGGCGCGCAGCAGGACACGTCCCGCGCCCCAGCGTCCCTCGACGTCATGGTGCAGCGTGCGGCCCGAGCGCAACGGCACGAAGATCATGTCGCGCTTGGCCGATTCGGTCGCCTTGCGGATCGCCTCCGGCACTTCACGCGCCTTGCCGTGGCCGAAGCCGACGCGGCCCTTCTGGTCGCCGACGACAACGAGTGCTGCAAAGCCGAAGCGCCGGCCGCCCTTGACGACCTTGGCGACACGGTTGATGTGGACGAGCTTGTCGACCATGCCGTCGTCGCGTTCTTCGCGATCACGGCCGCGGCCGCCATCCCTACGTTCCTGTGCCATATCCTGTTCCTTGTTTTTTTCCGGAAGCACGGTTGATGATGATATCCGGCGGCCTCTTTGGGTTGCCGGGGCGAATTTCGATTTTAGAAGCTCAGACCACCTTCACGTGCAGCCTCGGCAAGCGCCTTGACGCGGCCGTGGTAGATGTAGGCGCCGCGGTCGAAGACGACTTCCTTGACGCCGGCCTTCGAGGCACGCTCGGCGATCAGCTTGCCGATGGCAGCTGCGGCCGCGGTGTCGGCGCCGGTCTTGAGCGAGCCCTTGAGCTCCTTCTCAAGCGTCGAAGCAGCCGCGATGGTGTGGCCCTTAGCGTCGTCGATCACCTGGACATAGATGTTCTTCGACGTGCGATGGACCGACAAACGCGGACGATCGCCGGCAACCTTTTTGATCTGGCGGCGGACGCGCTGAGCGCGGCGTTGGGTGGATTCTTTCGAGCCCATGATATCAGTTCCTTGCCTTCAAAAAACGGGGGCAACCATATGCGGTAGGACGAGCCTCCCGCGACCGCTCCCCGCGGCGTTAAAATTACTTCTTCTTGCCTTCCTTGCGGACGATCTTCTCGCCAGCATAGCGGACGCCCTTGCCCTTGTAGGGCTCGGGGCTGCGGTACTCGCGGATCTCGGCGGCAACCTGACCAACCTGCTGCTTGTCGATGCCGGTCACGGTGATTTCCGTCGGCTTCGGCACCGAAATCGTCACGCCCTGCGGCGTCTCGTAGACAACGTCGTGGCTGAAGCCGAGCGCCAGCTGCAGGTTCTTGCCTTGCATGGCGGCGCGATAGCCGACGCCGGTGATCTCGAGCTTCTTTTCGAAGCCGTCCTTGACGCCCTGCAGGATGTTGACGATCTGCGTGCGCGACATGCCCCATTTGGAACGGGCGGTCTTGGTCTGGTCGCGCGGCTGGACAGCGATCTCGCTGCCTTCCATCTTGACCAGCACTTCGTCGTTCACCACGAACTTCAGCTCGCCCTTCGGACCCTTCGCCGTCACGGTCTGGCCGTTGACGGTCGCGGTCACGCCCTGCGGCAGCGAAACGGGTTTCTTTCCAATACGAGACATTCTGTTGTCCTCGTCACTTCTCTTGTTTCAGGTCTCGGTTTTCGGGACTTGATCCCGAAAGCCGGATTCCAACGGGTCACATACCAGATCAGAAGATCTGGCAGAGGATTTCCCCGCCGACATTCTGTTCGCGCGCTTCGTGGTCGGCCATCACACCCTTCGGCGTCGAAAGGATGGCGATGCCGAGGCCGTTGGCGACGTGCGGTATCGACTTGGCCGAAACGTAGACGCGGCGGCCGGGCTTCGAGACCCGAGCGATTTCGCGCACCACCGGCGCACCGTCGAAATACTTCAGCTCGATCTCGATTTCGGACTTGCCGTTGTCGAAGTCGGTCTGGCTGTAGTCGCGGATATAGCCTTCGGCCTTCAGCACGTCGAGGACACGGGTGCGCAGGCGCGAAGCCGGCGTCGAAACGCTCGACTTCTTGCGGCCATACGCGTTGCGGATGCGGGTCAGCATATCGCCGAGAGGATCGCTCAATGACATGTTATGTCCTCCTTACCAGCTCGACTTGACCAGGCCCGGGATCTGGCCGTTATTGCCGAGATCACGAAGCGCGATACGCGATACTTTGAGCTTGCGATAATAGGCACGCGGACGTCCGGTGACTTCGCAGCGGTTGCGGATGCGGGTCTTGGCCGAGTTGCGCGGCAGCGCCGAAAGCTTCAGCTGAGCGCGGAAGCGCTCTTCCATCGGCTTGGACTGATCCATGATGATCGCCTTGAGCACCTTGCGCTTGGCAGCGAACTGGTCCGCAAGCTTGCGGCGCCTGTTGTTCTTCTCGACTGAGCTGGTCTTTGCCATTTCAGATTTTTCCTTTTCTCGCTGCCGTTACTGGCGGAAGGGGAAGTTGAAGGCCTTGAGCAATGCCCTGGCTTCGTCGTCCGTCTTCGCAGTCGTACAAACGATGACGTCCATGCCCCAGATCTGATCAACCTTGTCGTAGTTGATCTCCGGAAACACGATGTGTTCCTTGATGCCCATGGCATAGTTGCCACGGCCATCGAAGCTCTTCGGGTTGAGCCCGCGGAAGTCGCGGACGCGCGGCAGTGCGATGTTCACGAGGCGGTCGAGGAACTCGTACATGCGTTCCTTGCGCAGCGTGACCTTGGCGCCGATCGGCATCTTCTCGCGAACCTTGAAGCCGGCGATCGAGTTGCGGGCGCGGGTGACAACGGCCTTCTGGCCGGCGATCATTGCAAGGTCTTCGGCCGCGATCGAAGGCTTCTTCGAATCGCCGGTCGCCTCGCCGACGCCCATGTTCAACACGATCTTGTCGATGCGCGGAACCTGCATCTCGTTCTCGTAGCCGAACTGCTCCTGCAGCGCCTTGCGAATGGTCTCGTTGTAGACCTGCTTGAGGCGCGGCGTGTTCTGGGCAGTTGCCTGCTTGGTTTGAGCCTTAGCCATTGATGACTTCTCCCGAGCGCTTGGCGACGCGCACCTTCTTGCCGTCCTTCTGGAAGATGAAGCCGACGCGGGTCGGCTTGCCATCCTTGGGGTCGGCCAGCGCGATGTTCGACAGCTGGATCGGCGCTTCCTTGGTGATGATCCCGCCCTCTTGGGACTGGGACTGCTTCTGATGACGACGAATCAGGTTGACGCCGCGCACCAGCGCGGTGTCGTCCTTCGGCTGCACCGAAAGGACTTCGCCCGAACGGCCCTTGTCCTTGCCGGCCAGCACGACGACCTTGTCGCCTTTTCTAATCTTTTGCATTGGTCCGGCTCCTTACAGCACTTCAGGCGCGAGCGAGATGATCTTCATGTGGTTCTTGGCGCGGAGTTCGCGCGGAACCGGTCCGAAGATACGCGTGCCGATCGGCTCTTTCTTGTTGTCGACGAGAACGGCTGCGTTCTTGTCGAAACGGATCACGCTGCCGTCCGGGCGGCGGATGTCCTTGGCCGTGCGAACCACGACCGCCTTCATCACATCGCCCTTCTTGACGCGGCCGCGCGGGATGGCTTCCTTGATCGACACCACGATGATGTCGCCAACGGAAGCGTATTTCCGCTTCGAGCCGCCCAGCACCTTGATGCACATGACACGACGGGCGCCGGAATTATCCGCGACGTCGAGGTTTGTTTGCATCTGAATCATGACTGGCCGCCTTCTTCTTTTCTAACGGGACGGGTTTCTCACCCCTCCCCGGTCTGTCCAAAATTCGTTTCGTTTGCCCTGATCAGGCCTGGTCCGAAGACACCACGACCCAGCGCTTGTCCTTGGAAATCGGCTTCGATTCCTGGATGAACACCTGATCGCCGACCTTGTGGGCGTTGTTCTCGTCGTGCGCCTTGTACTTCTTGGTCATGCGCACGGTCTTCTTCATCACGGGATGCGTGAAGCGCCGTTCGACCTTGACGACAACCGTCTTCTCGTTCTTGTCGCTGACGACGGTGCCCTGCAGAATGCGCTTTGGCATGGTTTTCGTCCTTAAGCCTTCTTGGCCGCGGACTTTTCCGCAGCGATGGTCTTGATACGCGCAATGTCCTTGCGGACCTGCCTCACGCGCGCGGTCTTCTCAAGCTGGCCGGTGGCCTTCTGGAAGCGCAGGTTGAACTGCTCCTTCTTCAGGCTGGCCAGGTCGTCGGTCAGCTGGTCCTGGGTCTTGGTCCGGATGTCTTCGGCTTTCATGATCAGCCCGTCCTTATTCTGCGATGCGCTGTACGAAGCGCGTCCTGACCGAGAGCTTGGCCGCGCCGAGACGCAGCGCCTCACGGGCGGTTTCTTCGTTGACGCCGTCGATCTCGAACATGATGCGACCCGGCTTGACGCGTGCCGCCCAGTAGTCGACGGCGCCCTTGCCCTTACCCATACGGACTTCAGTCGGCTTCGACGTAACCGGCACGTCCGGGAAGATACGGATCCACACCCGGCCGGCGCGCTTCATCTCGCGGGTGATCGCGCGGCGGGCCGCCTCGATCTCGCGCGCGGTGACGCGGTTCGGCTCAAGCGCCTTCAGCCCGAAACCACCGAAATCCAGGTTGGTGCCGCCCTTGGCGGTACCGTGGATACGGCCCTTGAACTGCTTGCGGAACTTTGTGCGCTTTGGCTGCAGCATCGTTCTAACTCCAAATTCCTGACTGTCTTACGCGTTTTCGCGACGGCGACCGCGCTCGCGCTCACCACCACCGCCATGCGCATGATCGCCCTCGGTGGCGCGGCGCTCCGATGCCATCGGGTCGTGCTCAAGGATTTCGCCCTTGAACACCCATACCTTGACGCCACAGATGCCGTAGGCCGTATTCGCCTCGGCCGTGCCGTAGTCGACGTCGGCGCGCAACGTATGCAGCGGCACGCGGCCTTCGCGATACCATTCCATGCGCGCGATCTCGGCGCCGCCGAGACGGCCGGCGCAGTTGATGCGGATGCCTTCGGCACCGAGGCGCATCGCCGACTGGACGGCGCGCTTCATGGCGCGGCGGAACGCGATGCGGCGCTCGAGCTGCTGGGCGATCGACTGGGCGACCAGGGTCGCGTCGATCTCCGGCTTGCGCACTTCGACGATATTCAGATGCGTCTCGGACTTGGTCATCTCCATCAGCTTCTTGCGAAGCTTCTCGATGTCGGCGCCCTTCTTGCCGATGATCAGGCCCGGACGCGCCGCATGGATGGTGACGCGGCACTTCTTGTGCGGACGCTCGATCACGACCTTCGAGATCGCAGCCTGCTTGAGTTCCTTCTCAAGATATTTGCGGATCTTGATGTCCTCGTGCAGCAGCTTGCCGTACTCGCCGGTGTTCGCGAACCACCGCGAATCCCAGGTGCGGTTGATGCCGAGACGCAGACCGATCGGATTGACTTTCTGGCCCATTATGCGGCCTCCCCTTTTTCTTCGACTTCACGAACGACGATCGTGAGGTGCGAGAACGGCTTCTCGATACGGCTGGCGCGACCACGGCCACGGGCATGGAACCGCTTCATGACAATCGACTTGCCGACATAGGCTTCCGCCACGATCAGCGCATCGACGTCGAGGTCGTGGTTGTTTTCCGCGTTGGCGATCGCCGATTCCAGCGTCTTCTTGACCGTGCCGGAAATCCGCTTGGCCGAGAATTCGAGGTCGGAAAGCGCTGTCGCGACCTTCTTGCCGCGGATCAGCGCGGCAACCAGGTTCAGCTTCTGCGGGCTGATACGGATCGTGCGCAACACGGCGCGCGCTTCGTTGTCAGCAAGCCTGCGCGGAGCTTTGGCCTTGCCCATGATTATTTCCTCTTCGCCTTCTTATCCGCGCCGTGACCGTAATAGGTCCGGGTCGGAGCGAATTCACCGAACTTGTGACCGACCATGTCCTCGTTCACCGAGACGGGAACGTGTTTCTGGCCGTTGTAGACACCGAAGGTGAAGCCGACGAACTGCGGCAGGATGGTGGAGCGGCGGCTCCACATCTTGATCACCTCATTGCGACCACCTTCACGAACCTTGTCCACCTTCTTCAGAAGGTAGCCGTCGATGAAGGGGCCTTTCCAAATCGAACGAGTCACTTGGCGTTACCTCTTCTTAGCTCTTGCGCTGATGGCGCGAGCGCAGGATGAACTTGTCGGTCGCCTTGTTGGACCGCGTCTTCTTGCCCTTGGTCGGCTTGCCCCAGGGCGAAACCGGATGGCGGCCACCCGAGGTGCGGCCTTCGCCGCCGCCATGCGGATGGTCTACCGGGTTCATGGTCACGCCGCGATTGTGCGGACGTTTGCCACGCCACACGGTGCGGCCAGCCTTGCCGTCATTGATGTTGCCGTGGTCCGGGTTGGACACGGCACCGACAGTGGCCATGCAGGAGCCGTGGACGACACGCTGCTCGCCCGAATTGAGGCGCAGGATCGCCATGCCCTGGTCGCGGCCGACGAGCTGGCCATAACCACCGGCCGAACGGGCGACCTGAGCGCCCTTGCCGGGCTTCAGCTCGATATTATGGACGATCGTGCCGACCGGCATCGAGGCCAGCGGCATCGCGTTGCCCGGCTTCACGTCGACCGATTCACCGGCCACGATCTTGTCGCCGGGAGCCAGACGCTGCGGGGCGATGATGTAGGACAGCTCGCCATCGTCGTACTTGATCAGCGCAATGAAGGCGGTGCGGTTCGGATCGTACTCGATACGCTCAACCGTACCGACGACGTCGAACTTGCGGCGCTTGAAGTCGATGATGCGGTAGGTGCGCTTGTGACCGCCGCCGATGAAGCGGGCCGTGATGCGGCCGTAATTGTTGCGGCCGCCCGACTTGGTCAGGCCTTCGGTCAGGCCCTTGACGGGCTTGCCCTTGTAGAGGCCCGAGCGGTCGACGATGACCAGCTGACGGGTGCTCGGCGTTACCGGGTTGAATTTTTTCAGTGCCATTGTTCTGTCCTCGCGACCTTGCTCAGAGACCCGTCGCGACGTCGATCGACTGGCCGTCGGCCAGCGTCACAACCGCCTTCTTGACGTCGCTCTGGCGGCCGATCGTGCCGCGGAAGCGCTTGATCTTGCCCTTGCGGACAAGCGTGTTCACGGCCATCACCTTGACGCCGAACAGCGCTTCGACGGCGGCCTTGATTTCCGGCTTCGACGCCTTCTTGGCGACATTGAAGACGACCTGGTTCTGCTCGGAAGCCATGGTCGACTTTTCGGTGATCGCCGGCGAGACGATCACGTCGTAGTGACGAAGGTCGGTCATTTGAAGCGCTCCTCGAGAGCCTCGACGGCGGCCTTGGAAAGGACCAGCGTGCCGCGGCGCAGAATGTCGTAAACGTTGATGCCCTGGATGGGCAGCACGTCGATGTTCGGGATGTTGGTCGCCGCCAGCTTGAAATTCTTGTCAAGCTCGGCGCCGCCGATCACCAGGGCGTTGCTCAGGCCCAGCGTCGCGAAATTCGCGATCAGTGCCTTGGTCTTGGCCTCGGTCAGCTTCAGCTCGTCAATGATGATGATCGACGCGCTTTTGGCCTTGGCCGAAAGCGCATGCTTGAGACCGAGCGCACGCACCTTCTTCGGCAGATCGTGCTCGTGGCTGCGCACGACCGGGCCGTGGGCCTTGCCGCCGCCGCGGAACTGCGGAGCGCGAGCCGAATGGTGACGGGCGCGGCCGGTACCCTTCTGCTTGTACATCTTGGCGCCGGTGCGGGCGATTTCCGCGCGCCCCTTGGCCTTGTGCGTGCCCTGCTGCTTCTTGGCGAGCTGCCAGCGCACGACGCGCTGCAGGATGTCCTCGCGCGGATCAAGGCCGAAAATCTCTTCGGAGAGCTTCAGCTTACCGGCGTCCTTGCCGCCAAGCGTTGTAATCTTGAGGTCCATTATTCCGCTCCCTCTGTGGCCGGGGCCTCGTTCTTGGCGGCACCATCGGTTGCAACGGCGCGGATCGCGGCGGGCTTCGGCGCATTGGCCGGAAGCGCCACCTTGGCCGCATCGCGGACCAGGATCCATGCACCCTTCGAACCCGGGACCGCACCGCGGATCAGGATCAGGCCACGATCGGCGTCGGTCGAGACGACCTCGACATTCTGCGTGGTGACGCGGGTGTCACCCATGTGGCCGGCCATATGCTTGCCCTTGAACACCTTGCCCGGATCCTGGCGCTGGCCGGTCGAACCGTGTGTACGGTGCGACACCGAGTTGCCGTGCGTCGCGCGGCCGCCACCCATGTGGTGCCGCTTGATGACGCCCTGGAAACCCTTGCCGATCGTGGTTCCCGTTACATCGACCTTCTGGCCGACGACGAAATGCTCGACGGTGATCTCGGCGCCGACATCGATCATGTTGTCGGCGGAGACGCGGAACTCGGCAACCTTGGCCTTAGGCTCGACGGAAGCGGTCGCGAAATGGCCGCGCATCGCCTTCGACGTGTTCTTCACCTTGGCAAGGCCAACGCCGAGCTGGACGGCGGTATAGCCGTTCTTCTCCTGCGTGCGCTGCGCCACGACCTGGCAGTTCTCCATCTGGAGAACAGTGACGGGAACATGTTCCCCGGCATCGTTGTAGATGCGGGTCATTCCCACCTTCTTTGCAATCACACCTGAACGCATCGGTTCAATTCCTTTAGAGTTCCCTGTCGGGGCTGTCGCCCCTCCACGCCTCTTGTTCCTTCAGAGTTCCGGGTCGCCCCGCTGACCTCTGGTTCCTTAGAGCTTGATCTCGACGTCGACACCGGCGGCCAGGTCGAGCTTCATCAAAGCATCGACCGTCTGCGGGGTCGGGTCGACGATGTCGAGCAGACGCTTGTGCGTGCGCATCTCGAACTGCTCGCGGCTCTTCTTGTCGACGTGAGGCGACCGGTTGACCGTGAACTTTTCGATCCGCGTCGGCAGCGGAATTGGGCCGCGGACGTTGGCGCCGGTGCGCTTGGCGGTCGACACGATTTCCCGTGTCGAGGCGTCGAGCACCCGGTGATCAAACGCCTTCAGGCGGATGCGGATATTCTGTCCGTTCATGCGTCACTTCCTTGTTCTGGCGCGGCGCGGGCAGCGCCCGCGACAGATCGGTTTAAGTCCAAATTACTCTTTGATGGTGACGACGATGCCGGCACCGACGGTGCGGCCGCCTTCACGGATGGCGAAGCGCAGCTTCTCTTCCATGGC